>DATGPC010000093.1:0-5904 GCA_035305265.1 Thermomicrobiales bacterium | reverse complement strand
GTCGGAGATCCGGAAGGTCACGGCCACAATCGGTTTCTCAGGCATGGAGGGAATCCTTCCTGCTGTGCGACGGAGCGAAGATGTCCTGATGCATGCATGAAACCACAGGCCGGGGTCCGGCTCAATACATCGGAGGGAAGTCGATGGCGAAGGCAGATTCCGTGACGAGGACGGTAGACGGGCGCCGGCTGAAGCTGACGAGCCCGGACAAGGTGATGTACCCGGAAACGGGATGGACCAAACAGGACGTGTTCGACTACTACACGGCGGTCGCGGATGTCCTGCTGCCGCAGCTCAAGGACCGGCCCGTGACGCGAATCCGGTTCGTCGATGGTGTGGGCGGCGACCGGTTCTACGAGAAGAACGCGCCCAGGTACATCCCGGACTGGATCCGGGTGTTCGGCATCTCCGCGAGCCCGGGCACCGGGAAGGAGGCGAAAACGGTTCGCTACCCGGTGATCGACGACCTCGCCGGGTTGCTCTGGATGGCGAACCAGGCGGCGCTGGAGCTGCATACGCCGCAGTTCCGGCTTGGGCCGCGCGGCGGCATTCGCAATCCGGACCGGTTGGTGATCGATCTCGATCCCGGCGAGGGGTTGGGTCTCGACGACGTGGCGGAGATCGCGCATTTGCTGCGCGAGCGTTTGGAAGGGGAGGGATTGCAGCCGGTGCCGGTGACGAGCGGGAGCAAGGGCATCCACCTCTACGCGCCGCTAGACGGCAAGCGGACCGCGCTGAAGGTGCATGCCTGGGTGCGGGACGTTGCGCGGGAGATGGCGGAGGCGCATCCGGAGCGTCTCGTCGCGGTCCAGGCAAAGGAGCAGCGGGTGGGGAAGGTGATGATCGACTGGAGCCAGAACCATCCGGCGCGGTCGACCGTCACGCCGTTCTCGTTACGGGGAAAGCCTTCGCCGACCGTCGCGTCACCGCGGCGATGGGAGGAAATCGGGCCGGGGCTGGAGCAGCTCGGCCCGGATGAGGTCATCGATCGGCTGGACGAGCTCGGGGCCTTGCTCAGCGTCGAGGAGCGTGCCTGAAGGGAGCGGCTTTCGGCTGTTGCGTCCGCTCGGAGGCGATCACGACCACCTTCAGGCGGGCAAGCGAGGCCATCTCGTGGAACAGTGTCAGGATCGGGACGTTTTCGTAGGTCCACAGCGAGCCGTCCGCGTGCTCGATCACAGGGATCGGCGGGGCCGATGGGCCCTCGAACCGACGTCGTTCGTGCTGGAATCCCGGCCGCATGTTCTCCAGCCGGCCGGGGAGGGGCTCGTAGCCCTCGGGAATGTTGATGTCCCGCGCGAGGACGATCCGCTGCTGATACCCCTCTCCGCGTGACTCGTATTCGGCCAGCGCCTCGCGGAAGAGCTGGTCGCCCCGGCGACTGTTGCTCGACGTCATGTTGATATTCCTCTTGTCGAAAGCGTGATGGTTCTCAGTGGATGTTTCGCTTCATGCATCGGTCGGTGCATGAGGAATGTAGAGCCATTGTCGCATGTTCGGGCGGAGTGGACGTCCCGGACCGGGCGGACGGAAACGGGGGGCGGGATGCCGTGCACCCCGCCCCCCGTGAACCCGTGTGTCGAAGGCCTAGTCGCCCGTCCGGACCGGCCGCTGGCCGGCGCGCTCGACGGCTCGCTGGCCGGGGAAGGCCGGGCGCAGGTGGACGGGTTTCCGCTCGCCTTCCTTCTTGCGGATCTGCAGGTTGATGACCTCGACCATCACGCTGAACGCCATCGCGAAGTAGATGTAGCCCTTCGGGATGTGGACGTGGAAGCCCTCCGCGATCAACGAGAAGCCGATCAGGATCAGGAACGACAACGCCAGGACCTTGACGGTCGGGTGTTGCTCGACGAAGCCCGCGATGGAGTTCGCCGACAGGATCATGACCCCGATCGAGATGACGACGGCGGCGATCATGACCGGAAGGTGCTCGGTCATACCGACGGCGGTGATGACGGAGTCAATGGAGAAGACGATATCCAACAGCAGGATCTGGAAGATCACCGAGCCGAACGATGAAACGGCCTTTGCCTCCGTGTGATGCTCCTCGCCTTCGAGCCGGTCATGCAGCTCCATGGTGGCCTTGCCGATCAGGAAGAGGCCGCCGGCAAGCATGATGAGATCCTTGCCGGAGAAGTCGCGGTCGAAGATGTCGAAGATCGGGTCCGTCAGCCCGACGATCCAGCTCGCGAAGAAGAGCAGGATGATCCGCATGATCATCGCGGCGCCGAGACCGGTGATCCTTGCCCGCTCCCGCATGCTTTCCGGGAGCTTGTTCGTCAGGATCGAAATAAAGACGATGTTATCGATGCCGAGCACAATCTCCAGCGCCGTCAGTGTCAGCAGCGCTGTCCAGATTGCCGGATCACTGATCCAGTCCATTCACCCTTCCCCAGATTGATGACCCCGAGAGCGAAGCGACCCTCGCTTCGCACCTGTTTCCACAAGGCAAGACGCTCATCTGGCGGTGTCGGGTTCCCGTCAGGCCGCCGGATTCGCGCTCATTGTGCGGTCGGGGTCGCAGAATCGCGGCCACCGGTGCGTCCGGGCGGAGGGTGTGCTGGCATGGAGCTTGTGCCATGATCGACCCGGACGCTGTTGTCCTGCCAGAATCGACATTTCCAGGAGTCCTCGATGCCCCGTTTTCGTTCTTTCTCTCCCACGATGAGCCGACGCCAGTTCCTGGCGGGGTCGACGCTTGCCCCACTGCTGCCGCGGACGCTCGCCGCGCGCCAACCGGGCGCCGCCGGATCGGTGGTGATCGAAACGACACTCGGCCGCATCCAGGGCGTGCAGGAGGACGGCTACGCGGTGTTCCAGGGCGTCCCGTACGCGAAGCCGCCCGTGGATGACCTGCGATGGGTGGCGCCGCAGCCGGTCGAGCCGTGGGGGAACGATGTGCTGGTGGCGGAGGAACCGGGCCCGGTCGCGCCGCAGGCCCAGATGCCGTTCCTCGACGAGCGCGAGTCGAGCGAGGATTGTCTCTACCTCAACGTCTGGGTGCCGGGGACGCCGGAGGAGGGTGCCGGCAAGCCGGTGATCGTGTTCGTCCACGGCGGGGCGAACCTGTTCGGCAGCGGGTCAGAGTACCTCGCGTCGCGGATGGCCGCCGACGAGGACGTCGTGGTCGTGACGATCAACTACCGGATGGGCATCTTCGGGTCGTTCGTGTTTCCGGGCTTGCCGGACGGTGGCACGTTCGGTCTGCTGGACCAGGTGATGGCGCTGGAGTGGGTGCGTGACCATATCGAGGCGTTCGGCGGCGATCCGGGCAACGTGACGCTGATGGGGCAGTCGTGGGGTGGGCTGGGCGTCTCCGCGCATCTCGTCTCGCCGCTGTCGGAAGGGCTGTTCCATCGTGCCGTAATCCAGAGCGGCGTCGCGCTGGCCGATTTTCCGGCCGGGACGATGTTCGGGTTGCCGGCAATCCACTCCCTTTGGGCGACGGAGGATGAGCGGACGCCGGTCAGCCAATCGGTGATCGAGGACCTGCGCATCGACGAGACGAAGGACATCATCGGCGCGCTGCGCAAGGTCCCGACCGGGCTGCTGAACGCGTTTTCCGCGCTCTATGTGCCGTATGTGTGGGGCACCCGGTTCCTGCCGGAGCATCCGGTCGACGCCACGCTCGCTGGCGAGATCCACCCGGTGCCGGTCCTCGCCGGATCGACGCGGGACGAGGCGCGGCTGATGGTGACGCTTTCCGGCGGTTTCCTGGCGCGAATGGGGGAGGACGAGTACCTGGAGCGGCTCGAGGAGGCGTTCGGGGACGAGGCGGGCGAGATCGCCAGCGAGTATCCGTTCGAGGCGTTCCCGTCCGGCGAGCTGGCCTGGGCGACCGTCGTTACCGACCGGGTCTGGGCGCGACCGACCATGGAGCAGCATCGTGCCCTGGCGGCTGTTACGCCCGTGTGGGCCTACGAGTTCCGGGACCGTGAGGCTCCGGCCGGCTTCCTCGCGGTCGGTGGCGATGATGGCGCGGGCGCCTATCACAGCGCCGAACTGGGGTACCAGTTCGACGTGCGCGAGCCGGCGCCCCTGGCGGCCTCGCAGCGACGTCTCGCGGCGATGATGAACCGGTACTGGGCCACCTTCGCGCGCGACGGCGATCCCAACGGCGAGGGGCTGCCGCGGTGGGAGCCGTTCGACAGCGGAGAGACGGTGCTCGGGCTGGACGACGGTCCGGGCGAGGTCGCTCCGGTGGATTTCGCCGCCGAGCACCGGCTGGCGTTCTGGGAGGGACGGGGCGAAATCCCGGCCGGTGAAGATTGAGTGCACACGAACGGCGTCGGTAGAGTGTCCACTCCGGAGGCCAGATCCGGGTGTCGGTTGGTTCATGGCGTACGCCGTGCGATATACTGAGCCGGTCGTCTTCGTCGCGTATACGCGGCGCATCGATACCTATATTCCCTTGGAGGGGAGTATTCCCAAGCGGCGGTGTCGTCAATCCGGTAAGGACCCCCTTGCCCGGCACCGATCACTGGCAGCACACCGGACGTGTGGCCAGCGGAAGAGACCTCCGAACGCATTTCCATATCAAATGGAGGTTCTACGTTGCACGTTCCGTTGTGGGTCTGGCTCGTCAGCATCGTTGGTGTGATCGGGCTGCTCGTCTTCGACTTCTATTCCCATGTTCGCAAGCCGCATGTGCCCTCGCTGAAAGAGGCGGGGATCTGGTCGGCGGTCTACATCGTCGGCGCGCTCATCTTCGGTGCCGGTGTCTGGGTCGTGTGGGATCACCAGCACGGCCTCGAGTACCTGACCGGGTATCTCACCGAGAAGGCGCTTTCGGTCGACAACCTCTTCGTCTTCCTCATCATCATGACGTCGTTCGCGGTGCCAGGCATCCTGCAGCAGAAAGTGCTGTTGTGGGGTATCGCGATCGCGCTCGTTTTCAGGACGGTCTTCATCCTGATCGGCGCGGCGCTGATCGAGAACTTCAGCTGGGTCTTCTATATCTTCGGCGCGTTCCTGGTCTACACCGGCTGGACGCTCGCCAAGTCCGACCCGCACGCTGACGAGGACTACGAAGAAAACGCGTTCATCAAGTTCGTCCGCCGCATCATGCCGGTGACGCAGAACTACGTTGAAGACAAGATGGTCGTCAAGATCGACGGCAAGAGGTTGCTGACGCCGCTGGCGCTCGTCATGGTCGCGATCGGCTCGACGGACCTCCTGTTCGCGTTCGACTCGATCCCGGCGATCTACGGCATCACCAGCGAGCCGTACCTCGTGTTCATGACGAACGCGTGGGCGCTGCTCGGCCTCCGGCAGCTCTACTTCCTGCTCGGTGGCCTGCTGAACCGGCTGGTGTACCTGTCCTACGGCCTGGCGTTCATCCTCGCCTGGATCGGCGCGAAGCTCGTCATCCATGCCCTGCACAAGAACGAGCTGCCGTTCATCAACGGTGGCGAGCATGTGACGGTGATCCCGGAGGTCCCGACGTGGCTCTCCCTGATCGTCATCGCCGGCTCCATCGCGGTGGCGGCGTGGTTCTCGCTCCAGCACACGAAGGGGCAGGACGAGGCATCCAAGGACGAGCCGGTCGAGACCGGCACCCGGGCATAACGCCGGAACCATATGAAACAGGACGACCGCTCCGCGTGCCGCCCGGCACCGGGGCGGTCGTTGTAATTTGTGTTGGCGTGCTTCCAGGCGGGGCTCGGGCACGCTGTGGAACGGATGGGCTCTCGCGGGTTTTTCGGGGTTTGATCGATGCATGTGTCGTTGATGGTTTGGGTCCTCACGTTCCTGATGTTCGCGGGCATCCTCGCCTGGGAAGTCGCCACCGCGTTGCGGAATCCCCATGTGCCCGGAATCCGGTCGTCGGCCATTTGGTCGGTTGTCTACATCGTGGCGGCGTTGCTTTTCGGCCTGGTCGTGTATTGGCTTTGGGGACAGGAC
>DATGPC010000092.1:0-2316 GCA_035305265.1 Thermomicrobiales bacterium | reverse complement strand
TCCTTCGCCGCCATCTCGCGGAGCGTGTACAACTGGACGCCGATCTGGTCTCGTTTCATGTCTCTCCCCTTTCCCGATATGGGGCCGCTTGCATGGGTCGACTCCATATCGACCCGGGGCGGACACCTAGAACGTCGATTCGATCTCGATGGACTCGCCCGTCTCGAGCGATGTGCCGGCCGCGTTCATGATCTCGAGCACGTGCGTGGCATGGGCGGCGGTCAGCACGTTGGTGGTGCCGTTCTCCAGCACGTCGAGCGCGTGCAGGATGCCGCTGCCGAGGATGTCCGAGGTCGGCAGCGGGTTCGGCACCGCGACGTCGTTCTGCCAGCCTTCGCTCTCGCCGCTCTCCGACTCGTCGCGGCGGTAGAGGTCGGTTGTCCCGTTGCCGTCATACCACTGCTGCGCGCCGATGCTGACCGCGCCCATCTCGCCGTAGACCTCGAACATCGGCGCCTTCGACGCCGGAGTCGCGAAACTGTTGTAGAGATGCGCGTAGGTGTCGTTGCCGAAGTCCAGGTTGATCGAGTAGAGATCCGGCGCCTCGACGTTGATCCGCTCGCCGAACATCGACGGCTGGAGCAGCGTGCGCTGCTTGTTCATGATGCCGCCGTAGGCAGAGATGCGCTTCGCCGGGCCGAACAGGCCGGTCATGGCGTGAAGCTGATAGACGCCGAGGTCGATCAACGGCCCGACCTTCGGCGTGTAGAACACGCGCGGGTCGCCGGAGTATGTACGCCAGGACGCCGGGCCCATGCCGGCATGGTGGCTCTTGATGAAGTAGGCGCGGCCGATCTCGCCGCTGCCGATGAGCTCCTTCAGCCACATGAACCGCGCGGTGACCATCATGGCCGGCGCGCAGAAGAACTGGAGCCCCTTCTCATCGGCCATCTGGACAAGCTCGTCCGCATCGCCGACGGTCGAAGCGATCGGTTTCTCTGAGTAGACGTTGTAGCCGGCCTCGAGCGCCTTCGCCGTGATCTCGCGGTGCAGCGGCGCCGGGGTCAGGTTGAAGACGAGATCCATCCGCTCGCCGTCGGCATCATGCGCAAGGAACGCATCGTAATCGGTGTACCCGGTCGCGTCCGGATGAAACTCCTTCGCGTTGTCCACGCGCCAGTCGACGATGTCGAACACGGCGACGACCTTCGCGTGGTCGCCAAGCGCCTTCAGGCCCGGCAAATAGGAATGGGTGGCCACATCGCCACACCCGATAATCCCGACGTTGATCACGATTGCAATACCTTTCCCTGAGGCAACCCGGCCGAATCCGGTCCGGGCGATACGTATGCTCCGCGTCAGGGTACCGCCTTCCGGAGGATTTGTGACGACCTTCGCGGCGCTACTTCCGGAGCCTCCTAGACGTTCGGGTCGTTCGGCAGGTCGTCATACAGGTAGCACCGCGCCCAGTGATCCTTGCCGATCGTGAACGGCGGCGGCATGGCCTCGCGGCATCGCTTCATCGCGAACGGGCAGCGAGGGGCAAACGGGCAGCCCGGCGGCGGATCGATCAGCGAGGGAATCTCCCCACGGGCGGGGACATCGGTGGTGCGCAACCCGGCGTGCGGGTTCGGCACCGCGGAGAGCAGCAACTTCGTATAGGGATGCGCTGGCTCGTGCACCAACTCGTCGCTCGGCGCGCCCTCGACCATCCGTCCGGCATACATGACGTTCGTGTGGTCGCTGATGTACCGCGCGCTTGCGATGTCGTGGGTGATGTAGAGGAACGACAGTCCTTGATCATCCGCGAGCCGCTTCATCAGGTTCAGGACGCCGACCCGGATCGACACGTCGAGCATCGACACCGGCTCGTCCGCGAGCATCACCTTCGGCTCCACCGAAAGCGCACGGGCAAAAGCGACGCGCTGCCGCTGCCCGCCGGAGAGCTCGTAGGGGAACTTCGCCGCAACTTCCTGGGCGGGACCCAGCCCAACGGTCTCCAGCAGCTCGTAGATCCGTTCCCGCGTTTCCTTGCGCCCGCGCGTCTTCTTATGGATCTTGAGCGGGCGCTCGAGGATGTACTCGATCGTGTGTGCCGGGTTCAGCGACCCGAACGGGTCCTGGAACACCATCTGGACATCGCTGCGGTACTTCAGGGACGCGCCGCTGGACTCCGACTTGAGGACGTCCGTGCCGTTGTAGATGATCTCGCCAGACGTCGGCTCGATCAGGCGAGCGATGAGCCGGGCGGTCGTGCTCTTCCCCGAGCCGGACTCGCCGACGAGCGTCACGATCTGCCGGCGCGGGATGTGAAAGGTCACATCCTCGACCGCGTGGACCTTTCGCTTGTCGCCAATGCCGCCGATAGGGAAATGC
>DATGPC010000091.1:0-3039 GCA_035305265.1 Thermomicrobiales bacterium | reverse complement strand
ACCCATGCCCAGGGCACGATATCCGCCCGGGCGAGATCCTTCTGCAGAACCTCCGCCTCCAGCACCGGCGTCGTCTCCGCCAACGTGGTGATGATCACTTTCGTCGACTCCGGATCCTGCAGGCGCATAAGCGGCGTCTGGAAGGACGTGCCCCCGGTCATCTGCCGCGTGATCTCGCGGTGATAGGCACCGGTGGTGTCCATCAGGAGCAATGTATGGCCGGTCGGGGCAGTGTCCAGCACGGCGAACTGGCGCCGCGACTCGCGAACGGCCTTCGAGAATGCCTCGAAGACGGCAACCTCCTCGTAGCACGGCGATCGGAGGTCCTCCGCCAGGAGCGCCCTGCCCTCCTCGTCCAGCTTCGCGCCCTTCGTGCGCATGACCCGCTCCTGATATGCACGCAGCTCGGTCTCCGGGTCGATCCGGGAGACGGTCAGGCCCTCGACGTGGCCCTGCAACGTCTCGTTCAGGTGGGCGGCCGGATCCGTGGTCGTCAGATGGACTTTCTTGCCGGCCCGGGCCAGCGCAACGGCGATCGCGGCGGCCATCGTCGTCTTGCCGACGCCACCCTTGCCCATCAGCATGATGAGCCCGTGATCGGTCCCGGCAAGCTCATCGACAAGCGTGCCGAGCGGTGGAAGGGCGACAGCATCGTCTGGCGCAGCACTGCGTTCGCGCAGCTGCTCGCCGTCGAAAAGCGTCTTCAGGGCCTCCACGCCAACCATGTTCCGGCTCCGGAGCGGGATCGAGTCGGTCGGGAGGCCAGTGATGTTCGCCGGCCGGTCCGCCAACGCGGCCTGCTCGCGCTCACGGATCGAGGCGGCGAGTTGATCCGCCGCCTCGCTTTCCGGCATGACGCCGTTGATGACGACGTGTTGCTGCGTCAGGCCGATATCGGCCAACTCTTCATGGGTCCGGCCGATCTCCGCCAGCGCCGAGCGCTGTGGCCGGGCGACGAGGACCAGTCGGGTCAGGTCCGGGCTGGCAAGCGCCTCGACCGCTTCGGCATAGACGGTCTTCTGCCGGTCCAGCCCGGCCATGGGGCCGAGGCAGGATGCATCACCCCGGCCGCGTTCGAGGTAGTCGCTCCAGGATCCGGGAAGGCGCAACAGGCGGATGGTGTGGCCGGTCGGCGCGGTGTCGAAGAGGATATGGTCGTATTCCGCGGCTAGGTTTCGGTCAGTGAGGAGGCCGGTGAACTCGTTGAACGACGCGATCTCGGTCGTGCAGGAGCCAGAGAGCGACTCCGTTACCGCGCGGACCTCCTCGTCCGGCACGACGCCGCGCAGCGGGCCGATGACGCGCTCGCGATACTGGACGACGGCCTCTTCCGGGTCAATCTCCATGGCCGTCAGCCCCGGGACGCCGTTGATCGGCACCATGCGGTTCCCGACCTCCTGACCGAAGACCTGGCCGATGTTGGATGCCGGATCGGTGCTGACAAGCAGTACCCGCTTGCCGGCATCGACAAGCTCCAGCGCGGCGGCGCAGGCGATGGACGTCTTGCCAACGCCACCCTTGCCGGTAAAGAAGAGGTAACGCGGCGGGTTGTTCAGGAAGGTAGGGATGGTCATGGGATTGCCCTGTCGTGATCGGCGCTGATCGATTCGCTGCCTTAAGGGTACGATTCATATCGATATGCGTCAATATGTGTCATACTGGGGACATGAAAACGATGCCTGAGCTCACCGTGATCCAATCGTGTTGTCCGTCCCTGAACCAGGGACCGGTCTCGGCTGAAGAAGCCGAAGCCGCCGCCGCGAAGATCAAGGCGCTGGCCGACCCCATGCGGCTGCGTCTCTTGTCGCACATCGCCTCGCATGGCTGCGAGGATGTCTGCGCCTGCGACTTCCCCGGCGAGCTGGGCCTGAGCCAGCCGACGGTCTCACACCATATGAAGAAGCTCGTCGAGGCCGGGCTCGTGAAGCGCGAGCAGCGCGGCAAATGGGCCTTCTACAGCATCATTCCCGAAGGGTTCCGCGAGATCCGGAGCATCATCGACTTCGGCTGACCGATCCACGCGACGGGCCCGGTCCCGGCCACACTCATGACGATCCGGCCCGTTCAGAACGAGCAGGGCAACGCGCGGAGGTCTCCATGTCCGGAACAGGGCATCTCGAGAAGAACAAGATGATCGTCCGGCGGCTGGTCGATGAGGTCATGAACGCCGGTGGACTGGACATCATCGACGAGATCTACGCGCCGAAGCTGGCGAACGCCGCACGAAACTGGATCTCGCCGTTTCTCGCCTCCTTCCCCGACACGCACATGGAGATCGTCGACCTCATCGCGGAAGGCGACACGGTCGTGGGCCGATTCAAATGTTCCGGCACGCATCTGGGAGAGTGGCGAGGACACGCGGCGACCGGGCGGCGCTTCACGCGGGTCGACGAGGTCGGTATCTTCCGGATCGAGGACGGCCGGATCGCGCAGGCGTGGAGCCTGGAGGATACGCTGCGGCGTGTGGAGCAGCTCGGCCTGCGCTGAGCTTACCTGGATGCGTCGGTCAGGTCGCGACGGGCATCGCGGATGATCACCCACGACGACTGCAGGAACAGCCCGGCGATCGCGAAGGCGACCACGATGTCGGGCCATGCGGAGCCGAGCCACCCCACAAGCACGGCCGCCACCACAACAGCCAGGTTCCCGATCGCGTCGTTGCGCGAGAACATCCAGACCGCCCGCACATTAGCGTCACCGGCACGGTGCGGCAGCAGCACGATCGTTGAGGCGACGTTCACGGCCAGCGCAACGATTCCGAATGCACCCATCATCCCCGCTTCCGGCACATAGCCATCCGCAAGGCGCATCACCGTATTCACGAGCACGCCGAGCCCGAGCACGCCCAGGAAGATTCCCTGGATCAATGCGGATCGGGCGCGCCAGGCGATGCCCCAGCCGATCGCGACGACGCCAAGGAACGTGATCAGTCCGTCCCCGAGGAAGTCGAGCGCGTCGGCCTTCAGCGCCTGCGAATCAGAGAGGAACCCACCCGCCATCTCGACGATGCCGTAGCCAATATTCAGCACTATCACGATC
>DATGPC010000090.1:0-3994 GCA_035305265.1 Thermomicrobiales bacterium | reverse complement strand
TTCGAGATCCGGGCGGGTGTACCCGGTATCGAGCAGCTTGTTGGCCAGCGCGACGCCCAGTTGCCCCTGGCGAGGCATGATCTCGCTGGCGAAACGCAGGTGGGTGGCTTCCTTTTCCGGATTCTCGCTGTCGCAGGATGCTTCGACATTGGCGACAGACGCTGCTTCGGCCAGCGCCGTGTCGAGCGCGTTCCAGTCCTCCAGCCAGGCTTCGATGGCGACGGTGTCACCCGGCTCCAGCGGGCGGTCGACCAGCTCCTGGTAGAGCGGCAGGATATCGTCCCAGGTTGCGTTCTGGAACTGCTCGGGTGTCGGTACGGACGTTGAAAGGGACATGCTTCTCCTCCTCGCGCGTTGCCGGTTGCACGCGCGTGATTGTTTCACGCCTTCCAGTTTCACACGAACGGACCAACCCCGAAAACCCGGCCAGGAATCGAGCATGAGCACCATGTGGATCTCGTCGTGGAAGCCGTTGTCCGTCGCGAGCGCGCGCGGCTCCCTTCCCCAGGGGACGAAGCCGGCGCCCGTGTAGACCGCGATCGCGGCGGGATTGTTGGCGTTGACCGCAATACCGACTTGCCGAAGCTGCGGAAAGGCGCGGCAATGATCGATCGCGGCGGCGATCAGGGCCTTCGAGAGGCCGCGGCCGCGGTGCTCCGGCGCGGTGTAGACGCTGACGATCATGGCGATATGGGCGCGTTTGCCCTCGTCGCCGGCGGTACGTGCCTGGGCGACGAGGGCGCCATCCGGGGCGAATGCGGCGAAGAGCCGGTCGACGTGACCGTCGACCGTGGCGGGCCGGAGATAATCCGGACCACGACGTTTCGCCTCGTCGTAGTCGGCCCCGAATGCATCCGGGTGATCCCGGAGGCTCCGAAGCCGGAGCTCCCACCAGGCGCCGATCTCGTCGGGTGTAATGGGGCGGATCACGTAGTCCTGCGACGTCATCGGGTGCACCTCTGTCGATCGTGAGTGCGCTGGATTCCAGTTCCGGCGATACGAAACCGCTCTAGATGAAGCCGCCGCCGATGGAGAGACGCCCGAGGGTAATGATGATAAGCAGGACCGACGCGACGAGCGTGAAGCGGGCCATGCTGCTGTCACGGCCGTTCTGCCGCGCGGAATAGGCGAGCGCTGCGGCGATCACCGCCAACGGGAGCGTCGTAAACCAGTTGAGCCAGCCGAGAAAGGGGATGAGACCGATAAGGAAGGCGATAGTGGCGAGGAGGCCGAAGCCGCAGCCGAGAGTGCTCATTGAAATGATCTCCTGTTGCGAAGTTGTGGGACCAGGGCGTGGCCTGTCCCGTGCGTGATGACAGTTTGGCAGAGCCGGGAGGTCTGAGGTGGCGGAGATGCGGTACACTTAAGTGTTGGATAGCGTGACCGCCCGAACTGGACCTTCCATCGGACTCAGGGGCCGGGAACGACCGATTGTGCCATATAAAGGAGTAACGTTTGGTTAAGAAGAATCAAGCACAGCAGAAGCGAGGCGGACGCGGTGGCGTCCAGACGGTTGCCAGCACCGATACGCCGGCCGGGCCGCGCCGGACAAACCCGGACGCGATCGCGGTCGAAGGCGTCGTGCAGGAAGCCCTGCCGAACGCCCAGTTCACCGTCAAGCTGGAGAACGGCCATGAGGTGCTCGGGCACCTTGGCGGCCGCATGCGCAAGAACTACATCCGCGTCCTTCCGGGCGACCGCGTCGTCGTGGAGCTTTCCCCGTACGACCTGACCCGTGGACGCATCACGTTCCGGCACCGCTAGCCGGCATCCGGCGAACGCACGGTTCCAGGGCCAGTGTACCTACTGCATTCTTCCCGCCCGGAGGTTTTCATCCATGCAGCGTGATCGGATGGCATGGTGAGACATTGGCGTGCGCTCGTCGGGGTCCTGATCAGTGGCGTCTTCCTGTACCTCGCGTTCCGGGGGCAGGATCTCAACGAAATCCGCGACGCGCTGCTGGAGAGCAACCTGTGGTGGCTTCCGGTGGCGCTCGCCCTGTACTTCGTCGGCGTCTGGTTTCGCGCCCTGCGCTGGCACTTCCTCTTGCGGCCGGTCGCTGACCGGACGACCGCGCGAGGCCTCCTCCCCATTGTTGTCATCGGATTCATGGCGAACAACGTCTTGCCCCTGCGGGCAGGCGAATTGGTACGCTCGGTGCTGATCGGCCGGAAATACAATGTCCGGAAGACCTCGGCGCTGGCGACGATCGCCGTCGAGCGGATCTTCGACGGGCTGGTGATGCTGGGGTTCCTGGCGCTCTCGATGGCGTTCGTCTCCCTGACGTCGGAGCTCCGCCACCTCGCCCTGATCTCATTCCTCGTCTTCGCCGGCCTTCTGATCGGGTTGTTCCTGCTGACCTTCGCGGGCGGATTTGTCGATCGCGTGCTCCAGCTCTTGCTGGGGCCGCTGCCGGCCGGGGTGCGTGAGCGTGTCCATCGCATGATGGAGTCGTTCCTGGGCGGGCTGGGCGTCCTGCGTATGCGCGGCGACCTGGCAAAGGTCGCCGCGACGTCGGTCCTCGCCTGGCTGTTCGAGGCATCGATGTACTTCGTGCTGGCATGGGCGTTCGGCGGGGCGATCCGGGAGGCGATGGGCGTCGCGGCGACACTGCTGACGACCGGCGTCGCGAACCTATCGACGCTGATCCCCGGCGCGCCAGGCTACGTCGGGCAGTTCGAGTACGGCGTCAAGCTGGTCCTCAACGGCGCGATGAACGTGCCGGAGAGCCAGGCGTTGGCCTACGCGATCCTGGTTCACGCCGCGCTGTACTTCCCGATCACCCTGCTCGGCGTGTTCGAGTGGTTCCGTCACCAGTTGTCGATGAAGGACCTGCGCATGGCGCAGCAGGAGCGGGAAGGGGCGATGGTCCGGGGATAGGGCCGGCACGTCACCGGGTTGTGACATCTCATCCACATCTTCACACACTGGCGCGCGCATACTGCGTCAGGAATCTTGAGGGAACCGCTCCCGCCATGATGGCTGGGAGCGTCCCGTGCAATCGAGTTGTTGGAAAAGGGCACCGCATCGCATGGAAGTCTGGCAGGCAATTATCCTGGGTATCGTGCAGGGATTGACGGAGTTTCTCCCGATCTCTTCCTCGGGCCACCTGATCATCTTTCCCTGGCTCCTCGACTGGGAAAGCGGTGGACTCGCCTTCGATACCTCGCTACATCTCGGAACCCTGACGGCGGTGCTCGTGTATTTCTGGCGTGATATCTGGTCGATGATCCGCGTCATCCCCTATGCGCTGAGCAAGCCCCTGCCGATCATCAAGGGGGAATCGGGCGATACCGAGCGGGACCATTTCGCCCGGCTCGGTCTGCTCATCGCGATCGCCAGCGTCCCTGGCGCGATCGTGGGCGCGTTGTTCATGGACGAGATCGAGGCCTTCTTCCACACGGAGGAAAATTCGGACCGCGCGATCGCCGTCATCGCGACGATGCTCATCGTCGTGGGCCTCGCAATGCTCATCGCCGAGAAGGTCGGCAGCCATCGCCACGATATCCGTCGTATGAGCTGGCTGGATGCTGCATGGGTTGGCGTCGGCCAGGCGCTCGCCGCCCTGATTCCCGGCACATCCCGCTCCGGCGCGACCCTAACTGCGGGCCTTTTTCGGAACCTGAAGCGAGGCGAGGCGGCCCGCTTCTCGTTCCTGGCGGGCATCCCCCTGATCTTCGGCGCCGGCACGCTGGGGCTCGTGGACACCATCCGCGAAGGCATGACCTCCGCCGAGGCGATGAACTTCCTGGCCGGAGGAATTGCCGCGGCCCTCGTCGGGTTCCTGGCGATCTGGGGCATGCTTCGTTTCCTGCAGCGACAGAGCACGCATGTCTTCGTGTATTACCGCATCGCGTTCGGTTTGGTGCTGTTCGGATTGCTCATCTGGCGGTAGGGTAGCAGCAGGCAAACAGGTCGAAGGGGAGGACCTTGTGTCCTCCCTTTTTGCATCACAAGGAGCAAGTTGATGGAGCAGCGGCGACTCGGGCGAAGC
>DATGPC010000089.1:0-5240 GCA_035305265.1 Thermomicrobiales bacterium | reverse complement strand
CGAGCGCCGCCTCTCCGCCGAGGACCAGCCATCGGCCGTCGTCAGGCAATGGCGCCGACTCCTCCAGCAACAACTCCGACACGATCCGCATACCGCCTCGTCCTTTCGGTGGGCCGCTCACGACGATGAAGCGGCCCTTCGAGAGAACCGCTTCTTCCAACATCATTTTGGCATGTTGAGCCGAAAGGCAGCCTACAGCATCGACAGGTCGACCGCGCGAAGGCGCCCATCCTCACCACCGGCAACCAGCAGGTCGCCGACGATGATCGGCGTGCTGAACAGGGCGGTCCCGCCGAGTTGGAGGCGATCGATCTCCGCGCCGGTCGCCGCGTCGAGGATCGCGAGCTGCGCGCCGACGCCGGGCACCAGCACCTTGTCATGATACTGGAGCGGGGCGGCGTTCATGATGCCGTAGCCGAGTGCCGCCTGCCAGAGGACGGCCCCGCTGATCGGGTCGATGCAGCTCACCGTGCCGTCGACAGCGCCGAGAACGACCGCGCCGGAATCGAGCAGGAGAGGCCTGGCGTACATATACGGACCTTCCAGGCTCCACGCCACGGAGCCTGTGTTCGCATCATGCCCGGTGGCCGCCTTCTCCGACGCGGTAATGACCCGCGCAGGGAGGTCGGCGGTCCCCGGGACCAGGCCGGTGGAGTGGGCCCATCCGCTGCGGGCGATCAGGCTGTAGATATCCGGACTCGTGAAGGTCGCGACCTGCCACAGCTCCAAACCGCCACCGACCGTGAAGGCCCGGAGGGTTCCATCGGCGAACGACGCGAAGATCGCACCTCCACCCGCCGCGGGCTGTCCACCGGTGAGCATCCTCGATCCGGTGGCCCATCGTATTTCTCCAGTCCCGGCGTCGAGCGCGTGGATCGTGCCGCCGGTCGAAACCAGGACCATCTCGCCATCGTCCGCCATGACCGATGCGATCCCCGCCAAGACCGGCATCTCGAGGGGCGCGGTCCACAGCGTGGCCCCATCCGTGGCCCGAAGAGCATCGGCCACGCCCGAGACTCGCCCGATGACCAGCAACCCGTCCGCGGTCACGGCAGGGGTACCGATGACGCCATTCCTCAGGTCATCACCCGGAAGTCGCCAGACTTCCGACGGTCCTTCTCGGGAGATGGCCCACGCCGCGACCTCTCCGCCGGACGTCACCATCGCCACCTCGCCGCCCGGGAGTCCCACGAGACCACCATGGATCGCGTGTGACGCGACCGGTTGCTCCCAAAGGATGGCTGGCCGGTTTGCCAGGCCAATCGCGATATCGAACGAGCGCTGCCACAACCAATCCCCTTCGCTCGCGCTCATCTCGATGCGGTCATGGCCGGGGTTCAGGTTGTCCAGCGGAATCGCCCCGTTCCAGGCCGAGGGCGCTGCCGGATTGTCCGGAGCCAGTGGGATCCAGCCCACCTTGTCACTGTCCCGCTCGGAGAAGAGGTGGTTCGGCCAGGACCGGACACTCACCTCGACGGCCCCTGGGGCGAGCGCGGCGGGCAACGACAGCCACACGACACCATCGACATCCGACGGCTGGATCACGGGTTCCGCGTTGGCGGCCGCGAAGCGTTCTGCCTTTCGTAGCGGGATAGTGACCAGCTCCTGGGCGAGCGCGTTCCCGGTCGCCTCCAGCTCGATAGAGGTCAGGGCCAACGCGTCACCCACATGATCGACAAGGTGGATATACGCCCCGTTCTTGACCGCATTCATCGTCGCCTGGACGAATCCATTAACGAAACGCAGCGTCTCACGATGGATGTGCCCGGCATGGACCGCCACGACGTTGTAGGGCTCGATCGTGGCGTAGAGGTCATCCTGGTCGGTGACGAAGTAGGCGGACCCGCCTACGGGGTAATGGAAAAAGAGCACCGTCGGCATCTCTGGCCCGACCGCCGCAAGGTCGGCCGCGAGCCATTCGAGCTGGTCATGCCCGAACCGGCCGAGCGTCTGCAGGAGGATCGTCGCGTCCAGCCCGACGAAATGGACACCACCGACATCGAACGAGAACGGTGCCTGGCCATACGCCTGAACGAAGGTGCGCAGCCCGAACTCATCCCACTGGACTTCGCGGTTACCCGGCACATGGAACGTCCGGTCGCGGAACCTCTCGGGAATGAGACCGGCATAGCTCTCATGTTCGACCTGGAATCCTGCTTCGGTCAGGTCACCCACATGGAAGATGAACGCCGGCTCCGGGTCGAGCGACTCGAGATAGGTGAAGACCCGATGGGTAAAGACCGTGCTCGACTCATCGCCGATCATGATATGGCTATCGCCGATCACGGCGTAGCGGAGTCCGCCGGGCGACGCCTGGCTGGCCGCTGACTGCTGCCCTACCAGCCCCCCGAGCCCCGCAACCGAAGCCGCCTGAACCAATGACCGACGATTCAATCGAATCCCGGCATGGGCCTTATTCATGCCTCTCACCACTTACCTTTCAGGGAACGCAAGACGAGGTCGCTATCCATAATTATGAGATCATTGAGGCCGTTCTTATGTATACCACGATGCGCACCGCTCCGTACAGATAGGGTGAAGAGTTGAGCCGGCCGGTTTTTCTGGCACCGCTTCTGCGGCGACCTTATGCGACTGGTGTGGGTCATCACCGGGCTCGTCGGGACATATGCGCAGGCGCCGTGGCGCGCCGGTCACTGAGAAGAAAGGAACGACGATGCTGTTCTACTGCGAGTTCACCTGGTTTCCCGGGACCACACGCAAGGATGTCGCCGAGCGGATCGTGCAGCAGCACGATGCCGGCCGGAACCACCCGGAGCGGATCAAGGGCTGGTACAACCTCGTTGGCGGAGGAGCCGGCTTCCTGATCGTTGAATACGACAACCCGAAGGAGCTGACCGCGTTCCTCCAACCCTATATGGACATCATCAGTTTCGACGTTCGCGCGGTAACCGAGAATTCGTACGAGGAGACGATCGAGGAGATGCGCAAGGTGGCTCGCGCCACCTCTGACGAGGCGATCGCGCTGTAGCCATCGCTCCCGGGAACGAAAAACGGGCGTCATCCTGATGATGGCGCCCGTTTCATATGTGTATCCGTCTCTTGCGAGAGAGAATCGACCACCCGGCACAGCGACCAACTAGATCACGAACGATCCGTCCTTCTGGAACAGCTCGCCGTCAACGGTCACCTGTCCACCCTGGCGCAGGTCGCAGATCATGTCCCAATGGATGGCCGATTCGTTGGTGCTGCCCGTCTCCGGGTAGCCTCGTCCAACGGCCATGTGGACGGTGCCACCGATCTTCTCGTCGAAGAGAATGTTCCGGGTGAACCGCTGGATGTCGAAATTCGTGCCGAAGGCGAACTCGCCGAGATAGCGAGCGCCGGGATCGGTGTCCAGCGTCTGGATCAGGTATTCCTCGTTCTTCGCCGCCGTGGCCTCGACCACCTTGCCGTTCTCGAATCGCAGGCGAATATCCTCGATCAACCGGCCGGCGGTCACGACCGGGAACGAGAAGTGGACATGCCCGTTCACCGAGTCCTCAACCGGGCTGGTGAAGATCTCGCCGCTCGGGAAATTCCGTCTCCCGTCCGAGTTGATCCAGCCTCGCCCGGCGACCGAGAGCGTGAGATCCGTTTCCGGGCCGGTGAGCCGGATCTCGCTCTTGCCGTCGAGCCAGTCGATGAGGCGCTGCTGCTCGTCGCGAAGCTCGCGCCACGCGGCCACCGGGTCGTCGCGGTCCAGCTTGCAGGCGCTGAGCACGAAGTCGGCGTACGCCTCCGTCTCCATGTCTGCGTCTTGCGCATAGGCGTCGGTCGGAAACAGCGTCAGCGTCCAATCCAGCTCCCCGGACGCCGCGCGGGACATGTACGTCGCCATCAGCTCGTTGCGGGCGCTGGTGAAGAGCGACTGGCGGGCCGGGTCGACGGCGGACATCCGGCGGGTGTTCGTCTCCGCGCGGATGTTGATTACCACGTCGGCCTGCTCGCGGATGAAGCGATCGATCGGCGAGATGTATTGCAGCTGGTCGTCCGAACCGTGCAGGAGGAGGTCAGAGGCCACGCCCTCGAGGATCGGGAGGACGACCGGGTGCGCGCCTTTCGCGATGACCTCTCGCGCAACCGCGCGAAGCAACTCCTCAGCGGCAAGGTGTCCGGTGACCGCGACGACCTGCCCTGGCTGGACGTCGACCGAGTAGCCGACGAGCGCCTTTGCCCATTTCTCCATCCGTGGATCCGCCATGTCTCTCTCCTCGAATTCTCCGGCTCCAATCCGGTCTATCGTACCGGTCCGCCTTGCTCCTGTCGCGCAATCCCGACCTGGAATGCGGCCACACTGTCACAGCCCCGCGTACGGTCGGGCCTTGCCTGCATGGCACCAAACCGGTGCTCTCCGTGTTGTTGCCCCTGACGGCATGAACGTTCACGGCGAACGTTCAAAGCGACAACACCGGATAAATCCGAAGTCCGGAAAATGACTCTCCGGAAAGCCGTTCGTATACCTTTACCGCGTCGTCATCAAAAGACTAGGATTCTTGCGGGATGATCGGGACCACCGATTGACCGAGCCGATAGCCCGTGCCCCCGCACATCGGTTCGGACAGGGTGGCTGTGAGGGAGATGCTGGAATGCTGACGCTTCGGGAAGCGCGGCAACGGCGACATATGTCGCAACAAACGTTGGCTGACCGTGCCGGTGTGGCACGGGTTACCGTTTCGCAAATAGAACTCGGCAAGTCAGAACCGCGGCCGCACATCGCCAGGCGTCTGAGCCAGGCGCTGGACATGCAGCCGTCGGAGATCCAGGAATTCAGTGGCGCCGCCCGCAGCATGCGCCTGCCAACGCCGAGTATCCTGGCAGCCATCGAGGGAGAGAATCCCGAGATCGGCTAGCGAGGTTCAACCACGCACATGGACACGGCCAGTGAGCACCGCTCACCGGCCGTTTTTCATTGCCCCTGCGAGCCAGTGTCCAGGGAAAGATGCATCTGGACCGGGACGATCTTCTTTTGCCCCGATGCCCCGCAGGGGTCTCTTTGTTTGCATATCGGCTTCAGGCCAATCGGGCCGACATGAAGTCCCGCCCTGCCGGAATCAATCCCGAGACGAAACGCCGTGCTTCAGCAAGTCCGCGTAGCGCACGAGATCCATATTGCCGCCGGAGAGCAGGATGCCGACGCGCTTGCCGGCCAGGTCGACCTTCTTCGAGAAAGCGGCGGCGGCGGCGAGGCAACCGGTCGGCTCGACGACGATCTTCATCCGGCCAGCGAAGAAGCGCATCGC
>DATGPC010000088.1:0-2439 GCA_035305265.1 Thermomicrobiales bacterium | reverse complement strand
TCCGGATGTCGAGTTGGGCATCCGGCCGTGCGACCGAGAGCAGGCGAGCCCACGACGAGGCGTTTCCGACGCCGACCGCCTGGAGCAGGGATCCGTACGGGAAGTTGATGCTGATGGCCGACGCCCGGCCATGCAGGCATGACGGTAGCTGGAACGCATCGCCGGCCAGGAAGCGCAGGTTTTCCGATGGCTTCCGGGCCGCCTTCGTCAGGTTGTCGAGACAGGTATCGACGCCGATCACAGCCATGCCCGGGCATGACCGGGCCAGCCGGAGCGCGTACGTGCCGTCACCGGTGCCGATGTCGAGATGAAGATGGGTCTGGGCCCCGACCCAGGCCGGGAAGTCGTCCTGCGTGCTCGCAGGGCGGGAAGGGGTCCGTAAGGACGCCATGGTTTATTGCCTTTCTCATCGCGCGGAAAAACCGGTGTGAGAAAGGCGGCATGGCGGGCCACGGCTCCGGACCGGGCCGGAGCAACGTCAGTAGCCGTCGAGAATGGTCGGGGAGACGAGAAGGAATTGCGTCAGGCACGACAAGATGCCGGACAATGTCCGGCCGTCGTGAGTGACCTGTTTACAAGAACTGAAGGATTAGCAGGGAGGACGGGTCGTCTTCATGAAGGTGTCTAGCTCCGTGGCTGGTGCGCGTGTATCGATGACCCGCCACCACGATAGCATATGAGGACTGCGTTCTGTACAGCCGGCCCTTGTGGCCGGCTCCCGAGCGAAAGCCGGCCACAAGGGCCGGCTGTACACGAGATCATTCCCTCCCTAGTTCCTCGTCCCGGATCGCCCGTAGCGGCGCGTGTTCCAGGCCATTCAGCGCCATGTCGGTGAAGCCGGAGAGCGGCACATCCGGATGCTCGCGTTGGTAGGCGCGTGCCTGCAGGAACGCCTCCAGCCGGTCGACATCCTTCACGAAGCGCGCTTCTGGCGTAGATCGGGCCTCGTATTCCTCCCAGAGGGATCGAACCTCGCCACGGGTCGAGTCGGGCAGGTGGCCGAAGATCTCCTTCGCAGCCTCCATCTCGGCCTGGTGCTTCTCCGCCTGCGCTTCCGGCGACGCAACCCTGCGCACGCTGAAGAACGCCCGTAGCGCCTCAGGGTCGTCTTTCGGGATCTCGTGGGGCTCGTAGGGAGGGCGGTCGCCGGCGATCGCCTCGGCGAGGTCGTGGATCACGGCGAGCTTGAGCACCCGGTCCGCGTCCAGGTCCGGATCGTCCAGCGCCATGAACCAGGCGATCAGCGCCGTCATCAGCGTGTGATCGGCGACCGATTCCGTCTCATCAGGAGGGATGCCCCGGTCGAGCCATCCGGTGCGCTTCGTGCGCTTGAGCTGCTGAAGGGTGCGAAAGAGCTGGAGCAGGTCGGATGCGGGCGCGGTCATGGTCCTCCCGGGTAAAGCGTCGATTCGTCCAGGATCGATCATACCAAGTGGAATCTGCTTGCCGATCGGGGCGGTAGTTGCGATGCTGACAGGCGACAGACTGATCCCGACAGAGTGAGGACCCTGACCAATGGTGACCTACAAGGATGTTCTGGCCGCGAGCGAGCGGATCGCTGGCGTGGCGCACCGGACCCCGGTGCTGACGTCGACGACCGCGAACGAGATCGCCGGGGCGACGCTCTTCTTCAAGGCGGAAAATTTCCAGCGCATGGGCGCTTTCAAGTTCCGGGGAGCCTACAACGCGATCGCGAAGCTCACGCCGGAGGAAAAGGCCGGTGGCGTCATCGCCTATTCGTCCGGCAACCACGCCCAGGCAATCGCCCTTGCCGCGAGCCTGCTCGGCGCCAGCTCGGTGATCGTGATGCCGGAGGACGCGCCTGATGTGAAGATCCGGGCGACGAAAGGCTATGGCGCAGAGGTCGTGCTCTACGACCGCTATAGCGAGAGCCGGGAGGAGATCGGCCAGCGCCTGGCACAAGAGCGTGGGATGACGCTTATCCCGCCGTTCGACCATCCGGACGTCATCGCGGGGCAGGGAACGGCCACGAAGGAGCTGTTCGAGGATGCCGGCCCGATGGACGTCCTCATCACGCCGCTCGGCGGTGGTGGGCTGCTCGCCGGGAGCGCGTTGGCGGCGAAGGCGCTCAACCCCGACTGCGTCGTCTACGGCGTCGAGCCCGAGGCGGGGAACGACGGCCAGCGGAGCTTCCGCTCTGGTGAGCTGGTGACCATCCCGGCGCCACGGACCATCGCCGATGGCGCGCAGACGTTGCGTCTCGGCGACCACACGTTCGCGGTCATCCGAGAGCACGTCACCGATATCGTCACGGCCACTGACGATGAGTTGGTCGATGCGATGCGCTTCTTCGCTGGCCGGATGAAGATCGTCGTCGAGCCGACCGGTTGCCTCGCCGCCGCCGCCGCTTTCTCGAAGAAGGTCGACCTGGCCGGCAAGCGCGTCGGCATCCTGCTCTCCGGCGGCAATATGGATCTC
>DATGPC010000087.1:0-29369 GCA_035305265.1 Thermomicrobiales bacterium | reverse complement strand
GTGGTGCTGGTCGATGTAACCACTGCGGATGCGCTCGACGATGCCGGGAAAGAGCTCGTGCGCGAGCGGCTGAAGAGCATCGTGGGCAAGGAAGTCGAGCTGCGCCTGCACACTGATGCCAGCATCATCGGCGGCATCGTGGCGCGCATCGGTGATCAGGTCATCGATGGAAGTGTTGTCACGCAACTACGCCGCCTTCGGGCGAGCATGAACGCCGTTTAGCAAGACGGCAGACGGTATCGACGGTGCCTGTCAGCGCCCGCAAGAGCGGGCGGCCAGGCGAAGAGCCACGGCAAGGATCAGGCCCGCGCGACGCGGCACTGAGGCCGCGGAAGGACGGAGCGATCATGGCGGTACGCGCGACCGAAATCAGTGATCTGCTCAAGCAGCAGATCCAGGGATTCTCAGAACAGGCAACCGTTGCCAACGTCGGTCAGGTGATCGCGGTCGGTGACGGTGTTGCCACGGTGCACGGCCTCAGCCAGGCCATGCAGTCGGAGCTCGTTGAGTTCACCAAGGACGGCACGTACGGGCTCGTCCTCAACCTCGAAGAAGACGCAGTCGCCGTCATCGTGATGGGCGACTACACCAACATTGAAGAAGGCGACGAGGTCCGCACCACGGGCGCCGTCGCGTCGGTCCCGGTTGGCGATGCGCTGCTCGGACGCGTGGTCAACGCCCTCGGTCAGCCGATCGACGGCAAGGGCCCGATCCAGACCGAGAAGACTCGCGAGATCGAGCGCATCGCGCCCGGCGTCATCAAGCGCCAGGACGTCGATACGCCGCTCCAGACGGGCGTCAAGTCGATCGACGCGATGACCCCGATCGGCCGCGGCCAGCGCCAGCTCATCCTGGGCGACCGCCAGACCGGTAAGTCCGTCATCGCGACCGACATGATCATCAACCAGCGCGACAGCGGTGTGAAGTGCATCTACGTCGCGATTGGCCAGAAGCAGTCGCAGATCGCCCAGCTCACCCGCATCCTCGAGGAGAACGGCGCGCTGGCTCACACCATCGTCGTCGTCGCCTCCGCCGCCGACCCGGCTCCGCTCCAGTACATCGCGCCGTTCGCCGGCACCGCGATGGGTGAGGAGTTCATGGAGAATGGTGAAGATGCGCTCATCATCTATGACGACCTCACCAAGCACGCCCAGGCCTATCGCCAGGTGTCGCTGCTGGTTCGCCGCCCGCCGGGACGCGAGGCCTACCCAGGTGACGTCTTCTACCTCCACTCCCGCCTCCTCGAGCGTGCCGCGCGCATGCACGACGACCTGGGTGGTGGCTCGCTGACGTCGATCCCGCTGATCGAGACGCAAGCCGGTGACATCTCCGCCTACATCCCGACGAACGTCATCTCGATTACGGATGGCCAGATCTTCCTTGAAACCGACCTCTTCTTCGCGGGTGTCCGTCCGGCCATCAACACCGGTCTCTCGGTGTCCCGCGTCGGTGGTGCTGCCCAGATCAAGGCCATGCGGACCGTCGCCGGTTCGCTCCGCCTCGACATGGCGAACTACCGCTCGCTCGCCGCGTTCGCGCAGTTCGGTACGTCCGACCTCGATGCGTCGACGCGCCGCCAGATCGAGCGCGGTCAGGTCATGACCGAGGTCCTGAAGCAGCCGCCGTACAGCCCGCTGCCGGTTGAGGAGCAGGTTGCCATCATGTGGGCCGGTTCCGCCGGTCTGCTGGATGACATCCCGGTCGACAACGTGCGCGCGTTCGAGGAAGCGTATCTCGATCACCTGCGCACCACGCAGAGCAGCCTGCTGGAGACCATCAAGAACGAGAAGGTCCTGAGTGACGCCACCGTTGAGGCGCTGACGAAGGTCACGACCGAGTTCAAGGCGACATCGTCGTTCACGTCGACCGACGCGGCCGCCGACTAGACTCGAGAGGATGAGGCACGATGCCAAGCCCACGTGAAATTCGTCGCAGGATCCGTAGCGTCAAGAACATGTCGCAGATCACGCGCGCCATGGAGATGGTCGCCGCGTCGAAGATGCGGCGTGCCCAGGAGCGCGTGACGGCGGGTCGCCCGTATTCCGAGCGACTTCGCGACGTGTTGGCGGACCTTGCCTCTGTGCAGCTCGACGCCGATGAGCTGAAGGAATTCCCGCTGCTCGAGCAGCGGGAGATCCAGCGCACGGCCCTGATCTTCATGACGCCCGATCGCGGCCTGAGCGGCGCGCTGAACTCGAACCTGTTCCGGCGCGGCGCCCAGTACATTCGCGAGACGGAAGGTGACCCGCGGGTCATCGCCGTTGGCAAGCGCGGTCTCGATTTCATTCGCAAGACCGACCAGGAGATCATCGGCGAGTTTGTCCAGCTGGGTGACCGGCCAACGATGGCCGACACCCGCCCGATCGCGGAGATGGCGATCGACCAGTTCCTTTCGGGCGAGGTCGACGCGGTTCACCTGATCTACCCGAAGTTCGTCAACACGCTGGTCCAGACCCCGGCGGTCATGCAGATCCTTCCGATCGAGCGGCCCGAAGCCGAGGATAGCGACCTGGCGGCGAACGACGATTACATCTTCGAGCCGAGTGCTGGCGAGGTGTTGAACGCCATCCTGCCGCGCTACGTCGAGACGTTGATCTACCAGGCGCAGCTCGAGACTGTCGCGTCGTTCTACTCGGCGCAGATGGTCGCGATGCGCAATGCAACCGACAACGCCAAGGAGCTCGTGGACGAGCTGAACCTGTCGTACAACAAGGCGCGACAGGCCCAGATCACCAACGAGGTCGCCGAGATCTCCGCGGGCGCCAACGCGTTCCGCGTCGAATAACCCTTCGTCCCGGGCCCGGTGCCCGGGGCGAGGCGCGATGCGGCACCACGGGCGGAAACGTCCGGTTGATGCACGCAGTGAGCGCCGCAACATGTATTGAGTATGGAGCCGGCCGGTCATGCACCGGGCCACGCTCCAGGTGAGGATTGCACAATGGCAGCACCTGCTACCGCTCCAACCCAGGGAGCGACCGGCGCCTCCGGCAAGATCGTCCAGATCACCGGCGTGGTGGTCGACGTCGAGTTCCCGCCGGAACAGCTCCCGAAGATCTACAACGCGCTGGAGACGACCCTCAACGACGGCACCCGCCTCGTGCTCGAGGTGCAGCAGCACCTGGGTGACGATCGTGTCCGCGCCGTCGCCATGAGCACCACCGACGGCCTTCGCCGCGGTCAGGACGTTGTCGATACCGGCCAGGCGATCGCCGTTCCGGTTGGCCCGTCCACGCTCGGCCGCATCTTCAACGTCACCGGCGAGGCCATCGACGAGATGGGCCCGGTCGAGGCGCAGGAATACCGCCCGATCCACCAGGATCCTCCGGCCTTCGAAGAGCAGTCGACCGCGGTCGAGGTGCTCGAGACCGGTTCCAAGGTCATCGACCTCATCGCCCCGTTCACCAAGGGCGGTAAGATCGGCGTCTTCGGCGGCGCCGGCGTCGGCAAGACGGTCATCATCACCGAGCTTATCCGCAACATCGCGGCCGAGTTCGGCGGCTACTCCGTCTTCTGCGGCGTGGGCGAGCGTACCCGTGAGGGTACGGCGCTCTGGGGCGAGCTCGCCGAGTCCGGCGTGCGCGACCAGACCGCCCTGATCTTCGGCCAGATGAACGAGCCGCCGGGAGCCCGTCTCCGCGTCTCGCTCACGGGCCTGACCATGGCCGAGTATTTCCGTGACGAAGGTCGCGACGTGCTCGTCTTCATCGACAACATCTTCCGCTTCGTCCAGGCCGGTTCCGAGGTCTCAGCGCTTCTCGGCCGCATGCCGAGCGCCGTGGGTTACCAGCCGACGCTCGCGAACGAGATGGGCCAGCTGCAGGAGCGCATTACCTCCACGCGGACCGGCTCCATCACCTCGGTGCAGGCCGTCTACGTGCCGGCCGACGACTACACCGACCCGGCGCCGTCGTCGGTGTTCGCTCACCTCGACGCGACGATCGCCCTCGAGCGCTCCATCGCCGAGCGCGGTCTGTTCCCGGCCGTGGATCCGCTGGCATCGACCAGCCGCATCCTCGACCCGCTGGTCGTCGGGCAGGAGCACTACGATGTCGCCCGCGCCGTCCAGCAGATCCTCCAGCGCTACCGCGACCTGCAGGACATCATCGCCATCCTCGGTATGGAGGAGCTGAGCGACGAGGACAAGCAGATCGTGAACCGTGCCCGCCGCATCGAGCTGTTCATGTCCCAGCCGTACTTCACGGCCGAGCAGTTCACCGGTAACCCGGGCCGCTTCGTCTCGCTGGCCGACACCGTCCGCTCCTTCAAGGAGATCGTCGACGGCCAGCACGATCACCTGCCGGAGAGCGTCTTCCGCTACAAGGGCAGCATCGACGAGGTCGTCGAGGCCGCCGAGAAGCTGGAGTTCGAGAACCGGCGCTAGTTCGCCATCGTGAGGCCGGTTCGGCGAGGAACGTTCTCGCCGGCCGGTCCCGATCTGAGGGAGGCATCACATGGCGACACTGAGTGTGGAGATCGTCACCGGCGAGCGCGTGATCTACCAGGATTCCGGCGTCGAGATGGTCGTCGCGCCGGGTGCTGAAGGCACGCTCGGTATCCTGCCGAGCCACGCCTCGTTGATCTCGCTGCTGGATGCCGGTGAGCTTCGCATCAAGAAGGGCGGCCGCGAGGAGCAGTTCGTCGTGTTCGGCGGGTTCATCGAGGTTGCCTACAACCGCGTCATCATCCTGGCCGATATCGCCGAGCGCGTCTCGGAGATCGATCTGGAGCGCGCCGAGCGTGCGTTCGAGCATGCTCGCGAGCGGCTGGAGCAGCGTGAGTCGCCGGAAGACGTCCGGCGTGCCCGCGCAGCTCGCCAGCGTGCCGAGGTCCGGCTTCGCGCCGGCCGCCGGCATCGCGCCAGCGGCGCTCCGCGCATCTAATACTGATCACCTACGGGGAAGAGGGAGGAGCCGGCGGCGTCGCAAGACGTCGCCGGCTCTGTGTATCCAACCCAATCACGTTCCTGTGACGCCGCTCATGCCAATCCCCTGCACGGCCGGTGACCGCTTCAATCCGGGCTCGCAGGAACTGGCGACCTGGCAGCCAAAAGCCCATCACGTGCGAATGTGGCATGAGTGCCACACTCTGCTTCTAATTTTCCCTGAAAAATATTCTGCCATTCAACTATAATGACGCCGGCGATCAGTAGGCATAACGATTGCCCGAGTCGTCACGACAGAAAATCCAAACCACAAGACAATCGGAGTGATACCGCTATAAGGGTTATCCGTCGAGATTCAATCTCGTGACGGAATTTCTGTATGCGGACGATTCGTCATGCCTGTTTGGGATATGGGGCGATTAGGTGCGCCCGGAGGTGAATCGGGGTTGATGAAGGGGTCGAGAATCGCGAGGATAGTCTTTTTCCTCACAGTCTTCGCGATTGCGTGGCAGCCACTTGCGTTGGCTCAGTCGGTCGATACGAATGCGTATGAGGAAGGAACGCTTCTCGCGTACTTGCAGGATGACACCGGCACGATTGTGCCCGGTGCATGTTTCGTTGTCATAGACGCCGAAGGCGGCATCCATGAGCTCTGCGACTCAGCTGGTGCCGGCACCGTCTCATTTACCGGCCTCCCGATGGGCGAGGCCACGGTCTCTGCGTCCTCCGTCCCCACAGGCTACCAGCCTGCGGAGGCACAATCCGCGCTGATCCTTGAAGGACATCTGGTGACGGCGGTGCTGATTGCTCCGGCAATTCCGCCCACGCCAATGCCGACCGTGGAGCCTCCGGTAAATCCGGCTCCCGAAGCGCCTGTCGACAACGGCGGAACAGATCACCAGGAGCCGACCGTCGAGGCACCTCAGTCGAGGTCGCTCGAGGTCGGCATTATGGCGCTTCCGGGAAGCCCTACCGTGGACTGCTCTCCCCGAGGCCAATTTGTTGGTGGCGACGTTTTCCTGACGCTGCCGACGCAAGACCCGGTTGGCCAGCCGCTTGACGCGGACCCGACAGTCGAGTGGTCCGGCGTCGATCGCTTCGGCACCTCGTACTCGGGTAGCGGGACGATGTCGTGGGTCGATGGCCGGTACATCTACAGTCTCGAAGACACCAGCATCGTCAGTATCGACTTCGTGATCGAGGCAGGTCTGGATTCCCCGATCTACATCGGTGGTGATTGCCAGGTTGTGAACCCGATACCGATGGGGATCAATACCTCCGCAGGAACTGAAGCGGGCGTCGCTATTCCGAATGGGGGCCAGATTCCTTCCGGAACAGCGTTCCGGGACACGGCATGGTTCGTGAATCCCAATGACGAGTGGGATTTCAAGAGCGAGCTCGTCGGGCAAGAGGTCACGTATTACCTGTACCAGGGCTCGGAGTGCACTGGCACACCGGTCTTCTCGGACACCGTTACCGTGCTCGAGGGCGGTGTGATTCCGGACTCAGATCTCTACCAGCCGCTCGAGGACGGGATTTACAACTGGCAAGTCGTATATGGCGGCGAGGGTGAGGACGGCAACTTCCTTCCCGCTCATTCGATCTGCGGTTCGGAAACCGTCGTTGTCGGTGCAGTGGAGATCGACATCCAGACCACGATGCGATTTGCAGACGGCACCCGCATCGGTCAAGGTGAAACCATCACGATCGGCAGCACCGTCTACGACACCACATCGCTGATTGGTGCCAACAACCCGACCGGCACGGCGACCTACACCCTCGTCCGCGGTGATTCCTGCGGCAATACCGAAACGGTGTACGGCCCTGAGACCGTCACACTTGTGGACGGTCAGGTTCCACCGTCCTCGGCGTACACGCCTGAACAGCTGGGAACATATCACTGGATCGTCGAATACTCCGGTGATGGTCAGAATCAGGCGGTGACGAGTCCTTGTGGCGACGAGACCTTTGTTGTTGGTCCGGCCGAGCCTCAAGTCACCACCGTCATGATGAACGCCGATACAGAGAGCGTCATCGAGCACGGTGACTCGGTGACCCGCGGTACGCAGGTCTACGATACCGCCACCATGACGGGCTTCTATGGCGATGCCCCTGTGAGCGGGACGGTCACCTACACGCTGTACCGGGGGTCCTGCCCGGGTGGGACTGTCGTCGACTCCATCGAACTTCCTGTTAACCCGGATGGCACCCTGCCGGATTCCCCTGTCGTATCCGCGGATGTCGCCGGTACCTACAATTGGGTTGTCAGTTACAGCGGCGACGATTTCAATGCCCCGGCTGTCAGCCCCTGCGGATCGGAGACGTTCAACGTCACCCTCAACCCGACTACGATCGAGACGGTGCCTCAGCTCCAGACCGGTGATGATGCGTTCGAACCAATCGCGCTCAACGGTGTCGTCTCCGCACCGGCTGATGTCCGTGACACGGCCGTCGTCACCGGCCTGACCGATGACGCCACTGGCTCGGTGACCTATACGCTGTACCGTGGTTCGGGCTGCGGTGGTGAGCCGGTCGCTGGTCCATTTGAGGTAGCCCTGAACCAGGACGGCACCGTGCCCCCCAGCCCGGTGGTCGAAGATCTGACGCCTGGGCAGTACAACTGGGTTGCCGTCTATAGCGGTGACGACAACAACCTGGGCTCGGCCGGCACGTGCGGCGACGAGCAATTCTTCGTGACCGGAGAAGGGCAGGGCGGCTATGTCCGCACGGACGTCGTCAACGCCGACACGGGCACCATCGTTCCGGATGGTGGCACCGTTCCTCTCGGAACCACGGTCTTCGATACGGCCGAGTTCTTCGGCAGCATCGTCAATGACGATGGGACTGCAGCGGTTTCCGGTACCATCGTCTACTCCCTGTACTCCGGGGATGAGTGCGTTCCTGGTTCAGTGGTGGAGGGGCAAGGCTGGTCCGCGGCTGTCGTAGCCGGGCAGCCGGTGCCCGACATGCCGGACAGCATCCGGTTGACCGAAGCAGGCACGTACAATTTCCAGGCAGTCTTCACGCCCGAAGGTGGTGCACCGATCGCCAGTCCGTGCGGCACGGAGACGGTCATCGTCGCCCCGCTGACGCCGGCCATCACAACGCATATCCTCGACATGGGCAACGACGGCGCAGAGATCGCGCCGAACTCGGCCATCCTTCGCCCGGCAAGCGTCGCCGATAGCGTGACCGTTCAATACCTCTACAATGGGCGGCCGGTCGGCGCGGATTACGTGGAGGGCCTGCCACTCCCGACAGGCACCCTGACCTACACGCTCTACAACGACTCCGGATGTGAGGACGCATTCGTTGAGCCGATCGTCGTCGACGTCGAGGATGGCGTCTTCGGTCAGAGCGACACCGTCGAGCTCAGCGAGTCCCACTTCGGTGTCTTCAATTGGGTCGTCACGTTCGAATCTGCAGACGGCAACTACACGAACTCGGTCAGCCGGTGCGGTCAGGAGACGTTCTTCCTCCAGGCACAGCCAGCCCTGACGACCGAGATGTTCGAGAGCGATTCCGGCGATGGTGAAGGCACGGTTCTTCCCAATGGCGGCACCGTCACCGTAGGCGACTGGGTCCGTGACACTGGCACATTGACTGGTTTTGCAGACGGCGCCACCGGCAAGGTGACGTTCAGGCTGCATCAGGGGTCAGACTGCTCCGGCCCGACGATGTTCTCCGACACGGTGGCGGTCACCAACGGTGTTGTCGAATCTACCGATTGGTATCAGATTCGACTGTCAGGCCCCTACAGTTGGTCGGCGTCATACACGGGCGACATCAATGGTCAGGGTGGCTTCACGCGCCCCGCTGAAAGCGACTGCTCGACGGAGACATTCTTCGCCGAGCCCGTCCCGGCAGATCCAACGATGGTGACGGTGATGCGGAATGGCAACACCATCATCCCGCATTTGAACTATGTCGCTGCGCCGATCAACGCCACCGACGAGGCCATCTTCACGAACCTCGACAACCGGGCTACCGGCAATGTGACGTACCAGCTGTACAAGAGTGTCGATTGTGATCCGTCGACGTTGGTCCATACGTCCGTGAAGACGGTGGTCAACGGGAGCGCCCCGATTTCTGACCCGTTCTCCATTCAGGCGAGTGACGTTCCGGCCAATGGACAGATCTACAGCTGGGTCGTGACGTTTGAAGGAACCGGCGACTACGAAGGCGTGACCGCGGAAAGCCCCTGTGGGGAAGAGCAGTTTGCGGCCTTCACCTCGGTGAGCCTGGGCGCCCGGACGTCTTGTACCTTCAACCGTGATGACAACACGATGTCGTTTACGGTGTATCTCAATCCGCGCGACGTGAACGATGAGAACGAGACACCGGTCGTCATCCGGATGCAGCCACGGAATCTCGATCTCTCGCCAGCGGATTCGATTGTCATCGAAAACCCCGAGAAGTGGGTTTTCTCCTACGATCGTGAAGCTTGGCGGCGGGTTGACGGGACGGTGGAGTGGAACGGTGGCTCCTCCCGGGCCTCCTTCAGCGTTCGCTGCCTCCAGGCTCCATACAGCCCCGAGCTCACCACGACGATGTACCGCGCGGAGGATGACTCCGTCCTTTCGAATGACGATACGGTGCAGCCGGGCACGGTGGTGTACGACACGACGCAGCTTGTGCCAGGAACCAGCACCGTCATCATGTCCGGTACGCTGACGTACGAGCTGCTTCGCGGCGCGAACTGCGAGACGGCGGAGACGTACGCCGGGCCGTTCACGACGGCTGAATTCACGGACGTGCCGATCGATGGGTTGCCGACATCCAATGAAGTGACGGTCACTGAGCCCGGCACGTACTGGTGGGTCGTTACCTACAATCCGCCGGCGTCCCAGGGTAGCTTCCCGGATAATCGGGCGGCGACCAGCGAATGTGGCGCGGAGTTCTTCAATGTCGCTCCGTTCGATACGACCCTGACCACGCTGATCGTCACGGAGAACGGGTCCAGCACCGCCGCGGCGACGGGCGAGACGGTCTACGACACCGCGACCCTGTCTTTCACGCCGGAGGTCCAGACCTCGGTTGTCCCGACCGGCACGGTGACGTACTACGTCTACGAGGGACGGGGCGATGACGTCTGCGTTGAGGGCAACGCGGTCGACAGCTTCGGCCCGTACAGCCTCAATGCCGACGGCACGTTCCCGAATTCGGACACTACCAGCTTCCTGACCGCCGGTGATTACGAGTTCCAGGCCGTCTACTCCGGCGACGGCAACTTCGATCCGGCGACCAGCGCGTGTGGCAGCGAGCCACTTACCATTACGGCGCCTGAGCTGACGATCGAAAAGACTGCGACCAACGAGACTATCAGCGCTGGCGACCCGATCGTCTTCTCGATCGTCGTCACCAATCCGGGCCCGGGCGTTGCGACCGGCGTGACGCTGACCGACGCCCTGCCGACCATCGACGGCGTGACCTGGACCTTCTCCGGTCCCGAGGATGCCTGCACCCTGGGTGACGACGGGGTCCTCTCCTGCGATGTCGAGACCCTTTCCGCGGGTGCAACGCTGACGGTCCAGGTGACCGGCACCACCACGGCAGAGTCCTGTGGTGAGGTCGAGAACACGGCGTCGTTCGCGACCGAAAACGCCAACCGCGGAGATGATGACGCGACCGTCACGATCCTCTGCCCGGATGTTGTGGTCGACAAGACGTCCGGCGCCGGGACGGTGTCGTCGGGTGATCCGATCAGCTTCACCATGACCGTGACCAACACAGGTCAGGGCAACGCATACGACGTGCAGCTGACCGATACCCTCCCGATGAACGCAGGTCTTGCATGGACCATCGATCCGGAGGCCGACGGCTGCGTCATCGCGGACGGCGTTCTCACCTGTGCGTTCGGCACGCTCGCGTCTGGCGCCTCGCAGAGCGTCACCATTACCTCGACCACGTCCGGGGCGACCTGTGGTGTGGTGGAGAACGATGTCGCCGTTTTCGCTGGCAACGAGCCCGAGAACAATGTCGATGAGGACAACGAGGACAGCGCATCAGTGACGGTGCTCTGCCCGGATGTGGTGATCGCGAAGACGACTACCACGCCATCGGTGAATGCGACCGATCAGGTACGGTTCGACATCGCGATCTCGAACGTCGGTGAGGGCACCGCCTACGACGTCGAGGTGTCGGATGTCCTGCCGGCCGGCCTAACCTGGAGCCTCGTGGCCGAGGTCGGCGGTTGCCAGCTGATAACCGATGAGGACACCGGGGCACAGGAGATCACCTGTTTCCTGGAGGCGATGGAGCCCGGTTCTGAATTCACCATCTCTGTCATTGCGCAGACGTCCTACGAGGCGTGCGGCACCTACGAGAACGTCGCGACGATCTCGGCGGAGAACGAGCCCGAGGGTAACGGGGACAACAATTCATCCGAAGCGACCGTCGTGGTCCTCTGCTCCGACGTCCAGTTGACCAAGGTCGCGGACGTGGACGAGATCTCCGCTGGTGACACCATCGGCTTCACCATCACGATGGTGAACAACGGCGACGGTGTCGCCTACGGAGCGGTCCTGACCGACACGCTGCCGACGGATGCCGGACTTTCCTGGTCGATCGACCCGGAGGTCGAGGGCTGCACCATCGATGAAGAGACCGGTGTCCTGACCTGTGAGGTCGGTGATCTCGCTCCGGATGCGTCTTTCACAGTACGCATCACGTCGATCACGACTGCGGAAACCTGCGGCGTGGTGGATAACGATGCCATGGTGAGCTTCGACAACGCCCCGATGGAAGAGGATGGCGACAGCGTCACCGTGCTCTGCCCGGACCTTTCCATCCTGAAGACGGCGGTCGAAGGAACGATCAACGCGACCGATGTCGCGAGCTTCAGGATCGTGATCACCAACGCTGGGCCGGGTGTGGCCTATGACGTGGTCGTGACTGATGACCTGCCGACCGGCATCACCGGCTGGGCGGTTGAGAACGAGGCCTGCGGGATCGAGGACGGTGTGTTGACCTGTGAGTTCGCAGAGATAGCGCCGAACGCGAGCCAGACGATCGTCGTGAGCTCACCGACGACGCTCGAGATGTGCGGCCCGCACGAGAACATTGCAAGCGTTGGCGCCTCGAACGAGCCTGACGACAATGTTGGCGACGATAACGAGTCGACGGCAACGATCTCCGTCAACTGCTCTGACATCGACCTCCAGAAGGTCGCGGAGCGTGACGAGGTCTCGGCCGGCGATGAGATCGCGTTCACGATTTCCATGGTGAATACCGGTGAGGGCATCGCCTACGACGCGATCCTCACCGATACGCTGCCGACGAACGCCGGACTGGCCTGGTCGATCGATCCGGCGGTCGAAGGCTGCACCATCAATGAAGAGACGGGTGTCCTGACCTGTGAGGTCGGCGACCTCGCGCAGGGCGACGGATTCTCCGTCCGCGTTGTTTCGATCACCACCGCGGAAATCTGCGGCGTGGTCGACAACTCGGCCGTCGTGGAATTCCGGGACGGCAACACCGAGCCGGCCAACGCCAGTGACCAGGTGGTTGTCCTCTGCCCGACGCCGGGAATCGAGAAGGTCGCCGATGACGAGGACGTCTCCGCTGGCGACCAGATTGGCTTCACGATCACGGCCACCAACGCCGGACCAGGGAATGCCTACGATGTGGTCCTGACCGACGCTCTGCCGGGAGTCGCGGGCACGGAATGGATCATCGAGGGCGGCGAGGGAGCCGAGTTCTGTGTGATCACGGATGAGGGCGTGCTGGAATGCGACTTCGGCACGATGGAACCGGAATCCTCGTGGTCGGTCCGCCTGGTGTCGCCGACCACTTACGAGACGTGCTCGATCGTGAGCAATTCCGCGGAGATCACACTCTCCAATGGTGATTCGGTCACATCCACGGATGAGGTGACGGTACTTTGCCCGGATCCGGTTATCATGAAGATCGCGGACCAGGAGTCCGTGTCTGCTGGCGACCAGATCGGCTTCTCGATCACCATCACCAACAATGGCCAGGGCAACGCCTATGGCGTCCGCGTGGCGGATACCCTGCCGACAACACCGGGTACGGACTGGGCCATCGACGGTGGTGACGGTGCCGAGTTCTGCGTGATTGAGGAGGGCGACCTGATCTGTGACTTTGGCACGATGGCCGAGGGTGCGTCCTTCGCGGTCCACATCTCGTCGCCGACGACTGCCGAAACCTGCGGCGTGGTTGACAACACGGCCGTCGTCAACCTGTCGAACGCTCCTTCCGAGGAGTCAGGGGCCACCGTGACGGTGAATTGCCCGAACGTCGTGATCGAAAAGACGGCGGCCCCGGACACAGTGAGCGCAGGTGACGACATCACCTTCACGCTGACGGTCACGAACCCGGGCGTTGGCAATGCCTACGACGTGGTCCTGACCGACACATTGCCGGTTGTTCCGGGTGTCGAATGGACGATTGCCGGTGGAAATGGCGCGGATTCCTGCGTCATTGAAGACGGCGTCGTGCTCTGCGACTTCGGCACGATGGCGCCAAATGAGATCCTTGAGGTCATCATCACGTCGCCGACGACGGCCGACAGTTGCGCGGTGATCGACAATACGGCGACTGTCTCGGCCGGCAACGAGCCGGGCGACGTGACGGATGACAACTCCTCATCCGCCGGCGTGACGGTGCTCTGCCCGGATGTCTCCATCGTGAAGACCGCCGACGCGGAGAAGGTGACGGTCGGCGACGTGGTGAGCTTCTCCCTGGAGATCACCAACCATGGCGCCGGTGCCGCGTACGACGTCGTGGTGACGGACGACCTGCCAGCCGGGTTCGCCTGGACGGTGTCGGGCGATGTCGTGACGTGCGCCATTGTAGACGGGGTTCTCACCTGCGAGATTCCGGTCTTGGAGGCCGGCCAGACCCTGACGATCGTCGTATCCGCGACCGGCGTCGCGGCACAGTGCGGTGTGATTGAGAACGTTGCATCGGTTTCGGCCGGAAACGAGCCGGCGGACGCAATCAGTGACAATGAGGCCTCCGCCTCCCTGACGCTCACTTGCCCGCCGGAGCCGACACCCGGCATGAAGCCGGGCGCGACACCGCCACCGATCACGGAGCTTCCCTCCACGGGTAAGCGTGGGCCGTCCAGTGCGGCCACCAACATCGGCATGCTGGTGTTGAGCTCGCTGCTGCTCGCCGGGACCGCGTGGACCCTGCGCCGGCGTGAGGCCGCGTAGATCAGCGGATTGCTGAAAGAGAGGGTCCGGGGAGCAATCCCCGGACCCTCTATGTTTATTGGGTCACATACGGTCAGCGGTGGCTGCCCGTCACGCCTTCCGCATCTCCCGGACGGGTATACTGATCAGGGCCACGGTGAGGAACACCGGTCGAGCCCCCAATCCGTGCTACCCGTCCGGCGCAGCACGCCGATGTCCTCCGCCCGGTGGTATATCTCAATAAGGAAGATCAATCCATGTCCGGTATGACCCAGACGAGCCAGACAGGCGTCGATGTGGACGAGCGCGTCCTCAAGATTCGCGGTGGCCACACGTTGCGCGGTGACGTCCGGATCAGCGGCGCGAAGAACGCCGCCCTCAAGGCCCTCGCAGCCTCGATCCTCACGTCCGAGGAAGTCGTCCTCAACAACGTGCCCATGATCGCCGACGTCCTCTCGATGGCGGACCTGCTGCGGACGTTGGGCGCGGAGGTCGAGATCGACCGGTCGAACGAGCGGGTCACCATCCGCGCCGAGCACATCACTCGCACCGACGCGCCGCCCGATCTCTTCAAGGCCACCCGCGCGTCCGTCGTCGTGACCGGTCCGATGCTCGCCCGCGTCGGCGAGATCTCGTTTGCCATGCCAGGCGGTGACCAGATCGGCAAGCGCCCGATCGACATGCACCTGCGCGGCTTCCAACGCATGGGGACCCATATCGAGCGCGACGAGCACGGCATCCACGCCACAGTCGGCACGCTCCAGGGCGCGCGCATCTACATGGACTATCCGAGCCACACCGGCACGGAAGCCTTGATGATGGCCGCGACCCGTGCCGCCGGCACGACGCTCATCATGAACGCGTCGGCCGAGCCGGAGATCATCTGGCTCGGGAACATGCTGAACCGCATGGGCGCCCGCATCTCCGGCCTTGGCACGCCCTTCATCACCGTCGAGGGCGTCGAACGCCTTCGCGGTGTCTCCGAGATTGTCCTTCCCGACCGCCTCGAAGCCGCGACCTACGCCATCGCCGCGGTGATGACCGGAGGGGAGGTCATGATCGATCAGGTCATCGATTCGCACCTGGTCCCGATCAGCGAGAAGCTGATGGAGGCCGGAGCCGATGTGTGGACGCGCGACCGTAGCATGCTGGTCCGCGCTGGCCGGGAGTTGAAGGCCGTCGATATCCAGACGCTGCCATACCCCGGGTTCCCGACGGACAGCCAGTCCACCTTCGTGCCGCTGCTGACGCAGGCCGAAGGCGTCGCTCACGTCCATGAGCGCGTCTACGAGGACCGGCTGCGTTACACGGACGAGCTGATCAAGATGGGCGCGGATATCCGCGTCCAGCGCTGGGGCGACAATGGGGAGTTTCTCGCCACCTCGGCCGAGATCCATGGCCCGGTGAAGCTCCACGGCGCGCGTGTCCAATCGCTGGATATCCGCTCCGCCGTTGCCGTCGTTCTTGGCGGCCTCGTCGCGGAAGGGGAGACCGAGGTCACCGACGTCTTCCACATCGATCGCGGCTATGCCGACTTCGTCCGCAAGCTCACCGAGCTGGGTGCGGACATGGAAGACACTGGCGCATCCAACTCCTGACCGACGTCCTGAAAGAGCCGCCACCACAGGCGGCTCTTTTCTCTGTAGGAACGCGGTGGCAACGCGGAAACACGCCGTGTACCCTCGCGAAACCGACGTCCGTACAGTACGATAGGAGCAGCAAAAACCGGTTGTGCCGGCGCCCAGTGCCGCCTGTCATGAAGGATTGAATAGGTGTCCTCACGAATCCTCGTAGTCGAAGACCAGGAAGACGTCGCCCAGCTCATCGATGTGGTGCTGAAGGGCGAAGGGTACACCGTGGCGATCGCGCGTGATGGCGCCCAGGGCCTCATGATGTCTCGTGACTGGGATCCCGACCTCATCCTCATGGACATCATGCTCCCGGGCGTTGACGGCGGCACCCTCATCTCCCGTCTCCGTCGCGAGCCCGAGACGAAGGACCTTCCGATCATCGCCATGTCCGCCAGCCGCACGCTGCGGGACCGCACCGGCGAGCTGGAAGCCGATGCGCTTCTCTCCAAGCCGTTCGATGTCGACGCGCTGCTCGTGCAGGTGAACTTCCTGCTCTCTCGCGGCCGGGGTGAACCCGAAGACGCATGACGGCTCCCGCGCCCGACCCGCCGATGACCCTGGTGGTCGTCATTCCCACGTACAACGAACGGGAGAACATCGACCAGCAGGTCTGCGAGGTCCTGGCGCTCGACCCTCCGCCGCAGGTGCTCATCGTGGATGACGCCTCGCCCGATGGCACCGGCGACATTGCGGATCGCCTGGCGGCCGAGCATCCGGGACGGGTCCATGTCCTCCATCGCGCCGGCAAGGAGGGCCTCGGCCGCGCCTACGTGGACGGGTTTCGACGGGCGCTCGAGCTGGGCACGACGCACATCGCCCAGATGGACGCCGACCTCTCGCACTCCGCCGCGGACCTCCAGAAGATGATCGATGTCGCCCGGAACACCCGCGCCGAGCTGGTCCTGGGCAGCCGGTACATTCCTGGCGGCAAGACGGTCGGTTGGCCGTGGCCCCGCAAGCTCATCAGTCGCCTGGGCGGCGCGTACGCGGGGTTCGTGGTCGGGGTCCCTGTTCGCGATTTCACCGGCGGGTTCAAGCTGTGGCGACGCGAGACGCTGGAGGATATCGAGGTCGAAACCGTCCGCGCTGATGGGTACGGCTTCCAGATCGAGACGACCTATCGGGCGCTCCAGCTTGGCAAGACGTGGCGCCAGGTCCCGATCACCTTCCACGACCGCGTCGCCGGGGCGTCGAAGCTGTCACGCAGCGTTGTGTTCGAGGCCGCCGTCATGGTCTGGCAGCTCCGGATCCGCAACATCCTCGGCAAGCGCTGGTAGGAGCACCGCAGCTGCGAGGTGCGGCGGTACGACATTTCGAACCGTACAGCCGGCCCTTGGGGCCGGCTTTTCACGTTCAGGGGCGGCTGTATCCAGGTATTTTCAAGCACCGTTACCGCCCCGCAGCAACCTCGCGCACCACCGCGCGCATTTTCTCCTCGAACACCTCACGCCGGAATCGCGCCGCGTTCGCAAGGATCGCTTCGGTGTCCCAGTCGTGATCCTGCTTCAGGAGCGCGGCCAGCTGATCCTCGTTGTGCGGCTCGAAATGCATCCCCGTCACGCCCGGGATGATCGACTCCAGCGCCCCGCCAGCACCAGCGGCGATGACCGGTCGTCCGGCCGCCTGCGCCTCGACCGCCGTCATCCCGAAGTCCTCGACGCCGGGGAGGATGAGCGCTTTCGCGCGCTGCATGTGCCAGGTAACATCGTCATCCGGCAGTTCCCCGAGGAACTCGACGGTCGGCCCGGCCATCTCGCGCAGGCTCTCCTCCGCCCGGCCGCTCCCGATCACCTTCAGCGGCACGTTCGCCTGCGTGCTGGCGCGAACGGCCAGGTCGATCCACTTATGCGGCACAAGGCGAGACACGACGAGATACCAGTCCTCCGGTTCCACGGGTGCCACGGGCCGGAATCGCTCGGTGTCGATCGGCGGGTGAATCACCTCCGCCTCGACGTCCCAGACGGCGCGCATGCGCTTGCGCACCTCTTCCGAGTTCGCGATGAACCGCGTTACCCGCCGTGCCGCCTGCTGGTCCGCCCGGCGCATCGCGCCGAACGCCGCATCGGCCAGCATCCTCGCCGGTTTCGGCAAACGCGCCGCCTCGAGATAGTTGTCGTCCTTGTAGAGGAAGCGGGCAGGGGAGTGGCAATACACCACGGTCGGGATATCACCTTGCGGTTGCGCCTGGTGCGACCATGCGCTCGAGTCGGCAACGATCACGTCGAAGTGATCGAGCTTCCTCCCGATCTGCCGGAAGATGAGCGGGTAGAGCAACGTCCAGATCCGGTGGTCTTTCGTCGCGCCCGGGATCTTCGAGATCGGGCTCGTCCGGATGTCCCAAGAACGAAAGTCGTCGGGAAGGTGATGCGGATCGTACAGCGACGTGAAGACCGGCGCGTCGGGATAGAGTGAATGAAGCACGCGCAGGACGCGCTCGGCACCGCCGTACTGGTTCAGGTAATCGTGGACAAGGGCAATGCGCATCGGAGCTCCAGAGGGACAGCGTCAAACTGCCGCCAATCATACCCGGTCACGCCTTGTCCGGGTCAGGCGGTAGCATACCTGGCATAGATGCGGGAAAAGTGTGGATCGGGAGAGGAAGGAATCATGACACCGATGAAGCTGACTCGTGCCGAGGCGCAGGCGCTCGCCGTCATCGCCAGCGGGCTGGATCGTCGCCCGACCCGGAGGCGCGTGACGCGCGAGGATATCTTCGATGTCTTCCATCGGCTCGGCACGATCCAGCTGGACACGATCTCCGTCATCTCCCGCTCGCACGAGACCGTCCTCTGGAGCCGGCTCGGGGCGTACGACCCTTCGCTCGTCGTCGACCTGTACGAGAGTGATCATTCCCTGACGGAGTATATGGCGCATGCCGCGTCGATCCTTCCGGCGGATCTCCTCTATCTTTTCCGGCCGTACATGGAACGGGTCCGCCGCTCGGAGAGCGCGTGGCTCGCCGAGCCCGAGAACCGGGAGGTGGCCGAGGCCATCATCCAGCGCATAACTGCCGAGGGACCGATGACGTCCCGGCATTTCGAATCGCCGCCGGACGCGGAGAGAACCGAGGCGTGGCACTGGTGGGGCAACAAGCCGGAACGCCGGGTCCTGAGCCACCTTTGGATGCACGGCGAGCTGATGATCCACAAGCGTGACAGTGGCTTTGCCCGCCATTTCGACCTGCCGGAGCGTGTCGTGCCTGGATTCTGGGAGGGCGAGGCGATTCCCGGCGAGGAGGCACAACGCGAGCTCGCCATGCGGGCGATCAGCGCACTCGGGGTCACGACGGCGGCATGGGTGACGGACTACTTCCGCACCGGAGGCCAGTCCCACATCCCGAATGTGGACGCGCGTCGGATCCTGGCGGAGTTCGCCGTGGACGGTCGTGCGATCCCCATCGAGGTCGAGGGTATCGACACCCCGATGTGGATGGACCCGGCCCGCCTGGAGACGCTGGAGCTGCTGCGCCAGCGCAAGGGATGGCCGACCCACACGACCTTTCTCTCGCCGTTCGACAACCTTATCTGGCGGAGGGATCGGACGGAGCTGCTCTGGGGATTTAGCTATGTCCTGGAGATCTACGTCCCCGCCCCGAAGCGACGCTACGGGTACTACTCGCTTTCGATCCTGCACAAGGGGCGCCTCGTCGGTCGGCTCGACCCGTCGTTCGATCGACGGAAGGGCATCCTGACGATCAAGGCGCTCCATCTCGAGCCGGGCGTGCGGGTGTCGGATTCGCTCGTCCGGGCCATCACCCGCACGGTAGAGGACCTGCTCGCGTTCCTCGGCGGCCAGCCCGGTGCCTGGGTGCTCGGCACGACCGATCCGCCCGAGCTGGCCTCGATGCTCCGCCCCTACGCTGGAGAAGTGCTGCGCGCTGCTGACTAGCCTGGCCCGTCCCGCCGCACAGACGCAGAGACCTAGTCGTCCAGGTCGCCCTCGACGGCGCGTTGCAGCAGCTCCTCGTCGTCCGTGACGGTAAACGCCGAGAAGGTATACGTCCCGCCGGTCTGGTTGCGTCGCCGCATTGTCGAGCGCTCGAGGATCGGCGGCTTCCGGTTCGCGAGGTCGTTCAGCAGGCTCCGGATCTGCGTCTCGTTCAGGCGTGGCAGCACGCTGTTGGCCAGCAGGTTCCGCAGGATCGTCCGGAATGTGAGGTACTTCAGTTTCGGGTCGTTCTTGAGCCCGATCAGCGCATCGATCAGCGATTGCCGCTCTTCTGGCTGGAGCGACTCCAGGCGTACCGCCGCGCCCATCTCTACCGTATCGTCATCACCGTCGTCGCTTTCGCTGTCGTCCAGCGAGTCATCGATGGCGGTGGAGGGGAGGGAGGCGTAGCTGTTGCCGCCAGATGTGGTCAGCTGGACAATGCCGGCGGCCTGTGCGGCGTCCATGAACACACTGAACGGCACGCCATACCAGGCACGCGGCTTCATATTGTGCTCGCGGCCAAGCCAGTGCCCGATTTCCTGATAGAGCATCGGCTCGCCGTCGCCGTGTCGCTGCAACACGTCCTGCAGAAGTCGGAACGCTTCCTCGGCCGGCGGCGCGTTACGGACCGGCGTGAGCCGGGGACCCATATCAGCGTCGGTGTCAGGCTTTTGGCCGGATGACGGTTTTTGCTGTCGCTGCGACTGGCCCTGCGGGTCACGAGAGACGCGACGCAGCACCGACGGGTCGAGATCGCGCTCGTAGATCAGCACGGCATCCGCCGCGGATGACAGCATCCGGCTCATTGCCGCGTCCACGCCGATCACGACTACCCGGTTGCCTTGCTGACGCAAGTAGTTCAACGGGTGGATCAGGTCACCGTCTCCGGTCACGAACAGGATCGTCCCGATGTTCCCCATGCGGCTGGTCAGGTCGACGGCGTCCACCGCCATCCGGACATCGGCGCTGTTCTTGCCCGCCGGCGTGTAGATGAGGTCGATTCCCTGCCGGTAGAGGTTCTCCGCGTCGATGCTGAGATCGGGCGAAGTCCACGGCGCGTAGGCGCGTGAGAGCACGAGCCGGCCGTATTCAAGCGCCTCCTGGATGATCAGGCTCATCTTCGGCGTAGTGAGGTTGAAATGCCGTTTCAGGCTGACCTGCAGGTTCTCGTAGTCGATCAGCAACGCCACATCGGACGATTGCTCGCTGTCCTCCTGCCGCGACTTTCCGTTTTGCGCTGGCGACATACAGTGTTGTCCTTTGATCTGGCTTGGAACGTTTCGCCCATTGTACGGGCAATCACGATACCGGGACATGGTTCCGGTATCGTCGCATGACTGCCGACCCCTCCGGTGCCGCAAAGAGCGGGCCCGGGAGCGCTCTTTGGTCCTTGCGTTGACGATTCTATGCGTACGTTCGCAGCCTCCTATCATACCATCGTTTTTATGCCGGTTGACGGGCCATTTCGATTCCGTATACCATTCGGCTTGTATGGGCTCCGGGAGCCATAGAGGGGATCGGTCAGGGGCGATGCCACTGGCCGTTCTTTGGAAGCCGGGCCGACACACCTTAACAATTGAGAACCCACACACGGTGGGGACACGAGCGAGGAGCTACACGATGGGTGACCTTTGGGTATTCATCATCCTGGCTATCCTCGTTGCTGGAATCACCTTTTTCGTGACCTATTTCTGGCTGGACCGACGCGCGGAATCGCGCATGAAGATCGCCCAGAGCGAAGCGGATCGCGTAATAGAAGAGGCAGAAACCAAGCGGCGGGATATTGCCCTTTCGGCAAAGGATGAAGCAATCCGGCTCAGGGGGGAGCTCGACAGGGAGCTGACCCAGCGCCGAAGCGAGATCGAGCGCATCGAGCGCCGGATTGAGCAAAAAGAAGAATCAATCGACAAGAAGTCCCAGAGCCTTGAACAACGGGACCACCAGCTTCGCAAGCAGGAACAAAAGTTCCAGCAACAGCGCGAGGCGTGGGAACAGGACCGGGAAAAGAAAACCAGGGAGCTCGAGCAGCGACGCCAGCAAGTCGAAAAGGAGCTGGAACAGAAGCGCGCCGAGCAGATGGTCGAGATCGAGGAAGCACGGGTTCGCTACCATGCCGAACTCGAGCGCGTAGCTGGTCTCACGGCGCAGGAAGCCCGTGACCAGTTGATCGCCGACATCGAAGCCGATGCCCGTCACATGGCCGCGCGATCGGTTCACGAGATCGAGCGCGAAGCCAAGGAAGAGGCCGATCGGCGAGCCCGAAAGATCCTGGCAACCACAATCCAGCGAATCGCATCAGATTACGTTTCCGAATCCACGGTCAGCGTTGTCCCGCTGCCGAATGACGACATGAAGGGCCGCATTATCGGCCGCGAAGGTCGCAACATTCGCGCGCTGGAGCAGGCGACCGGCGTCGACCTCATCGTCGACGACACGCCCGAGGCTGTCACCGTTTCCGGATTCGACCCTGTACGCCGCGAGGTAGCCCGTCGGGCCCTCACCAAACTCCTGCAGGATGGGCGCATCCATCCGGCGCGGATCGAGGAGGTGGTGTACAAGACGCAGCTCGAGCTCGAGGAGATCATGCGGGAGGAGGGCGAGCACGTTGCCTACGAGGCGAACGTCCCCGGCCTGCACCCGGACCTCATCAAGCTGCTTGGCCGCCTGAAGTTCCGCACCAGCTACGGACAGAATGTGCTCGCGCACAGTCTCGAGACGTCGCTGATCGCGGCAACGCTCGCGGCAGAGCTCGGCGCCGACGTCAACGTCGCGAAGACCGCCGGGTTGCTGCATGACATCGGCAAGGCCGTCGACCACGAGGTTGAAGGTCCGCACGCGCTGATCGGCGCGGATATCGCCAAGCGACTGGGACGCTCGTCCCGGATCGTCCACGCGATCGCGGCTCACCACAATGAGGAAGAGCCGCAGACCATCGAGGCGTTCATCGTCCAGACGGCGGACGCCATCTCCGGTGCCCGGCCGGGCGCGCGGCGCGAGATGGTCGAGACGTACATCAAGCGGCTTGAGGCGCTGGAAGGCGTCGCCAATTCGTTTGACGGCGTCGAGAAGTCCTTCGCCATCCAGGCGGGGCGCGAGGTACGCATCATGGTTCGACCGAACTCGGTCGACGATGTTGGCGCGACGCGGCTCGCACAGGACGTGGTGAGGAAGATTGAGGAAACCCTGGAATATCCGGGCCAGATCAAGGTCACGGTGATCCGGGAGACGCGCGCCGTCGACTACGCGCGCTGACACCACACTCAGGGAAATCACGAGCTCGCATGGCTTCGGTTGGAGCCACGCTCAGTGTTCGCGGCGAAAAAAGAACGCGGGCGATCTGGTCCTGGAAACAGGCCGGGTCGCCCGCGTCATCGTTTAACAGCGCAGATCGTTGGGTAGAAAATCGATTCGAAACGCCGCACTTTGTGAGCGGCGTTTATGCAGCAGGGCGCCGCACACAACGTGCAGGGGGGATGCCCCTGTACAGCCGGCCCTTGTGGCCGGCTCCTCGAGTGACAAAGCCGGCCACAAGGGCCGGCTGTACGCATCCGCCTCTCAGGATGCCGGTCATCCTGCGCGAAGCGGTGTGCCTGGCATCGAGCCGAGTCCGGCGCGATCAGGTTCCCTCACGCTCCGGCTCAGTCAACCTCAGCCCGTCGCCCGGCTTTCCATCCCTTCGGAACATGTACTGGATGTGCATCTCACGCTGTTCCGGCATGACCGCCGGCGACCATCCCGTCGCGGGGCGTTCCGGGCGCAAGACCTCGTCGAGATCCGTCCCATAACGGTTCAGCTCGCGTCGCAACGGGTCGAGCGCGTCCTCCATCTTCCGCCACTCCTCGAGCAGGTGGATCCAGAACGATCCTTCGTACCGGTTCCCCTCGAACCCGAACGGCGCGATACCCCGGAAGCGGATTTGGCAGTTGATGAAGTGACACCGACGGAATGTCTGGCCGTCGAGCTCGAGCGTCTGGTTGTGGAATCGCTCGCCGTCGTGCATCGTCATCGCCGTCCCTCCGCCCTGTTTGGGAACGGGAATCCCGAGACTCGTGGGCAACCCGGTTCCAATTCGTGCGCAATAGACGCCTTTCAGCGTAGACTATCCGGAGTGCCACTGTGGGGGTGGCCTTCCGGACGCGGTCGGGCTGGCAAGCGTCCACGTTACACACTCGTTCGATTGGCCGCGTGTACTGGTCCGGGACACCGGGATGCCCTGCTTCCCGAATCCGGCTGCGCGCACAATGACATTGCAGCACCCGATCACCGGGTTTTCTGGGGAACGGAAAGAGAGACTTCCGATCATGAACCGGTTTTTTAGCAAGCTTAATCTTCAGGACATCAAGATCAATCCGGAGGGCAATCGCTTCCCGCCGGATGCCGATGACCAGGAAGAGGAGGCCACTCCCGTCGTCGAGACGCCGGACGAGCAGCCGCAGCAGGTCGTTGAGACGACGATCGACGAGCCCGTCGTCACCCTGAATGGCCACGACGAGTCGATCGACATCCAGGAAGTCGTCGACGTCGACGTTCCGGTCACCTCCAATGGCCATAGCCATGAGTCCGTCGCCGAGGCCGTCGCCTTTTACGGTGGCGATACCTCCATGGTCGGCGTCGACGGCGAGGTCCTGAAGGTTTCTGCCCGTTCCCGCCCGAGTGCCGTCGCCGGCGCGATCGCCGGTGTTGTCCGCGAGGCCGGCCGCGCCGAGGTCCAGGCCATCGGTGCCGGGGCCACAAACCAGGCGGTCAAGGCTGTTGCCATCGCTCGTGACTACCTGAACGAGACCGGTATCGACGCCGTCTGCGTCCCGGCCTTCATCGATGTCACGATCGACAACGAGGACCGCACGGCTATTCGCCTTCTCGTCGAGCCCCGCTAGCACGACCGCGCAAATGTCCCCGTGTACCGCTGCACCTTGTGTGCGGCGCTGGGCGCCGGAGTCCAGTTCCGGCGGTACGAGGACATTCACGCACCGTAAGGACACATGACCACGACCACCTCCCGTATCGATCTGCATACGCACACGCGCGCGTCGGATGGTCTGGATTCCCCTGCCGAACTGGTGGCCAACGCCAGCCGGCAGGGGCTTTCCATTCTCGGCGTGACCGACCATGACACCGTCGATGCCCTCGACGATGTCCAGCGGGAGGCCGATGCCGCCGGGATCACGCTGGTTCCTGGCGTCGAGCTGTCGACGACGGTCGATCGGGCCGAGGTCCATGTCCTCGGCTATTTCGTCGACACGTCCGACGCGGCGTTGCGCGAGCGGCTCGGGGAGCTGGCCCGCGCCCGCGTTCGTCGCGTCGAGCGGATGATCGAGCGTGCCTATTCGCTCGGCTATGCCATCGATGGCGACGCGATCCTTGCCGAGGCAGATGAAGGCAGCATCGGGAGGCCGCACGTGGCCCGCGAGCTGGTGAAGATCGGCGTCGCGACGGACGTGAGCGACGCCTTCGATCGCTTCCTGAAGGCCGGTCGCCCGATCTACATCCCGCGTGACCCGTTCACGCCTGAGGATGCTGTCCGCCTGCTGGTGGAGCACCATGCGATACCGGTTCTCGCGCATCCGTATTCCACGCAGGATATCTCCGGGATCCTGGAGCGCCTCGTGCCCGTCGGGCTCAAGGGCTTCGAGACGTATTACGCCGAGTACCCGCCGGAGCAGCATGCCGAGCTGCGCTCCATCGCCGACGCCTGGGAACTGATCCCGACCGGCGGTAGCGACTATCACGGCGCCGGCTTCCGCGCTGGGCGAACGCTGGGCGCGGCACCGGTCCCGGACGAGGTCGCCGAGCGGCTCTTCGCGCTCCGCGACGAGATGGAGCGGCACTCGTGACCCCGTTTGCGGCCTGCGTCATCGTTGCGGCAGGGCGAGGGGAGCGCTTCGGCGACACCGCGAAGGTCCTCGCGCCCGTTGGCGGTCGGCCGGTCCTGGCCTGGGTGCTGGACGCGATGGAGGCGGCCGCTACGGTTCGCGACGTCGTGATCGTCTACGGCGCGCACACCGAGGCGCCGATCCGCGCGCTGGTCCAGGGAGGGGCGTGGACCAAGGTCACGACCTTCGTGCCGGGCGGCGCGCAGCGGCAGGATTCCATGGCGAACGGGGTCCGCGCCGTCGCGGAGGACCTCGATGTCGTGCTTGTGCAGGACGCCGCCCGGCCCCTGACGACGCCTGAGATCGTCGACCTCTGCGCGGATGATGCCCGCTCCACCGGCGCTGCGATCGTCGCCGCTCCGGTCTCGGACACCGTCAAGCGCGTGAACAATGGCACGATCGTGGAGACCATCGATCGCTCCACGCTCTGGGGCGCGCAGACTCCGCAGGGGATGCGACGCGACCTCTTGCTCGACCTGTGCGACCGTGCCTTGCGGGACAACACCGAGTTCACCGACGAGGCGTCACTCGCCGAGGCGTTTGACATCCCGGTCCGCATCGTTCCCGGTGACCGCCTGAATATCAAGATCACGCACCCGGAGGACATCGAAATGGTCGATGCGCTCCTCCGGAAGCGCGAAGGAGAGCCCACCATGCAGGTGCCCCGAGTCGGCATCGGCTACGACGTCCATCGTTTCGCCACCGGTCGCCCGATGATCCTCGGCGGCGTCGAAATCCCGTTCGAGAGGGGGCTCGATGGCCATTCCGATGCCGATGTGCTGCTTCATGCGATTGCCGACGCGATGCTCGGAGCTGCCGCGCTGGGCGATATCGGCGTGCATTTCCCGCCGACCGACGAGAAGTGGCGCGGCATGAGCAGCGTCGACATCGTGCGTCATGCCGTTGGCTTGCTGAAGGAGCACGGATGGGCGCCGGTCAACATCGACGCGACCATCATCGCCGAGGCGCCGAAGGTGAACCCGCACGTCCCGGCGATGCGTGAGGCGCTCGTCGGGATGACCGGCCTCGATGCCGGCGCGATCAGCATCAAGGCCACCACCAACGAGGGCATGGGGTTCGTTGGCCGCGAGGAAGGCATCGCCGCGCTCGCCAGCGCCATGATTGTCCGGAGTGACGCGCGGTGAGAATCTGCCTGCAACGCGTTTCCAGTGCCAGCGTGACGGTCGCCGGGGAGGTCACCGGCAAGATCGATGGCGGCTACCTCATCCTGCTCGGCATCTCGCCGGAGGACGGCGACGCCGAGATCGAGCTGCTGACGTCGAAGGTCGCCAACCTGCGCATCCTCGATGACGAGAACGGGGTAATGAACCGCTCCGCGCTCGACGTCCTCGCCGATGACCCGTCGAAGGCCGGCATGCTGGTCGTGTCCCAGTTCACGCTCTACGGCGACACGCGCAAGGGGCGTCGCCCGAGCTGGGCCCATGCCGCTCCGCCGGAGATCGCCGAGCCGATGGTCGAGCGATTCTGCTCCGCGCTGCGCCAGCTGGGCTTTGACGTGCAGACGGGCATCTTTGGCGCGGAAATGGCGGTAGCGCTTGTCAATGACGGGCCGGTGACGATCTGGCTGGACAGCGATGAGCTTCGACGGCCCCGGCGAGGATAGGACACCGTGAGCGAACGGGAGACCGCACCGACGACAACGGACGAGCCGGAAGAGATGCGGCCCATCCCGGACGGCGGGTTGCGACAATCGATGCCGGAATGGCTTCGCCGCCCCCCGGCATGGCGGAACCTGCCCAAGAAGGATGACGCAGAGTCCGCCCCGGTCCCGGAGTCATCCGCGGAGACCGTCGAACACTCGGCGGCAACGCCCGAGAAGCGGCTCCCGGAGGCGGATACGAGCGAGATCGACCCGCGTTCGTTGGTGGATATATCCGACCTACCGCAATGGCTCCAGGATATCGCTGCCCGATCGGCCGCTTCATCCGAAACGCCCGTCATGAACGAAGCCGAACCCGACCATGAGGAGGACGACATGACGGATCCGGAAAAGCGCCTGGAGAGCGAGCCAACGGACGCGCGGGATGTCGCATTCGAGCCCGTCGACAGGAAGCGCTGGGATACGCCGGAACAGGAAACAAAGGTGTACGGCGGAGGCCCGCCGAAGGATAATCGGAATCAGTTGATGCTTATTGGCATCGGGATCGCGGCGCTGGTCGTGCTGGTGATCCTGCTGCTGATGATCCTTTAGAAGAGTGAGATCCACGATGCCGGATCCTGATTCATCAAGCGACCGCGACGAAGGGCTTCGACGGGGAAGCACGTTCGAGCCCGCCGACGAGCGCATCTGGGAGCTTCCCGTTGACGAGGCCGACCAGCCTGTTACCACGAGCAATGGATCACCGAACCGTATGGTGATCATTGGCGTCATCGTCCTCGCGGTCATCGTCGTCGCGGCGCTTTTCTGGTTGTTATAGAAGAAGGTCTTTCTCCGGCACAGTGGCAGGAGCGGTACTGACCCGGCCTTTGAGGCCGGGTTTTTACGATGATTGGGGCGCAAACGCCCCTCTGCCATCCAGAGGGACGGCCTCGTGGTGTCGCCATGTCCGTTTGCCTTGCGCCGTCCGAGCAGCCCGGCGATCATCGACGTGATGTGACGAATGGAGGCTTCATGTCCCGTAATCAATTGGGAGACGCCGCGATCCTGGTGTTCTGCATCGTTGGCGCCGTCCTCTCCGCGACGTGGGGATTGGATCAGGCGCCGCGTGAATATGGATTGCTGCTGGTCGTGAGCGTGGTGGGTGCCATTCTCATGGCCCGGAAGCTTGTGCAAACCTGGAGCAGGTGAGGAGTAACGGCAACGATGGCGATGTTCGATATGCCGCTCGAGGCGCTGCGGGAATATACCCCGGCGCGAACGGAGCCGGCGGATTTTGACGCTTTCTGGCAGGAGACGCTGGACGAGGCACGGTCACATGACCTGGATGCGACCTTCGAGCCGTTCGATGCGGGTCTTGCCTTGCAAGACGTCTATGACGTGACGTTCAGCGGTTTCGGCGGTCAGCGAATCAAGGGCTGGCTCATCCTCCCGAAGCATCGCCAGGGGCCACTTCCCTGTGTCGTCGAGTACATCGGGTACGGTGGCGGCCGTGGATTCCCGACAGACTGGCTGCTTGTCAGCTCGGCCGGGTTCGCCCATTTCATCATGGACACCCGTGGGCAGGGAAGCACCTGGCAGAAGGGCGATACGCCGGACCCGGAGGGGAGCGACCCCGCCTTCCCGGGGTTCATGACCAGGGGCATTCTCGATCCGCGTCGTCACTACTACCGGCGTGTCTTCACGGACGCGGTCAGGGCCGTTGAGGCGGCGCGCAGTCATCCCGATATCGATGGCCGCATCATCGTGGTTGGCGGCAGCCAGGGCGGAGGCATCAGCCTCGCGGTGTCCGGGCTGGTCGACGACCTTACGGGCGTCTATGCGGACCAACCGTTCCTCTGCCATTACGAGCGCGCCACCCGGATCACGGATTCCTTGCCGTACAGCGAGCTGCAGCGATACTTTGTCGCTCACCCCGACCATATCGAGCAGGCTTTCACGACGCTCTCGTACCTCGACGGAGTCAACTTCGCCACGCGCGCCACTGCGCCGGCCCGCATCACCGTTGGCCTCATGGATGCTGTCTGCCCGCCGTCGACGGTCTTCGCGGCTTATAACCATTACGCTGCCGACAAGCAGATCACCGTCTGGCCCTACAACGGCCACGACTCCGGCAACGCCTTCGGTCGCCAGGGACGCATCCGCTTCTTCCACGAGATGTTCGGAGGGGCGTAATGGCGGACGATCGACCAAATATCCTGCTCATCACCAGCGACCAGCAGCACTATTCTGCGCTCGGCAGCGTGAATCCGAAGATCTCGACTCCGGCGCTGGATC
>DATGPC010000086.1:0-6019 GCA_035305265.1 Thermomicrobiales bacterium | reverse complement strand
GTTCCAGGGAGCGAAATACGGAGTATGTGTCCCGAACGGCACGCTCGCACTCGAGGTGGGACTGGAAGCGCTGGGCGTCCAGCCCGGTGACGAAATCATCACCACCGCCTACACGTTCATCGCGACCGCTGCGTCCGCCTTTTCAGTGGGAGCCCGCCCGGTGTTCGTGGACATCGACCCGCGCACGAACAACATCGACCCGGCCCGGATCGAGGCCGCGATCACGGAGCGCACCAAGGCGATCGTGCCGGTGCACATCGGTGGCCAGCCGGCGGATATGGACGGGGTGCTCGAGGTCGCCAGGAAGCATGGGATCCCTGTCCTCGAAGATGCCTGCCAGGCCTGGGGGTCGTCGTGGAAGGGACAGCCGGTCGGGGCGATCGGCGATATGGGGACGTTCAGCTTCCAGGCCAGCAAGAACATCACGGCCGGGGAGGGCGGCATCGTTATCACCAACAACCGCGATCTCTATGGTCTGGCCTGGTCGCTCCACAATGTCGGCCGGGTGCCCGACGGTGGCTGGTACCAGCATGACTTGCCGGGCAAGAACCTTCGGATGACCGAGTGGCAAGGCGCGATCCTGCTCGCCCAGCTCGAGCGCCTTCCCGAAACGATGGATCGCCGTCAGCGTAGCGCCGAGATGCTGATCGCGGGGCTCTCGGAAATCCCTGGTCTCACGCCGCTGCACGTCGATGAGCGCGTCACCGGCCATTCATGGCATCTCTTCCAGACCCGATACGACCCGGCCGCATTTGGCGGGCATGATCGGAAGGATTTCCTGGCGGCGCTCAACGCCGAGGGGGTTAAGTCCAGCGGCGGCTACGTGCCGTTGACCTACCAAAAGGCGATCCAGAACGCGCTGCGACAGCGGTTCGGTGAGGATGCGTTGTCGAATCTTGCCGAGGTCCCGAACGCTGAGGACGCCGGGGAAACGACGATCTGGTTTCCGCAAGACGTCTTGCTCGGGTCGGACGAGGATATGGAAGCAGTGATCGCCGCCTGTCGCAAGATCCAGCGGGCCTGGGGCTAGCCGGTCAGCGGGCCGCCGCTCCGCGCAGGCGCTGCTGCAGCAGTGTCAGGACGGCGGCCTCCTCGGGTGCGAGATCCGCCAGGTGCTCTTGCAGCTCCTGCTCCGCCCGCTGCTCCAGCGTCAACACGGTGTTTCCTTCGAGGTACGCGTCGATCACCGCCGGGTGCACATAGCATTTCCGGCAAATGGACGGCGTGTTCCCGAGCTTTTTCGATACGGACTCGATCGCGGCGACCACGTTGCTCTTCGCGGTCGCTTCCGAATCGAACTCCTCGAATCCGGCGAGCGCCTCCGCCGCCAGCATGGTGCCCGCCCACGTCCGGAAGTCCTTGGCGGTGAAGCGCTCGCCAGTCACATCCTGCAGGTAGGCGTTCACGTCGGAGGAGTCGACCTCCTGGCGCTGGCCCTCCTCGTCAACGTACTGGAAGAGGTGTTGGCCCGGGATGTCCTGGCAGCGTTTGACGATGCGTGCGAGCCGCGCATCCCGCAGGTCGATCTCGTGTTCGATGCCGGACTTGCCGCTGAAGCTGAACGAGATTGTCGAGCCATCGATGTCGACGTGGCGGTCCCGCATCGTCGTCAGGCCGTATGACTTGTTCTCTTTCGCGTACTGGTCGTTGCCGACGCGGATGAGGGTCGACTCGAGGAGGTGCACGACGGCCGCGACGACCTTTTCTTTCGGCAGCCCACGCTTGCGAAGGTCTGCGTCGACCCGTTCGCGGATGCGCGGAAGCGCCTCGCCGAAGGCGAGCATGTGTTCGTACTTCGTCTCGTCACGCGTCTCTCGCCACTTTTCGTGGTAGCGGTACTGCTTGCGGCCCTTGGCGTCGCGCCCGGTGGCCTGGATATGGCCGTTCGGCGAGGGGCAGATCCAGACGTCGGTCCATGCGGGCGGAATGGCGAGCGCCTTGATGCGCTCCAACGTCTTCTTGTCGGTGATCCGCTCGCCCTGCGCGTCGCGGTAGGAGAATCCCTTCCCGGCGCCACGGCGGGTGATGCCGGGACGGTCGTCGGTCATATATCGGAGACCGGCCTCTTCCGCCGCCTGTTTCGGATCGTCGATGGCTTCCATGTGCGTTTCTACCGTGGTGGGGGAGGACCAGTCGTCATCCCGGTCATGCATGTCAGGGGAAGCCTCGTGGCCTCCGTCTGCGGTACTCAATGGCAGGAGCCGTGCCGGGGCATACAAAAACGGGCGGGAGGTGCATCACCTCCCGCCCGTTGTTCTGTTCTCACATGGTGACGGCGGGATTCGATCCCTACAGCTCGTGGAGCAGGATGACGATGCCGCTCGGGATCGTCAGGAGCACCGTTGCCGCAAGCACCCACCAGAACGCCGTCTTCTCGCGGACCGGGCCCTTCGCGCTGAAGTTGATCGCGATGACGCGAATGCCGTTCAGCGTGTGGTAGATCACCGCGCCGACGAGCATGATCTCCATCGGGATGATGAACGGGTTCGCGTAGAAGCTCACCGTGTGGTCGTAGACGTCGCGGCCCCAGCCGATCAGCATGATGTCGATGATGTGGATAAGCAGGAAGAACGTGACGCCGATGCCCGTTGCGCGATGCAGGACCCAGGCGTACTGGCCGACATCACCGTTGTAGATCGGGACGATGCCGCCGCGAAGGTTCTTGAAGATCCAGACCGCCAGCACGATCACGGCGATATAGATGATTGCAGCGAAGACGAAGAGCGAGCCGGCGATCAGGTCACCGAACCACATGGCGCCGGAGAGCGGCCCTTCGTTGTTGCGCGCGGCTTCTTCATCGAAGGTGAAGATGTTGACGACGCCCAGCACGGTGAAGATGATGCCCAGCGCGTAGATCGTCCCGAACGCGATCTGCCGCCAGCCCTTGTTCCGGATCAGGTCGGTGGCGGCAAGGCGCAGGCCGATCATGCCGTGCCACAGCGCCGCGAACAGCAGCAGGAGGTCGAAGGTGATCCAGAACGGGTTCGCCCAGCGGTTGGCGACGAACTCGAACGTGGTCTCGGACGGGACGTTGATGTAGTGGGTGATGACGAGATGGCCGCCCGCCAGCAATATCAACAGGACGCCAGACACCCGGAGGAAGTACCAGAATAAACGCTCGGTTCCCGGAATGACGCCTGCGCCGAGGTTGACGCGACTACGGTTCGACACTGAGGCCATTGATCTCGTCCTCTCCACCATGAACGCGGGGTGATCCCCGGGTCCCGTCTCCATCTCTCCGGCGAGCGAGCCCGTTCCCCAACGACCTTGTTTCGCTCTGACCGTTCCTGTTCACCCGCAAGTGTACGCCGAAACCGGGATGCTGGTGAAATTATTCGTGCGTTTCGTTCCCGATTTCGTCGTCGGTACCGGATGCGGAAGGGCGAAGCCCCGTGAGCGCTCCGAGATTGCGCAACACCATCTGGTTATGGTCCGGATCACCCGGCGCGATCGTGCAGACGCCGTCAAAGCAGACGCCCCCGAGCTCCTCGAGGACCTCGCCGTCCCGGACCATCAGGTCTTGCCCGAACGCGTCCTGCACGCTCTTGCTCGTCTGCTCGTCCATGTCTCTCGTCTCACCGTCCACGGTGATGTATCCCTTTGGCTCGTCGGTCATCTCATCCCTGACCTGGTACCAGGTCTTCCCGACCTGCTTCTTGTCAGCTGCGTTTCCAGTCACCGGATTTGCCACCTTCCTTGGACTCTAGCTGGATGGCCTCGATCACCATGCCACGGTCCACAGCCTTGACCATATCGTAGATCGTCAGGGCAGCCGCGCTGACCGCGCTGAGCGCCTCCATCTCGACGCCCGTCTTGCCCCGGGTGTGGACCTCCGCCCGGATGGCGACCGCGTCCTCCAGCACCTCGAACCGAAGGTCCACTTTCGTCAGCATCAGCGGGTGGCACATGGGGATGATGTCCGGCGTCTTCTTCGCGGCCATGATCCCGGCAACCTGCGCGACGCCCAGCACATCGCCCTTCTCAGCGCGACCTTCACGGATCAGCGCAACCGTGCCCGGTTCCATGCGGATGCGGCCGGTCGCCACGGCAATCCGCTTCGTCTCCGCCTTGTCGCCCACGTCAACCATCCGGGCGTTTCCCGCCTCGTCGAAATGAGTGAGCGTCGGCATCTTTTGTGAGTCGGTCATTCTTGTCCCTCGTTACGGAAATACATCGGGAAGGCGTCGGCGATCAGCGGCGCGGTATCCGGGCATCTGGTCTCCAGCGTTTCCCGGCCCTCATCGAGGGTGTCCTGGAACGCCGGCAGGCGCTCGTAGAGATCGCCCGGTTGCCGAATGTCCGTCTCGATATCGACGGTCGCGGCAAACGAAATTGCGGAGGTCGCCGCGTCATGCAGGTCCCTGGCCGGTTCCGGCACGGAAAGCTGGGTGATCGCGTCGACCCAGTCATCCGCTTCTTCGAGCGACCCGGCCGAGGTGTAGAGCGATGCGTTCTCCGTGACCTCCGCCAGGTAGGTCAACGCGTCCTCGCATTGCCGCGCTCGCTCGTTCCGCTCGTATGCGGCCGTGAGGCCCCACGCGCTCAGGAGGATCACCGGCACGAGGAGCGCGATGATGATGTTGTAGACGTCGAGATGAAGTCGCTCTCGCATGACCTGCCTGTCATCCATGGCGTATTGGCCGGGCGTTTCGCCTCTCCCCGGGTTGCAGCTTAATCATAGTAGATGGGACGGCCTGGTCCTGGAAAACGCGACACCGGAAGGCGGCATTGCACACGAAGGCGCGGGCGGTAGCGATACCGCCCGCGCCCGTCCTTGACCGGTGCTAGATCTTGATCGCCTTGTCGAGCGAGGCATTGTCGGTCACCGGCTGATGGAAGAGCGACTGCATGTAGTGGATCAGCGTCACGAAGACCAGTCCGCCCACCAGGTTCCCGGCCAGCGCCGGAAGGAATGCCGACGTCAACCATGCTCCCAGGGTGATGTCCGCGCCGAGATACATCGCCATGAAGATCTCGGAGGCGGAGATGACGACATGGTTGAACTGGCCGAGGACGATCGTCGACGCGATGATCCAGATCAGCGCCAGCTGGACGCCGAGCCCCTTCGAGGCGATGAGCAGCCACGTGAGCGTCGTCATCAGCCAACCGGCGAAGATCGCCTTCACGAAACCGGTCTGGAGGTCGTAGCTCGCCTTCTTCTCCGCCAGCGCGATCATCTCGTCGGCGATTTCTGGCGCGAGGACGTGTCCCCGGGAGATGAGGAATCCGAACACCAGCGCCCCGAGGAGGTTGAACGCCAGCGCGATCCCCCACAGTTTGCCGAGCTGCGTCATCGAGCCGCGGCGTTTGATCACGGCCACGACCGGGATCAGGAAGTTCTCGGTGAAGAGCTCGGTCTTCCCGATCAGCAGGATCACGAACCCGATCGGGAAGAGCAATGCCCCGATCAGGTGCCCCAGCGACGGCGCCGCCAGTGATCCGCCCACCGCTGCTGCGCCACTCGCCATGGCAACGGCGCCGAAGCTGATGCTCATGCCTCCCGCGAAGGAGGTGATGGCATGCCCGACAGGCGGCCGGACGAGCCGTTTCTCTCCCAGCTTCGAGGCATCCTCAACGATCTTTGGCGACTCGCTGCCGAGGTGCTCCTCGGCGCTGGGGCCGTTCGCCGCGGCCTCGGCGGCGCGATGCAGCTCATCGCGTCGCAGGCGCAGCTTTTCTTTCGTTAACTCTGGTGCCTTGACCAATATTCATCCCTGACGTATTCCAGCGGGCCGTCGTTGCCCGTCGCGGCCTCCGCATGCGCGTTGCCACGAAGTGGGCGAGGATAACGGATGATGGTGTCATATGCCAGTCCGCAGTCGACCACGACGGAAAGGGGACCATCGTGTCGCGAAATCGCTATGAGGGAACGTCGATCGTGCTGGTCCGGCATGCCCGGCCGGTGATCGACCCCGGGCGTCCGCCCGGGGAGTGGGGGCTGGACGAAGGCTATGCGGCCGATCTCGCGTCGTTCGCCGAGACGCTCCGCCCGCTTGGCATCGACGGCGTGGTCACCAGC
>DATGPC010000085.1:0-2426 GCA_035305265.1 Thermomicrobiales bacterium | reverse complement strand
TCCGGTCTTCGAGATGCTGGCTGTACGTGCGCAGCCCGACGGGTTCGATATCGAGTTTACGGAGCCGCTGGCCAATGGAGTGGGCGAGAGCCCCGAGGACTACGAGATCCGGCAGTGGCGATACGAACCGACGCCGGAGTATGGCGGTCCAAAGCTCGATGAGGAGACGGTCGAGATCGAAGGCATCGAGGTGTCCGGCGACCGCCGACGCGTGCGGCTGACTCTCAACGGCATGAAGCGGGACCATCTCGTCTACATCCATCTGAATGATGCCACGATGCGCAGCGCAGAAGGGCGCATGCTCTGGTCAACGGAGGCGTGGTACACGCTGAACCGCATTCCTGGCGCTGCGACGGCGTCGGCGCCTTAGCGGACGGCGCGCAGGCGTCCGGGACCTATTCGATCGACTTCGACGCGAGTGGCTTGAGTTCGGGCGTGTACTTCTACGCCCTGCGGGCGAATGGGATGGTCGAGACGAGGACGATGGTCCTGCCGAAATAGCGGTCGCTGTCGGTGTGCGAGGAGTAGACCGGCGAACACGAGGGCGAAGGGTAGGGCAAGAACGCAGAACACCAGGGACTCGGCGATGAATTGCGGGATCAGCAGGCCGAGGTGCGAACCGAGCACCTTTCGAACCGCGACTTCCCGCGCCCGGGTCGTAGCCCGATCGAGGCCGTTGCGGGTATCGGGTTGATATTCCTGGGACTGCCGGTGTACGCGTATTATTCGCGGAGAGCGGGCACACATGGGCAATGAGGTGCCGCAATCAACGGTCGACTCTCATCTGACGGACTTCATTTCGACCACCTCGAAAGGGGGTGACGAGAGGGGGATCGCGGGGGGGGAGGATCATGCACGCATCGACCGGCCGTGCCGCACCCGACGTCAGCCGATCACCGCCCCAGATAATCCAACACGAGCGCGGTCATCGCCTCGACCCCTACAGGAATTGCGGAGTCGTCAGCGATCATCGTCGGCGTGTGAAGCCCGCCGGAGGTCGTGCCGGGCTTCGTCGTGCCCAGTCGAAAATAGAATCCGGGAACGGTCTGCGCGAAATAGGCGAAGTCCTCGGCAACACCGGTCGGCTTGAGGACGTGGACGTTCTCCGTACCGACAACACGCTCGAGCGTCGGAAGCATCTGGCGGCCGAGGTCGACGTCGTTCACCGTCACCGGAACCTGGCGTTCGTAGTTGAACTCGTATGTCGCACCGGCCGACGCCGTTATGCCCTGGATCACCTCCTGTATGCGGCGCTCCACGAGATTTTGCACGGCCGGATCGTAGGTCCGCACGGTACCCTCGAGGTACGCCTCCCCCGGGATGATGTTGTTGCGCTCGCCGCCGCGGATGATTCCCGTCGTGAGCACGCCGGCGTCGATGGCGGACAGGCTGCGCGAGCGGATCGTCTGGAGACCGATCACGACCTGTGCTGCCGTCACGACGGGATCTACGGACTCCTCCGGGTGCGCGCCGTGCGCCTGGCGCCCGATGATTCGCACCGTCCATCGATCCGCCGCGGCCATGACCGGTCCGGGGGTGAAGCCGAGCTCTCCCACCTCCAGCGACGGCAGCGCGTGCAGCGCGAAGATGGCCTCGGGCTTCGGGTCGTCGAAGACGCCTTCCTCCAACATCATTCTCGCCCCTCCATTCTCGCCGGGGGGTGGGCCTTCCTCGGCAGGCTGAAAGATGAAGAGAACTGTGCCGGGCAGCTCATTCTTCATGTCCGCGAGCACGCTCGCCGTAGCCAGTCCGACGACCGTGTGGATGTCGTGGCCGCACGCGTGCATCACCCCGACCTCCTGCCCGCCAAATTCTGCCCTTTTGGTGGACGCGAAAGGCAGGCCCGTCTCTTCCGTGACCGGCAGCGCGTCCATGTCCGCGCGGATGGCGACCACGGGACCGGGCAAACCGCCTCGAAGCACGCCGACGACACCCGTGTAGGCCACGCCGGTTCGAACGTCGTCGAGGGGTATCGACCGGAGGTACTCGGCGACGAGGGCCGCCGTCTCGTGCTCCCGATTCCCTAGCTCGGGATTCTGGTGGATGCGGTGGCGAAGCTCGATGGCCTCGTCAGTGTGCCGATTCACGAGCGCGACGAGATCGATGCTCTGTGCGAGCGCCGGCCCTACAGGGGCTGGAAGTGTGAGTGCCGTGAAGATCAGAAGGACGGCAAAGGAACGGGATCGAAGCATGATGATGCCTGCGAAGCTGAGATGGTGCGCCTGCAACGGTCGGATTAGAAATAAACGGCATCATGAGAAGAAAATGACATCACAGGTCAGCGATCGATGCCACACTCCCTCATGTGCGCATCGTACCTTCAGCCATTGGCCCATCAGTTATTGACATCCAGGGCCCCCCATGAAACGCAGAGAATTTCTTCGACGTGCGGCAGGGGCGGCAGCCGGCGTCACGATCATCCCCCG
>DATGPC010000084.1:0-4642 GCA_035305265.1 Thermomicrobiales bacterium | reverse complement strand
CCGGGCCTTCGCCATCGCATCCGGTCGGAAGTCGAGTGGTCCGTCCGTCCTCGCCAGCTCAACCAGGGCATTTGTTAGCTCTGGTGTTTGGAGGACACCTGGGATCGAGCTGAGATTGAACTCCTTGATCGTCTTTGCGCCGGACTCGATGTCGGCGTAGAGCCGCTGGCGCGGCCCCATGGCGTCCCCGTAGCGGTCCCACCAGCCTTTCGCGGCGGCGGAGGATGCGAGACGGACGATCTGCGACCACTGGTTGTCCGGAACTTCGAGTGCGTCGAGAATCTGGATGACGTCGGCGACGTCGGGGCGGCCGTAGGCGTTCTCTAGGCGGCTGATCTTGGTGCGGGAGTAGTGGATGCGCTTGGCGAGTTCGTCCGCCATCATGCCGCGCTCCTCCCGGAGTTCGCGGAGTACGGTCGCGAGGCGCTGGCGTCGTACGAACGGGCTGACCATGTTCGACCCCCCCGGGGGAGCTGATGTGTGTTCATCCAGCTACTTTGTGTACATCCTTTGCGGAAGGTCTGCCGGGGAAATGAACGGGTGGTCAGGTCGAACTGGGCCACAGTTTCGTATCGAACGCGTCCGTATGTGTGTTCGGGCTACCTCCTGTGCTCGCCCCGTCCAGCATCGCTTGAGGGTTTCCGTCGTGGTCGAGCCCAAGCGGGACGGGAGCCGGGCAGCGCCCGGAGCGTCCCGAAGCGGTGACTCGACACCGCCATGCGCGCCCGGTTGGCACTGGCAAGCGGATGCATGTCGGTTGAAGAAGTATTCGGGAGTTCGGGGGAGACGCTCCGCAGCCGCGTCTTCGGAGCCGGCGAAGCTCTCAGAGGGAGACCAGCTCGTTTCGCGCGACCCATGGACGGCTCCATGCCGGCCTATGCGCCGATCAGGGACCTCTGCACGACCGACGAGATCAACCTCGTGAGCTGACCTGTGCCGAGTTCGCAGTGCTGAGGTCCAGCGTGGCGGACATCGAGTACCGCCTGGGACGGTGCGCTGACATCAAGGCATACGCGGAAGGCGTTAAACGCGGAACGGCTCTTGAGTGCGGCACTGCATCCGGCCTGCCTGCGCCATCTCACGCCGACACCCGCACGGCTCCACCCCTCCGTATCCGCGGGCCCGGTCGTGCTCCATGCGCTGACCAGAGCCCGCGGCCACTGGCCATCAATCATGAAGTACGAGCCAACCTGGACTCGGGAAGGCCTCCGGCGACGAGCCAGGCCGGGGGAGTCGCTGGGAGAATCCCTATCCGGTAATGGGCCGATCTTCGGATGCTGGTGGCTCAGCCGCGGTTCTCGTACTCCCAGTTGACTTCCTCGCCGCGCTTCACTCGCCGGTACTGGTCCATGATCAAGGCCGGGTCGAGGAGCGGCCAGGTCGACGTCTCCCCGGTCTCCTTGTCGACGACGAGGTACGACCCGCCGACGGTCTCCGGGGGCCGGGATGGATCCTCGTGCGGCGGAGGCATCTTCCAGAACAGGTAGCCGACATCGAACTCTTCGATGCCGATCGTGAACGGATCCGCGCCCATTTCCTGAGCGGCACGAACGTGCGCATCATCTTTCTTGATCAAAGCTTGTCGCCCTACTTGTCGATCACGATCGCCCAGACGCCGGCGATGTTGGCCGTATTGTACGTTGGACGGTTTGCACACCAGTCGTGCCCGTACGGGTTGACCATGTCGAGCCTCCAGGGGTGATCCGTGGCCGTCCAACTACCTAAGTACATGGCGGTCAGGCCCTCCCGCGGGAAAATGAACGGATGGTCAGCCGAACAAGGCCACGAATATCTATCGAACGCACCCGTATGTGTTCGGAGAATCGCCCTCACTCGCCTCACCCTCCGCACACGCGCGCCGGCTTGTCCCGTCCGGACCTCCCCGATCTCGCCGTCCACACCACCCCTCCGGACCGGTCGGCCACCCCGGCCCGCTCGGTGCCCAGCACCCCGGACCGGGTAACCAGCCCCGGCCTGCTTCACCTCGGCATGTTGTTGCTTTCGGCGCGGTGGAGAGTACGCATGTCGGTGTGGGCGTCGATTGGTTCCTCGGCCGGTGAGCGCAGTCGCAAGCCGGCGAGACGCACCGAACACCCGTGGTCGCTGGCCCTGCCCTCACCGCGTCCAACAGATCACGCTGGCGTCCGGCTGCTGGAACCCCCGCGGTCGCGCGAACACACCCCGTCTTGGGTGGGCGTCCCATCCCGATTATCCGTACTCTGCTCACATGTTGCAGGGCTCGCCCTGCCGGGCTGCGATCCATTCTCTAACAAAATCGGCCGAGTCTTCGATGAACTCCTCCAAACCTGCCTCGTCGAGATTCTCCTCGTGCAGCAAAGTGTCTAGAACTGCTGCTTCAACTCCGATCACGCTCTCAGCGTCCGGCGGAACATAGGACTCAGCCGCAGGGTTCCCCAGTGCCTCGAGAATTAATTGCTCGGCCACGTGAGGATGGATAGGGCTCACGTCTCGTCCGTAAGCGATCCGCATGTCCGCGACGAAGCGGATCACGTCAGGCGTCGAGTAGGTCGGCGAAAACTTCCGCCACACCGCAACCTTGAACGCTCCATAAAGCATCACGGTGTAGGCGATCGCTTCCTCCGGAGACTCCGCGACTTGGAACGGCTCCCAGGAACCAGGCTCTCCCTTGAGAAGCGAACGTAGCGCCACAACGTGCTCGCCCCTCACTTCGACGCCCGTGCAGTCGATTACTGGGAAAGCCATTGATCCGCTGTCTCGCGTGCCTGCGCGAGAAAGGCATCGAGTTCTTCGTCGCTGAATCCCTCGTCGGCGATCATTGCGGCCAAGAGGAACATCTCGTGACCGAGAACGGTAGCGTCGTCGATGTCATCGATCTCCCCTTTGTCGAGCGCGGCGAACAGGATTCGCTCGGCGATCACCGGATCGAGTGTCGCGGCCGTATCCTCGTTCACTGAACGAACTGCGGCGACGAAGTCGATGACCTCGGCGTCAGGCACGTATTTCCCGTTCCTGATGAAGCGTCGTTCGGCGGCCTCAAAAAAGGCTGCACCTATAAGCATGGAATAGCCGGTTTTGGCCTCGACCGGATCTAGTTGGCCGAGCATGCGAAGGTGTTCTTCGGTCTTTCCGGCAAGTTGAGCTCGCAGAGTTCTCAGCTGCTCATCCGTCACCGCCATGGCGCTCTCCTAGAAGTTTGCTTACCTTGTCTCTGCCCGCAGCATAAACCCGCTGACCCCCCTTGGCGAGCACTATCGCGCCAATGGCCAAACCGATAGCTCCGTTGCCCAGCTGCACATTATGCTGAGGCATCGTCATGTTGGGGACATCCCGGCCGGTACTCGTTTGCAGGGGACCAGGCGGATGATCGTCCAAGAAACTGCCGATCTTGTTGCCGAGCTTCTGGCCGACGTCGATGGTGTCCTCGGTCTCCCTGCCGATCCGCCGCCTGACCCGCTCTGAACGCCTGGTTCTGTCGGGGTCAGGCTCGCGGAGGTCTTGGTTCTCGGCATCGTCCTCTGGCTTGCGCAGTTCGCCCCGCCCGGGCGTCAGGTCCGTGATGCGATTGGGGAGATTGCGGTATTTATTTGGCTCGTCTTCTGTGCTGGCCGGGGTTCCCGGTCGGCCTTCGGCATTCCTATCACGGCGCTCGAGCTGGTTGCCGGGCATCTGTTCGTTGAACTGGACGACGGGTGACGCCCAGCGCGTGACGCCTTCCTCCGCTGCCGGGAGCCAGCCGACCCGGATTGCGGGGGCGTCCTCCGGCTCCGAGTTGTCGGAGGCGCGGACCGGGGCTTCGGCGGCCTGCGGTGTTTCGCTCCCGCCGTCCTGCCGGGGGAGTGGCTGATGGTCCAGGTCTTGAGCAGCCTCCGTCTCTGCTTCGCGGTCGTCGGGCTGGACGCGCTCTCCCGGTGATTCCGGGCCGACCTCACCTGTGTCTTGGCGGGGAGGCTCGTCGTTGGATCCCTCTGGCTGTCCGGTCTCGTCCGTCTCCGGTTCCGCTTCGCCGGTCATCGGCTGCTCTTCGGCGGTCCGAGGGTCGGCCGGTTCGTCCGGCCTGTCGTTGGCAGATCCGTCGGAGGAGGGCTTGGCCTTCTCGTCCTGCACTTCTCCGCGGGGTTCCGTGCCCTGCTCCGGCGCGAGTGCGCCGGGATCAGTTGTGGAGGGCTGCTCGTCGCGTCCGTCCAGCAGTGCCTGTCCGGTCTCGGATTCGGGGCGGTCGGTCTCCTGGCCGCGCTCGCCGCTTCCGACCTCGGTGTCGGATTCGGTTTCGCCGCCCGGTGCCCTCTCCGGGGTCATCGGACCGGTCTGCGCGTCCTGCCCCCCGTCGGCGGGTCCGGCCGAGGAGGACTCGCCCCGGTCCTTATCCCGTTCGTCATCCCGTTCGTCCCGCTGCTCGGCGCCGGTCTCCTGCGGAGCGGTCTGCGGTGCGCCGGTCTCGGTGCGTCGGGCCTCCTGGGCTTCGCGGGCTGCGCGGAGGCTTTCCAAGCGGGACGGCTGGCCGGGCGATCCTGGCCGGTCGGGTGGCGGTGCCGGCGGCTGGTCCTCGGCCGGTGGCTTCTCGACGTTCTCGGTGCGGGTGTCGGTCCCGCCGGGCCGGTCGATGCCCACACTCTCCACCCTTTCCGCCGGTGGAACGGAGTCCTGCCGCCCGGGTCGACCT
>DATGPC010000083.1:0-9147 GCA_035305265.1 Thermomicrobiales bacterium | reverse complement strand
TCGGTGACGAACATGCATTCCTCCTCGAACGGTCTGGTGTTCTCGCGTCATGTCGCTGGTGGCGGGGTTGCAGGAGCAGTGCCATGATGCACGCAGCAGGTCCGGGGAAGACGAAAGGGAGGGCGTGATGGCCCTCCCTTCGGTGAACCGGTGGTGGTTCGGGAACTACGGAATATCGTGCTCAAAGCGCTGGAGATCCCCAGCGACGATAAAATCCCAAAGCCGGTCGGCATCGTCCGGCGTCCAACCGTAGGACTCGACAAGCTTGTTGAACTGCTCCCGGTCGTCGTCATCGAACTGCCGGTGAAGCTCCGCAAGCTGGGTTGCGGTGATCATATCAAGGACCGCGGGTCGTACCTCGTTGTACACAGCGACCATTGTGACCTCCTTTACTTGTAGAAAGTATACATCGTTGCGGGCGGTCATGTCGCGAAGGCGTGACCCGGAAAGGGGATGTGTCGAATGAAGCAACTGAATTGGGCCGGAAACTACGAATACACGGCGCGGGAGCTTCACGAGCCGGAGTCGCTTGACGAGCTGAGGCGGATTGTCGCCCGGGCGACGTCGATCCGGGTTCTCGGGTCCCGCCATGCCTTCAACGACATCGGCGATGCTGCCGAGTTGGTATCGCTACGGAGGTTGCCGGGCGAGATCGAGATTGACGCGGACGCAATGACGGTGACCGCGCCGGCGGCGATGACCTACGGTACGCTGGCGAGATCCCTCGTTCGCGCGGGATACGGGCTGCACGCGATGGCGTCCCTGCCGCATATCTCGATTGGTGGGGCGATCCAGACGGCGACGCACGGTTCTGGGGATCGCGCCGGGTGCCTGTCGACTGCCGTTCGGGCGCTGGAGATGGTGACGGGCGAGGGCGATATCCTTCGCCTCGCCGCCGGCGAGGACAATTTTGACGGAGCGGTGGTCGGCCTTGGTGCACTGGGTGCCGTGACGCGTGTGACCCTGGCGATCGAGCCGGCGTACGATGTCCGGCAATTTGTCTACCGGGGCATGGCGTGGACCAATCTTGCCGAGCATTTCGATGACATCATGAGCGCGGCGGAGAGCGTCAGCCTCTTTACCCGTTGGGGGGATCGCATTGACCAGGTCTGGCTCAAGCGCCGTGTTGACGGCGGTTGGCCCGACACACCCGGGGCGACGTTCCATGGCGCGGTCAGGGCGGAGGAGGATATGCATCCGGTAGAGGGGCTTCCTTCGGCGATGGCTACCCCGCAGATGGGCGTGGCGGGATCATGGGCCGAGCGCTTGCCTCATTTCCGGCCGGACGCAACCCCGTCGGCTGGCGCGGAGATCCAGAGCGAGTACATCGTGCCGCGCGAGCACGCGGTAGGGGCGATCCAGGCAGTGCAGGCGTTGGGGGATCGGATCGGACCCTGGCTGCACGTGTCCGAGATCCGGACGATTGCCGCGGACGATCTGTGGCTGAGCATGGCGCAGGGACGCGAGAGTGTCGGTGTCCACTTCACCTGGCGCCGGGAGCCTGAACCCGTTGCCGCGTTGTTGCCGGAGATCGAGGCGGCCCTGGAGCCGTTCTCGCCGCGCCCACACTGGTCCAAGGCGTTCACGATGAGTGGACGTGAGGTCGCGGCCTCGTACCCTTGCATGGAAGCGTTTCATCAGCTGCGGGATGCGCTTGATTATCGTGGCGCGTTCCGGAATGGCTATACCGATCGCGTGCTCCATGGATAGCCCGCGATACGTCGGCGAGTGTTAAGGTAATGTTAATATTTGGAACGGTTACGTTATGGAGAACTTGACAACTGTGTGGGAAGAGATATCGAGCTGGACCGAGCATGGCCTGCCGGTCACGACCATCGTCGGTCGATTAGGGCTGGCAACGCTGCTTGGATTGTTGGTCGGTATCGAGCGCGAGCGGCGTGAGCAGGCCGCCGGCATGCGAACCCACGCGGTCGTCGCCCTTGCGTCGGCGTTGATGATGCTGGTGTCGGCCTACGGCTTTCCGGAGACCGGCGGGTTTCGCTATGACCCGATGCGTCTCGCGGCGCAGGTGGTGAGCGGCATTGGTTTCCTCGGCGCGGGCGTCATCATCTTCCGCAAGAATGTGGTTCATGGCTTGACGACGGCCGCCAGTGTCTGGGCGGTGGCCGGTGTCGGGTTGGCGGTCGGCGGCGGGTTGCCTATAACGGCGTCCGTCGGGACGGCGTTCATCCTGCTCGTCCAGGGTGGACTGCGCCCGGTCAAGCAGCGCCTGTTCCAGGACCAGTCGCGTTATCACCAGCTCGTGCTTGCCGTGTCGGACTCTCATGGCGTGCTGAAGGCGGTCCGTAAGGTGGCGGCCGGGAACCCCGGTTTCGACCTCGTCTCGCTGCAATTCGACGATGCCGTGAACGGGAGCGATGGGCGGATCCGGCTGAGCCTCGAGGTCGAGGACCCGGATGACGTCCTGAAGGTGATCCAGCAATTGCAGGACATTCCCGGGGTCAGCGGCCTTTCATGGCGGCACGCCGCCCGCCCCGACGGTATGGACAGCGGTGACGAGACAGGCTCCAGCGGCTAGCATCGATGGAGATGTGCCGATTTTGGGAGCGCGAGGCGAGCCATGACCAACCACAACGGCCACAATGATGAGCCAAGGACGCCGACGACGCCGTTCGACGAGGCGACAGACCTCGTGGATTCGGACGAGGAGCTGACCGAGATTCGTGGCCTGCGGATGCCGCCGGTGCGCGCGTTGGTCATCCTGGTGGGCATCGTTCTCTCACCCCTGTTCGGCCTGGTGTTCGGTCTCGATTTCGCGCTGGCCGTCCTGGTGTTCGCGATGGCGGTTACGACCTGGCTGGCGTGGGAAGGCTCGAAGCGCCTGGTGCCGGAGCAGTCCGACCGGCTGCGCAAGGCGGCAATGCTGAACGGCGCGTTGGCGGTTGTGGTGCTGTTGCTGCTGGTCGTACGCGTGACCGGTTTTGTGTAGCTCGGGCGGGGAATGGATATCATGGAGCCATGATGTTGCCATGACAGGCAGGAGTTCCGTGATGGAATGGAAAATTCCCGAAAGCGAAGAAGGGCTCGAAGAGATCCTGGAGAGGGCGGACAAGAAAGGTCCTCAACAAATCCGCCATCTTGGAAAGCTCTACGTGATCTCAGCTGCCAGGGATGAAGATCAGCCGCGAAATCGGCTGGTCGAGATCCTCCTCAACGGGCCAGACTGGGACGATGTGGATATCGAACGCATCGCGGGAAAGATGCGAGACGTGGATTTATGAGCTTTCTGTGGGATACATGTGTTCTCTCGGACCTCAGTAAATCCAGTCGTGAGCCTGCAGTTGTGGACTTCCTTGCGGCCATTCCGACCGAACAAACCTTCATAAGTGTCATTACTGTGGGAGAAATCGAATACGGGCTGCGGCGTTTGCCTCCGGGGCTCGCTGTGCAGAACTCGAAGCAGTGATGAATGAAATTCTTGCCGAGTTCTCCCCAAGAATCCTGCCAATTGATGCTGAAGTTGCTCGGGTTTGGGGTGAGATCACAGCGAATGCGCGGCAACGAGGATTCAACCTCGAGGTTGCCGACGCGCAGATTGCTGCGACGGCGCTCCATCACGGATTTCAGGTCGTGACACGTAATGTGAAGGACTTTGAGCCGACTGGTGTCCGCATCGTGAACCCTTGGGAAGCCGTGAATTAACGGCTACACCCGGATGCGGCCGGAGGTGGGCTTGCCGGATTGGGTTCGGGGCAGGTGATTGCGGCGAAGGGTCATCTCGATGCCATGGCGGTTCGGGCCATAGTAGTTGCGCTGGAACCCGGTACGCGTGAATCCCTGGGCGGTATAGAGCGCCTGCGCGCCGTAGTTATGCTCCTCCACCATCAACACGATATCCCCTGAAGAGAGAATCTCGCCGATGGCGTCGAGCAGGGCTGTTCCGACGCCTTGTCGTCGGGCGTCCGGATGCACCGCGATGTTCATGATGCGGACGGTATCGCGAACGCGGTCGCCAATGATGCAGCCGACCACCTCGCCGGTCGATTTCCGGCGGGCGACGAGGAAGGTGACGAACGGCAACAGCCAGAGCGTCAGCAGGACGAAGTAGCGGTAGGCCAGGCCGGGACGGAAGGACGCGCGCTGGATCCGCACGACGGCCGGAAGGTCGCGAAATCGCGCCTTCTCGACGATCGTCTCCGCAGGTCTGGAGCCGGTTTTCGCCTGGTCCCTCTGGGGGCCGTACGGGTGGGTCATAAGGTCCCGGTCCTCAACGCCGGTGGCAGATCGTGACGGGTTGCCGCGAACGGCACGTGCTGGCACTTCACATGCGCATCTGATGATAACGCGATGCGATTTACCGCGATGCTTGTCCCAGATGACAAAGGAGTGTCACCTTGTCCCCGACGCCCCATCTTCCGCTCTCCCTGACCGTCAATGGAGAGGACCATCACCTGATGGTCGAACCCCGGCGGACGCTGCTCGACCTGTTACGGCACGACCTTGGCCTGACCGGTGCCAAGAAGGTCTGCGACATGGGGAACTGTGGCGCGTGCACCGTTTCCCTGGATGGGCGCACGGTCTACGCCTGCCTCACGCTCGCCGTCGACTGCGAGGGCAAGCAGGTCCGCACGATCGAGGGCCTGGCGCAGGGTACCGAGCTCGATCCGGTCCAGAAGGCGTTTGTCGAGGAGGATGCCTTCCAGTGCGGCTACTGCACACCCGGCCAGATCATGAGCCTGCGGGCGCTGCTGGACGAGACCCCGGATCCAACCGACGACGATATTGCCCGCGCGGTCAGTGGGAACCTCTGCCGCTGCGGAGCCTATGCGCATATCGTCCGGGCCGGACGCCGCGCGGTTGAGCTGCGGAAGGCATCGGAGGTGACGTCATGACGTCGTTCGAGGTCAAGACGACCGAGCAGGATGGCCAGACCCAGCTGGAAATACGTGAGCAGGCGCCGGGCGTGACGACATGGGATGAATCCACGTCATTCAGCGTCGTCGGCAAGGGCGTCAGCCGGCTGGAGGCGTTCGAGAAAGTCACCGGGCGGGCGCAGTACAGCTCGGATGTCCGGCTACCCCGGCAGGCGTATGCCAAGGTGCTGCGGAGCCCGCACCCTCACGCGCGAATCCGGCGGATCGATCTCTCGGCGGCGGAGGCGATGCCGGGGGTCGTGGCGGCGATCTGCAAGGACAACATCGACCGGATCGAGTGGTACGACGGCAGTGCCGTCTTCGACGATCCGGTGCGACTGGTCGGCGACGAGGTCGCGGCCGTCGCGGCGGTCAGCGAGGAGATCGCGGAGGACGCGCTCCGCGCGATCCGTGTCGACTATGAGGTGCTTCCGCACGTCACGGCGCTCCAGCGGGCGACGGAGCCGGACGCGCCGCGAGCGCGGCTCGACAGCGAGAGCGAGGGGAACGTCTCCGGCGAGGTGAAAACCTACGAGCGCGGCGACCCGGATGGTGGGTTGCGGCAGGCCGATGTCGTGATCGACGAGATCTATACGACGCAGGCGGCGGTGCACAACGCCCTTGAGCCGCATGGATGTACCGCGTCATGGGACGGTGACGAGCTGACCCTGTGGGATTCGACCCAGTCCGTCTTCACGGTGCGGCAGCAGGTGGCCCTGGCGCTCGGGATGCCGGAGCACAAGGTCCGCGTGATCAAGCAGCACATGGGCGGAGGCTTCGGCGCGAAGCAGATCGCCTGGAAGCAGGACGTCATCGCGGCGCTGCTCTCGAAGAAGGCAGGGCGACCGGTGCAGCTCATGCTGGATCGCGAGGCGGAGAACCTGGCGGTTGGGAACCGGCCGAACTCGCGTCAGCGTGTCCGGCTCGGGGCGACGCGGGACGGCACATTGACAGCGATCGTTGCCGATATCGAGCAGGCCAACGGCGCCTACCAGACCGGTGGCGAGGCCAGTAACGTCAGTGGCACGTACCAGACGCTCTACAAATGCGAGAACGTGCGCACGGTGCAAACGCCGCTCTACACGAATACCGGGCCGGCGGTCGCGTTCCGCGCGCCGGGGCAGGTCGAGGGTGCGTGGGCGCTGGAGCAAGCGATGGACGAGCTGTCGCTCCGGCTGAGGATCGACCCGATCGAGCTGCGGCTGAAGAACTACGCGGAGACTGACCAATCCGACGGCGACAAGCCCCTTTCGCTGCCCGAGGGGTTGGCGCTCGCCTACAAGAAGGTCGTGAAGGCGGTTGGTTGGAACGGCCGTCCGGAGAACCCGGAATCGGGACGGATCCGGAAGGGCGTCGGGTTCGCCGCGCACGATTGGGGCGCCGGTGGCGGGAGCCCGCCAGGGTATGCGTGGATCGAGCTGAACTCCGACGGCGCGGCCGATGTGGTGACCGGCACGCAGGATATCGGGACCGGCACACGGACCGGACTGGCACAGGTCGCGGCGGAGGCGCTCGGGCTGACGCTGGAAGACATCGCGTTCCACCTCGGTGACACGTCGCTGGGCCCCTATTCGCCGGTCAGCTCCGGTAGCGCGACGCAGGCGACGATCGGTCCCGCGATCCAGGCGGCCGCGGCGGATATCCAGGACCAGTTGAAGACGGTTGCCGCGAACGCGATGGAGATATCGAAAGACCGCTTGTCAGTGCGGGACGGTCATGTGCTGGTCGATGGCGATGCCTCACGCGGGATGAGCGTGAAGCAGGTGATGCAGGAGATCGCGCCGAACACGCTGCGGGCACAGGGCGCGCGGATCCCGAACCCGGATGATCGGGCGATTCGCACCTTCGGGGCGCAGGTCGCCGAGGTCGAGGTGGATACGGAAACCGGCGAGGTGACCGTGACGCGGGTTTATGCCTCCCACGAGTTCGGGCGAGTCATCAACCCGACGATGGTCGAGAGCCAGGTGATCGGCGCGATCACGCAGGGGCTCGGGTTTGCGCTGACCGAGGAGCGGGTGATCGACCACGATCTCGGGATCGTGCTGAACCCGAATCTCGAGGAGTACAAGGTGCCAACGGTGCTGGACATCCCGGAAATGATCCAGGATCCGGTCGATGTGCCTGACCTCGTGGCGAACCCGACTGGTGCAAAGGGCATCGGCGAGCCACCGCTGGTGCCGACGGCGCCGGCAATCGCCAACGCGATTACCAATGCGATCGGGGTGCGGTTCCATGATGCACCCGTTACACGCGAGCGCGTGCTGGAGGCGCTGGCCAACAGACGGTCGCTGGAGACGAATGCCAACCCGACCACGGACCAGGAGCAGCCGGCATGAAGACGTTCGAGTACACGAGACCGGAATCGATCGACGATGCGATCGGGCTGATGAATGCTTCGACCCGGCCGATCGCCGGTGGAACCGACCTGCTGACCCTGATGAAGGAAGGCATCCAGGAGCCGGAGCACCTGCTGGACATCAAGCGGCTCCCGGGACTGGGGGCCGAGATCCAGGCTGATGGCGGGGAGGTCCGGATCGGGGCGCTGGCCACACTCTCGGATCTCGAGAAGAGCGAGGACATCCGGCGGCACCTGCCCGCACTGGCGGAGGCCGCATCGCTGGCGGCATCGCCACAGCTCCGGAACATGGCGACGATCGGCGGGAACGTCCTGCAGCGGCCGCGATGCTGGTACTTCCGGGAGCATTTGGTGCCGTGCTGGCTCAAGGGCGGGGAGACGTGTTTCGCGCGCGAGGGCGAGAACCGGTATCACGCGGTCTATGACGTCAGCCCGTGTGTCGCGACGCACCCGTCTGACCTGGCGCCGGTGCTCGTTGCGTATGATGCCCGCATCCTGATTCGCGATGGAGCGGGAGACGGCGAGATCCTCGCCGGGGAGTTCTTCCAGGCACCGGAGGAGCGGAGGCGGATCGAGCATGTCCTGCCCGAAGACGCGGTGATCACCGGAATCCGGATTCCGCTGCCGTCGGCGGATGTGCGGAGCCGATACCTGAAGGCGATGGACCGGAAGGCGTGGGCGTTCGCGCTGGCCGGCGTAGCGGTGATGCTGGAGATGCGCGACGGCGTGATCGCGGATAGCCGGATCGTGCTGGGCGGCGTAGCGCCGGTGCCGCGGCGGGCGACCGATGCGGAGCATATGCTGCTCGGGTCGCGGCTGACACCGGAACTGGCCGAGGAGACGGCTGACGCGGCTGTGGCGAAGATGACGCCGCTGGCGCACAACGGGTACAAGGTGCCGTTGGTGCGGGCGCTGGTGAAGCAGGCCCTGGAGGAGATGGTGTAGACCGGCGTCTTCGCCCTACACGCGCGATATCGGCCTTCGGCCGATCGGGCGAGAGCCTCCGGCCACATGCCCCTATGCATACAGAGACACCCGGTCCACAGGGGCCGGGTGTCTCTGTATTAAGGGCGGTGCGGTTCGTCATCCGGGTGGGGTGAAGCGGACCTCGATGATGTGCCAGCCGCGATCGGGGAAGCCGGCGGCGTCGGCGACTCGGCCGGACGCAGCGTTGTGGTCGCCGTGGAGGTACATCGGGATGCCGCCTTCGGCGAGGATGTCCCGGGCGGCCTGGGCGACGAGCATGCGGGCGAGTCCCTTGCCGCGATGCTGCGGCTCGGTGCCAACGGCGATCTCTGCGCCAAGCTCGTTGTGACGCTTCAGGCCAACGCCTGCCGCGTACTTCCCGTCCTCGTCCCAGACCACAAGCACGTCGCCGTTGAAGGGCCGGAGCCAGTCGGGGAGGCGGGGGTCGTCGCGGGGGACCCACTCGCCGGCATCCGGGAAGTCGGCCGGCTGGTCAATGTAGCGGAAGACCGCGCGTCCGAAGTGCATGTCCGGGCGGCCGAAGAGGCGCGGGATGGTCATGTAGGCGTCGGACTGCATCAGCTCGTCCTCGACAGTGACGGGATCGAGGTTGGCGGCTTCCGGGAAGACCTTCTCCGAGTAGGAGATAACGGTGCCTTGCGGACTTTCGATGCCGACCCACGGACGAATCGAGCCGTCCCAGGCGGGTTCGTCGCGCAGGGGGCACGGGTTGAGGGTGAGGGTTTCGCGCGGTGGCCATGTGCCGAGACGCGATTCCAGAAACCGCGTGAGGCGGTCTTCGATCTCTGCGGCCGGGATGGGCCTGTAGGTTTTCATCGACCTGCGTTCTCCTGATAGGACCCACATCTCATATTGGTCCCATCATCGCAGATATCGCGCCTGTATTGCTGGCCGGATTGCGGTGCCCAGATGCCGCCAACCCGATCAAGG
>DATGPC010000082.1:0-6573 GCA_035305265.1 Thermomicrobiales bacterium | reverse complement strand
GATCGTGCGAACCTTGCTTGCGCTCGCCGCGCTCACCCTGATTGTCGGCATCCCGCTTGTCGTGTTCGACGAGCTTCGATTCAACATCGCCCGTGAGTTGAACCTGATTCCTGGCAAGGATGCGGAGGAGCTCGCGAGCGGCGACGACGGCGCGGTCCTCATCGTCGTCCCGCTCGGCGAGTACACCGGAATTGGCCGGGAGCGCTACGCGTATCGCGCCGACTACATCGCCCGTCCCGCCGACGCCGGCATGGTGCTGAGCGACATCGAGACCGGCGAGATCCTGGACATCCCGCTCGAATCAATCGACTTCATCGCGAACGATCCTGAGGGAAACCATCTGCTTCTCCGGGGCCCCGGGAGCGACAGCAGCCAAACGACCGCCGTGGTCATCGACACCCAAGCGAACGATGTCGACATCCTCCCCGAGGGCCAGATGGAGCCAGATCTCCCGGGCGATTGGGAGACCGAAACCTGGCAGAAGATCACCGGCACCTGTGACCGCATCTCCCCGGCGTCGAAGTTCATTGCCTGCTTCAACCGCGCGGACGCGGCGAGCTACCTTGCAGGAGACTGGCAGGTGGATGTGCAGCTCTATGGTGACTATCAGGCGAGCGAGCCGGTCTATCGAGGCATGGGACTCTTCCTCCCAATCGTCGGGTTCGCCCATGACGACACCTGGCTGTACTTCCAGAACGAAACAGGTATCTACCGGATCGAGGTACCCCGGTCGCTCCAGGAGCGTGCGGTGGCGGCTACGCCAGCGGGGACGAACAGCGTCCCCTGATGCTGGCGAAACACCGTTGCCGTTAACAACCGTGTGACACCCCAATGGGGAGCAGGGTGTAAAATAGTGGAGGTGGCGCAAACACTGCACCACCTGCCTCTTTTCCGGTTTGGCTTCGGACATTGAACACGCCAGGGGAGCCACTCGGGTCCGCGTCGACAGTAATCCTGCCTCACGTTCGCGAAGATCGTGCTTTCTCCACACGAGCAGTCACTTATGGAACAATTCCTTTTCCTCCTGATCCCGGCCTGCATCTTGTGGACCTGGTTGAGCACGTTCGCGCTGTTCAACCGCCGGACCGAAGGTGCCGTCATTCAAAAAACTCCGATCCCCTTACTCGCGCGAATGAAGCGTCATGCCGTGGCGAACGTCGCCACGATGCTCGTCGCGCTGACGATCGTCGTGTCTGGCTACGCGAGTCCGTGGTGGCTGGCCGTCGTGGCGATCTCGGCCATCGCCCTTCTCTGCATCCCTCAGTCGTACACCATCACCACCCGGGGCATTCGCATCAATCCGGGCGGCTTCCGCCGCTGGACCGAGTTCGCCGGCGTTTACCGATCGCCGGCAGGTGCGTCGCTCCAGGTGATCGGTCGCGGCCGGGACGTCCGAATCTGGCTCGCCGGGTCACGCGGAGATGACGAATTCGTCCACCTCCTGCGGCGCATGATCCGTGACAGCTACAAGGGGAAGGCCACCTATCAGGAGACTTCCCCCTCCTCATCCGAGCACACGATGGAGCGCCCGGAGCTCCTCGGCATGGCCGCCGCGACACCGGATCCGTAACGTCGCAGGGACATACGCAACAGAGCGCCCATTAGGGCGCTCTTTTTGTCTTTGGGGAAAAGGACCTCGACATCCTCTACGGCAGCGGATCGATCGGCTCGACCTCGTCGATCAACCACTGGCCGTCAACGGCAACGAGAACGAGCCGGTCCGTCCAGGACTGATCGCCCGACTGGAACTTCGCTGTCACGGCAACGCGACCATCATCCAGCCGTTCCACGTTCTGGACCTCGACGAGCTGGAGCGGGACGGCTGGAGGTTCGCCTTCCATTGACAGCATCTGCTCGAAGGCGGGGAGATAATGCTCCTCCGGATCGGCAAACTCGGTGGAGAACCAGCGTGGGCTGAACATGGCCCACACCAACGTCGGGTCGCCGGTGTTCACGCAGGCCACGTACTGCTGAAGGACCTCCTCTACCTGGGAATCGGGCAGGGACACCGCGACAGGCGACGCTTCCGGCGTCGCGAAGGTCGCGACGGGCGTCCCGTCGAACAATGGCAACTCCAGGGGCACCATCTCGCAACTGACGCCTTCCTCCGCGCCCGCCGGCGAGACGAGCATGGCTCCTGCCATCAGGCCGGCAGCGATGGTGACGGTGAGTTTCCGGAAGCTTCGAGAGACGGCGGCAGACATCATCTTCCTCACAAGCGTTTGATTCGCGATATCTCGCGTAAGATTACATCGGGCAGGAGATCGCGCGAGCGATTCTCTCCTTCCTGCAGCCGGCAACGCGAACTCCACAAAGAAGTTGTTGAATGACGAAGAACGTTCCTTCGATGCGCATGTCCTACGAGCTGGATCACCTCGGTGACCATGAAGCGCTCGACGACCCAATCCAGCAATTCGAGCGATGGTTCGACGAGGCTCGCGCGACCGCGGACATCGTCGAGGCGAACGCCATGATCGTCACGACCGTGGGGCCGGACTGTCGCCCGTCGGCCCGGACCGTCCTCATGAAGCGCTTCGACGAACGGGGCATCGTCTTCTTCACCAACTACGAAAGCCAGAAGGGGAGGGAGATCGCGGCCAATCCGCACGTCGAGGTGCTGTTCTACTGGCCATCCCTCCAGCGTCAGGTCCGTTGGTCCGGCGTCGCGCACAAGCTTCCACCGGAAGAATCGGACGAGTACTTTCACTCCCGGCCGCGCGGCAGCCAGATTGGATCCCTCGCCTCGCCACAGAGCCAACCGATCCCGGACCGCGCCTGGCTCCAGCAACATTTCGACGAGATCGAGTCGCACTATGCGGATGCGCCGGAGATCCCGCGGCCGGACCACTGGGGAGGGTTCCGCATCGAGCCCGATCGCATCGAATTTTGGCAGGGGAGGCCGAATCGCCTCCACGACCGGCTGCGATATGTGAGGGAAAACGACGGCACCTGGAGCCGCCACCGCATCGCGCCGTAGGGGGCTGAATCGGGAATTTGACTCGGCACAGGGCGTATAGTATCCTCTTCAACGTTGTCACTTGGCCCGTTCGTCTAGCGGCCTAGGACACCGCCCTCTCAAGGCGGAGATCAGGGGTTCGAATCCCCTACGGGCTACCAGACAACAAGAAGCGCCTCCCCAAGATGGGGAGGCGCTTTCTTTTGTCTGTCTCATAGAGCAGGTGAGGCGAATCGGGTCCACTCGCTTAAATCACAACAGTCCCGCCGGGCTGGAGGTGATCGGTATCATGGCCCGAATCGTTTCGATACGACGCCCCGCAACGCGTATCGTTCGCCTTCGGGCCCCGTTGACGGATCGGGAATGGACAAAGCCCCGCAGCGATGTCCGCCGATATCCGTCTCCGGTTGATGGGAGATCACTCCCCAGCCCATGGGACTGTACGGACACTATATGCGTTCACGACGTACATGTCAAGGGGGTGTCCAGCGACTCCTAGATCACGTTCTCCGGCGGTACAGCTCGCGTCCAGTCTCGCTCGAAGATCGGCACGATCCGGGCCACCAGGGCCGGATCGTCGATCAATATCGCCACTTCCCGGTTGAGGTCGAGAGAGGTCATCGAGTAGTTGATCGATCCCACAAGCGCCTGCTCACCATCGACGATCAGGACCTTCGAATGGATGTAGATCGCGCGCGTCAACCGCACCTCCACGCCTGAAGCCGCGAGATGGGTGACCGACTCCACGTCCTCTGGATCGAGCGAGGCGTTCATGATCAGCCGCACGCGAACCCCTCGCGCGACGGCCGCCTCGATCGCAGCCATTACCTCGTCATCACGAAAGAGCTCTGCGTAGACATCGATCGACGTGACCGCACGCCCGATCAGCCGTACCACCTCGTCTCGCGCATTGTCCGGGCTCACCACCAGTGACCCGCCCGGAGCGTCATCCGGTGACCCAACCCAGTCCGCCTCGAAGATGGCCGCGAGCTGCGCAACGTCGTCCGGCTCCGTCGTCACCACGCCGAACTCGCGGTTCGAGTTGAACGCCGCGCCGGTGAGGTTCTGGTTCATGATGACGGCGACTTTCTCGTCGACCACGAAATACTTGGCGTGCGAGAACCGGAAGACATCGGGCGCCCATCGAACGTCGACTCCACCATCCTCCAGGCGTTCATACGCTTCCTGCTGGTCACCGAACATGCCGAACGGATGCTGCTCGAGGATGACGCGAACTGCTACGCCCCGCTCCCGCGCACCGATCAGCGCTTCGAAGACCGTGTCGTCTGTCAGCATGTAGATGTTGAGATCGATCGTGCATTGCGCTGCGGCGAACTCGTCGATCACAGGCGCATAGCCGTCGTCCGGCTGGATGAAAACGCCGGTGACAGGCACGGGCTCCGCGTCCACACGCTCGAGGCAAGACGTCGTGCCCGGTGACCCGGCCATCCCCGGGATGCATCCGGAAAGCAGAACGCTCGCGACGATGAGAATCGTCACGAGCGGAATCCACGGTCGGCAGCCCGAATGTTCTGGGGAGGAGGAGGTCAACGTAAGAACTCCCGGGAGGCCGGTTCCAATTCAGTTTCGCAGGTCCGGCTACCCGGTCGGGCAGCAAGCCACCCTAGCGATTGTTCGATCGCACCCGTACCGGCACCGGCTGGGGCCCCCGAAGCGCGTTGCCGATCCATTCACGAAGTGCATTCAGTAGCTTTTCCACGGCTGCTGCCCTTTGCTCCAGCGACAAGAAGAATGATGAAGGGACGATCGCTGCTCGCCATTGAGCCTTGGTTATGATAATCAAGCGTAGCAAATCTGTCGCCGCTTGTACATGCCGACCGCCACTGATGGCGAAAATGCACGACACGTGCCAACGTCGTCACGGTCGCATGTTCGACGTACCCGGGATGCCAAGTCGTCGTCGAACATGCTCGGTAATCTCGTCCGCCCACGGCTGCGTCGCGGCGCTTCCCGCTGGCAACAGCCGGATCCGCGACGGCAACAGGACCCCAAGCTCGAGCTCGGTCGCCCGTTGCACCACCGCATCTTCCCACGGCCCCGTGAACGCGCGGGTCGACCCGATGCATCGCTCCGACAGCGCGAGGGCCACCAGCTCCGCCGCGATCGCGTCCGTGGTCACGGCCATGAACGTCCCTTCGCGGAGTGTGAGGCTGACGACGTACAGATCGATCCCGACGGCGCTCGCGACTTCCGCTACCAACTCGCTCCTTGCGCTGTCCGTGACCGCGCGAATCCGCTGGCGAGGATGCAGGTACCGGGCGGTGAGATCCAGCACGAACGGTCCATGCCGCGCCACCTCGACGACGTCCACGGCGACGATTCGATGTCGTGCGCTGGAGATCGCGCCTGGCATCAACGCGGATTCCAGCCGCGAACCCGGCGCCAGGATCGGCATGTCGCGCCAGTCCCCCAGCACGGTTGGGCTCAGAAACGCCCGTCGCGCCGCGCCGCCGCTGACCGGCAGCAGGACACGTCCTTCCGCACCGTCCGGAAGCGCCGCCATAATCTCGCCCGCCACCGGATCCTTCGCATCGAGGGAGGAGGGGAGGATGACCGTCTGATCCTCCATATGGGCGAGCAGCGTTGGCAACAGCTCGTTCGCCGCGCGCCCGAGCGCCGGTTCGATCTGGATATGGACAGTTGCCGTTCGCACACGCGTCTCCCGGGTTGAGTGACGTTACATCATCGATTCGGCTGCCACGATCGCTCCGCCCATCGAGGGCACGCGCAACAGCTCTCCGTGCAATTGCACATCGTTTCCGGTCGCCAGCGCAAGCCACATGGATCCCCGCACGCCGAGATCCACATTGTGCTCCTCGCTCGAGGCATTGATGACCACCAGCCAGCTCCCCACCAGGAACAACAGGAGGCCGTCCGCGCCCGCGTGTACCAGCCGGGGCTTCATGGAGTGAACACCCCACCGCGTTCGCCAGAAGACGAGGCTCCGGTAGAACTCCAGCAAATCCCGGTCCTGCTCCTTGCCCCACAGCATCGGCGTGCGGGATTCCTCCATGCGGCGTGAGCCGTCCTCGTACTCCAGGTCGTGCCACTGGCTCAGGCCAACCTCGGTTCCGTAGTAGATGATTGGCGGCCCCGGCAGCGCCATCTGCAGCAACGCCGCGATCTTGAGGCGCCGGACATCGCCACCAACGATCCACAGGAACCGGTTCATGTCGTGGTTGTCGAGGAATGTCGGCAGCACCGGTCCGTCCGCGAAATACTCCAGGTGCCGCGCCAGGAACCGCCAGAACTCATCCGCGCCGATCAACCCGAACCCGAGGAACGCGCGAATTTGCTGGAGGAAAAGGAAGTCCAGGGTACCGTCCATCCGGCCAATGTAGGACTTCATCGCGTCGGCATCCTCGACGATCTCGCCGATGAGCCCGACGTCCGGGTTGACCTCCCGCAATGCTTTCCGGAAGCGGGACCAGAAGGACAGCGACGGCCCCTTCGCGTAATCCAGGCGGTATCCATCGACGCCGCGTTTCAACCAGAAGATGGCCGCGTCGATCAGCCAGTCGGCGGCGGGATCGTGGTCCACCGCCACCTGCGGCATCGTCTGCACGCCAAAGAACGTCCGGTACGATCCGTCGCGC
>DATGPC010000081.1:0-4006 GCA_035305265.1 Thermomicrobiales bacterium | reverse complement strand
TAGCCCCGTTTGATCGACATCTAGTTCGGGCGCCCTCTTCGGACGGATTGACCCCGGTCCGATCGACTCACTCCCGCTCGTCCGGCTCCCCTTCCTCGTCGTCCAGTTCCGGCCCCTCTTCCGGCTCCGACCCTTCTTCGTCCTGCGCCAGGTCCGCGGCCAGCTTGCCGGTGCCGACGCCCTGGCGCCGACGGTCCTCGAGCTTGCCGAGCGTGGAGTCGAGCGCCTTCTGCAGCTTGTCGGCAGCGCCATCGACCGCCAGCCGGACGTTCTCGGCCTGGTGAGTCACGGCCACCGGCTTGGCCCCCGCGATGCGCGCCTCGAGCGTGCACCGGATGTCCTTGGCCCCGGACTTGGTGCGGCTGTTGTCGTCGCCCACGTGGGCTTCCACCCGCGTGACCTGCTGGCCGAACCGGCCGACCGCGCCGGTCACGGCGGATTCGACGTAGCTCTGCAGGTCTCCTGCGCTCAGGTTGCTGTCGGTCCGGACGAGTACTTGCATTGGATTCGATATCCGTAGAAGAGGCTGGTAGGTCGGGGGCATGCGCCCCGGGCAACGAATACTATATTCCAAGCGGGTACCGGACCACGTTGGGACGCCGCCCGGACCGATGGACGCCCATCGCATCGCCCCCGAGGGAATCACGCGACATGCATGACCGGACCACCCTGCGCGCCCTGGTCTTCGACTCGCTCGATTCGCAGATCGCCATCATCGACCACACGGGCGCCATCATCGATGTCAACGAGGCCTGGACGCGCTTTGGCGCCGAGAACGGAATCTCGTCCGGCTTCTCGTGCGTCGGCTCCAACTATCTCGAGGTGATCGATTGCGCCTTTGCCGCGGGCGACGGCATCGCGGGCGAGGCGGCCAAAGGCATGGCCGATGTGCTCGCCGGCAGGCGCGACAGCTTCTACCACGAGTACCCGTGCCACAGCCCGACCGAGAAGCGCTGGTTCATGATGAGCGTGTACCCCCTGAAGGGGGCGCCCGACCGCCTGTTCGTCGTCTCGCATTCCAACATCACCAAGCGCAGGCTCGCCGAGGAACGGGCGCAGCACCTGGCCCTGCATGACCCGCTCACCGGCCTGGCGAATCGCCGGTACTTCGACCAGTTCCGCAGCAGCGAGGTGCGAAGGGCCATCCGCGACCGCTCGACGATCAGCCTCGTCCTCATCGACATCGATCACTTCAAGGAGTACAACGACGAGCTCGGGCATCCCGCCGGCGACCAGTGCCTCGTCGAGATCGCCCGGGCGCTGCTGGCGCACTCGCGCAGGCCCGGCGACCTTGCCGCCCGGATCGGTGGCGACGAGTTCGCGATCGTGCTGGGAAGCACCGGGGTCGCGGAATCGCAGGCGATCGCCGAATCGATCCGCAGATCGGTCAGCGACCTCGGCCTGGTCTTCGGCGGGTCGCAGCGGGTGACCGTCAGCGTCGGCGTCGCATCGATCACGCCCGACGACCAGAAGGCGGAGAAGTTCCTGTTCGACGAGGCGGACCGGGCCCTGTACATCGCGAAATCGACGGGACGGAACCGGGTGGTGCACGCACAGGCCGTCACCTCCCCTGCCAAATGATGTACCCGTTCGAATACGACTACCGGTTCGACAGCGGCAAGATCGAGTCGGCTTTCGGGCTGCGGGCGACGCCGTACCGGCAGGGCATCGGCGAGACGCTCGCGAGGCTGGCATCCGCGTGATCCCGGGCACGCAGGGCTATGCCGAGAACGCGGCAACCCTCATCGCGCAGTACGAGGCCCTGGCGTTCCCGGTCAAGCACGAGGCCGTGATGCACCTCCTGCCCACCTCGCCCGTCGCGGCCCTCGACGTGGGCGCCGGCACGGGCGCGGACGCCCATTGGCTGGCGGAACAGGGGCATCGGGTCATTGCGGTCGAGCCGACCGACGCCTTCCGGAAATTCGCCGCTGCCCATCATCCGTCGCCGCGCATCACCTGGGTCGATGACGGCCTGCCCCACCTGGCGTCGCTCGATCCGAGCTTGCAGCGATTCGGGCTCATCATGGTGACGGCCGTGTGGATGCATCTATCCACGCCGGAGCGCGCGGTAGGCATGCCAGTACTCGCCCGGCTGCTTGCGCCAGGCGGCGTGCTCGTCATGGCGCTGCGTCACGGACCGCGACCGCCCGGGCGCCGCATGTTCGAAGTGTCCGCGCACGAGACCGTCGGGCTGGCGGAGCACAGTGGCCTGCGGTGCGTGCTCGATGTAGCCACGGAATCGCTGCAGGCCGAGAATCGCAGGGCCGGGGTGACCTGGTCGCGGCTGGCGTTCACCCGGTAGCGACGATCGGCTTCAACCTTGGCCCAGACATGAACACGTGAAGATCCGACGCCTATCGACCAAGGACCTCGCGGACGTCGCCCGCATCCAGCGGGAATGCTACAGCGGGCATTTCATCGAGTCGGTCGAGTCGTTCGCCGCGAAGCTGTCCGCGCATGCCGACTTCTCGTTCGTGGCGGAATCCGGCGGCGTCGCCGTCGGATACGTCGTCGCCTTCCCCTGGACCTTCGGCGAGGTGCCCGAGCTGGGCGGTCTCGACTACACCCCGGCCCCCGATACCGACAGCCTGTACCTGCACGACCTCGCCGTCATCCCGGCCGCGCGCAGGTCTGGCGCCGCGGATCGGCTTTTCGACGCGGTCCTTGGCGCCGCCCGATCGGCTGGCCTCGAGCGGATCTTCCTCGTGGCCATCGGGACCGCATCGCGCTACTGGCGGCGGCACGGATTCGAGGTGGTGGAGGTGGATGAGATGCTGGAGCGCCGGCTTGAGGGGTATGGGGCGGGGGCGACTTACATGGCGAGGGCGGTCGCGACATGATGCACCCCGCGATCCCGTACGCAACAGGTGGCAAACGATGACAACACCCTTGCAGGATTCACCCCCTGATCTCACCCCTGACGAAGCCCGCGAGGCCGCTCGCGCCTTCTTGCGAGACTGGCTCGATGCGATCCCCTGCACCGACCCTCCGGTGGGCCTCTACAACTTCGACCCGGAGCGCGAGTTGCTGTTCGAGGTGAAGCGTGGAGGACCCCTCGGCCCCTATGTCGGCGGAACCGCGTTCCTTGCCGTAGACACGAAGACCGGGCGTGTTCGAGACGCAGGCACGGTGGGCGAATGAGCACCGTCTCGCATCTGTCCTCACTCACGCACACATACGGTCCCTGCACTCGAATCGGAGCGCATCTCATAGGGTGTGAAGGATGCATCATGGTCCTCATCGGCATTGTGTTGGCACCTTTCACGCTGGGCCTCTCCTTGTTCTTTCTCCTAGGGGGATTCGCGGGGATCTTCGGGAGCAAGCCAGTCCTGGTGGGGAGGCCAAAACGTCCAACACATCCGGAGAAGATCGCGCGTCTGATCAACTTGCTGCAGAAGGCGCAGGAAGGAAGTGTCGCGCCGCGCAATCGGGTGGCGGACTCCTGTCGGATGTCCGCTTAAATCGCTCGACACCCTGAGCCAAGGGAACATGCGCTCCGCGCCATGACCACCGAGCTCTACGGCCTCTACTGCGCCATCGTCCGCGACAACGCGGATCCCGACGACTGCTCCCGCCTACTCGTCGAGATCCCGGGCGTGACGCTCTACAACCTCTCCTGGGCAGAGGCTTGCGTGCCCCCGGGCGAGCACACCGTGCCGGATATCGGCGATACCGTCTGGATCATGTTCGAAGCCGGCGACCCGGACTACCCGGTCTGGATCGGGGTGCTCCCCGAACGATCCGACTGAGCTAGCCGCCCACGAACTCGCCGAAGTTGCAGGTGTAGGTCGGGTCGGCCTGCGCCAGCATGTAGATGTCCATCTTGCCGTCCGGCTTGACTTCGCGCTCGAACGTGATGCGGATATCGAAGTAGTTCGAGTAGCGCTTGCTCGCGTTCGGGTCGAGCTTGTAGGTCAGGATCATGCAGGTATTGACCGACGAAAAGAAGGAGTTGCTCTTCGACCTGTCTTCGAGATAGTCGTCCATCCAGTGGAGGTGCTCGAGG
>DATGPC010000080.1:0-2450 GCA_035305265.1 Thermomicrobiales bacterium | reverse complement strand
CTTGAAGCGGCCCTTGCCGCTGTCCGGGAGTCCCTGCCTCCCCTACCCCTCGCCGCCACGATCGAGGAGATTGGGCTCGCCGACTATCCGCCACTGGAGCGGGTTGCCGTCTTCCCGCTTCAGGGGTAATCGCGCGTATGAATCGACCCCGGCCACCACGGGGCCGTGGCTACCGGGGTTTCTCTCTCCGGAATGGGTTGGGTTCAAGGCTGACGCAAGATGCCCCGATGGAGCATCTCCATCGGGGCGTCGAGTTCGTTCGGGCGAACGAATCGCTTACTGGTAGTTGATGACGTCCGGGGTCGGCTCCAGCGCCATGATCTCCGCCGGGGTCATCAGCGGGTCGTCCTGCCGGTAGAACAGCTTGATGCCGTTGTACTGAATCGGCTGCTGCTGGATAACGACGCTCCAGGTCTCCAGCTTCATGTGCGGCGGGCCCCAGCCGTCCATGTTCAGGACGAGGTCGACACCGTCCACGGGCTGGATATGCTCCTTGTCCTGCACCGAGTAGACGTGGAACTGGTGCAGCAGGAGCATCTTGCGCGAGGTGCCGTACTTGTTCGCGATGTCCAGCAGCCACTGCTGCGCCTCGGCGACATCCTCCGCCGTGATCGAGCCGAGGTCGATACCCGGCGTCTCGCCTTCGAGGACGTGGAATTCGGGGTCGATCGCGAGGTGGACGTGGTCGTAGCGCAGCCAGCGCTCGAGACCCTCGTAGTCCTCCTTCGGCGTCTTGAGGCCCATCTGGACATCCAGCAGCAAGAACATGTCGTTCTGCTCGGTGAACTGGGTGTACATGTCCAGCCATTCGCCACCGGTATCGGCGATGTACTTGCCATCCGGACCCGGATCGCGCTGGGCGACGGAAGCGATCAGCTCGAAGCCCATCTTCCAGGGGCGGTCATTGATGACGGCTTCGTACTCGGCCTTTTGGGCCTCGAGCTTCGGCAGCAGCTCTTCCGGCGGGAACTCGCCGAGGATGCCCATCCGGTTCTCTTCCGGGAAGCCGTAATACATGATCAGGCGATGGTCAGGGAGCAACCCCTCATCCATACGGATACCGCGCGGAGATTCCGGCGTCGAGAGGTTCTGCGACGGCGGGATATCGAGACTGCTCTCCTGCGCGCCGATGCCGTTCGGCAGGATGAACCCACCTGCAGCAGCCGCCGTCGCGGCGCCCGCTGCGCCTCGCACGAATTGCCGCCGACCCATGGCAGCGCCAGGGCCGCGCTCGCGGCCACCCTTCTTGATCCAGATAGTCAACAGTATCCAGCCTTCCTGTTATTTGGACGACGCCTCACGGCGCGTCGGGCTCGGGAGCAGGTACCCGGGGAACCCGGACACAGCGCAATTCGTCGCTTCGCCAATTTCAACGAAGAACGAATCTCGGATGTTTCGCGAATGATACGCGATTTTATGCGCCAGGGGTCGAAACACCCGCTTTTGTCGAGGTCGGTGCATCCGCCCGCGTCACGGACTCGAATCCGGGCAGCGGCTCGAACGGCACGAACCCGTTCGTTTCGCAGCTCCTCTTCGCCATCAGGCAGAGCTGCGCGCTGAGGATACCGTCCGCCAGCGTCGCGCGGCTCTTGCCGGTCCCGTGCAGGATCGCGAGGAAGTCGCGCGCCAGCTCGCGGTCGCCGCCATGATGCCCGGCGCCGGTCGCCTCCAGCTTGTGACGCTCGACCCGCGCCGTGTGGTGGTGATGGACCACAACCTCATCGCTGTACCAGTCGAAGCTGACGGTGCCCTTGTAGCCGATCAGGGTCGCGCCGCGCTTCGCCGCCCCGCGCCGGGCGTAGAAGTTCTGGGTGTAGGTCATGTGCATGCCGCTGGCGTACTGCAGGATCGCCGTCGCCGAGTCGTGGTTGCCGGTGTCGACGGCGAAGCTGCACTGCCACCGACCGTCCCACCAGTCTTCGGCGTTGTGCATATCGTCGAGGATGCCCTGCATGTAGAAGAGATTCTTCTGGCTCTCGGGGCAGGTGTCGTTGATCGGGCAATCGAGGCAGTAAAGCCCGGCCGGCATATCGCCGGTGAAGACCGTCTTGCTCTCGACCGCCACCATTCGCTGCGGCGCCTGGCCAATGAGGTACGTCAGGTAGTCGAGGTCGTGCGTCGCCTTCTGGAGCCACAGGCCGCCGGTCAGCGATTCGTCACGCATCCAGCCGTGGTAATAGTTCGAGCCATAGAACGGCACGTTGTTGATCGCCTGGACATTCTCGACGGTGCCGATGACGCCACTGTCGACGATCTCCTTCGCCATGATCGCAAGCGCCGACATGCGGAGGGGAAACGAGACGACGACGTCGCTCTTCGAGGCCCGCATGGCGTCGTTGAGCTGCGCCAGCTGCTCCTCGTTGATGCCGACCGGCTTCTCGAGGAAGAGCGGGAGGTTCCGCTCCAGGACCTTGATCGCGTAGGGCGTGTGGTAAAGGCAATTCGTGCCG
>DATGPC010000079.1:0-3824 GCA_035305265.1 Thermomicrobiales bacterium | reverse complement strand
CATCGGCAGCTCGACCTCCTCGCCCGGCCGCTTCTCGAAGCGCACCATGATCTGCGAGGTCAGGTCGTCGTGCAGTTTGCCGAACGCCGAGCCGCCGGAGAGCGTCAGTTCGCTTGCGAGCGCCTCTTCCTCCTGCGACATCAGGTGCTCGGCTTCGATCTTCGTCTTGCGGAGCAGGAACTCGTGCTGACGCGCCAGCTCCGACGAGGCGATCAGGTGCTCGACGTCCTGCTCCCCGATCCACGCCGTCAGCCGCGTGTTCGCCTGCCGCAGCGGGATCAGCGCGATCTGCGCCTCGCTGATCGCACGCTGGGCGTCATCGTCCCGCGAATTCACCGCGAGCGTGGTCGAGAGGTACGTCATGATCAGCGACGCGTCTTCCAGCGCATCGATCAACGCCGCCATCGCGCGGTCATGCGCCGCCACCGGGTCGGATGCCCCGCCGGTGATCTCGTCGACGATGTTGGAGAACTCGCTGACCTTGCGCTTGAGCTCCGCGAAACCGTTCGCGAACTCCGGTGACGTGACGCCCGGGAAGTACTGATCGAGGTTCCAGTGCGGAAGGGCCTGGTGTGATGTTGCGGTTGCCAAAACGGGTATCTCCTTCTGGCGGATTGCAGGGCGATTAACCACCACACATAGTGCCATATGACAGGGCCGGGTGCGCGCCGACACGAAACGAGCCGGCTCCCTAGAAACGGGCCGGCTCGTCAGCTGCGTCCAATACGCGATTTTCGCTAGATCCCCGCTAGCGCCGAGAACGTCACGTCCTTCGCATTCTCCTCGGCGTACCGCAGGTCCCACTCCGTCGAGAACAGGATCACCGGCCGGCCATCGCGGTCTTCCGCGCGCATCCGGCCGCGCCCCGACCCGATCGCGCTGATCTCCGCATCATCCCCGGAGACCCACCGCGCCGCCGTGAACGTCAACGGCTCCATGATCGTCTCGACGTTGTACTCCGCCTCCAGGCGCGACGTCACCACGTCGAACTGCAGCACGCCCACCGCCGCCATGATCGGCTCGCGGCTGCCGCTGCTGACCGGGTAGAAGAGCTGGATGCCGCCCTCCTCCTCGATCTGCGTGATGCCCTTCAGGAACTGCTTGTACTTGTCGGCTCGCGCATGCCGCAGCCGGGCGAAATGCTCCGGTTGGAACCTCGGCATCGGCGGGAACAGCCCCACATCCTCGCTGGAGATCGTATCGCCGATCGTGAACGTCCCGGTGCTCATCAGCCCGACCACGTCCCCGGCGTACGCTTCGTCAACCGTCTCCCGGTCCTGCCCGAACAGGCGCATCGGCCGGTTCAAACGCACCTTCCGGCCGAGCCTTGGATGCCACGCGTCCATGTCCCGCTCGAACTTGCCGGGCACGACGCGGAAGTACGCCACGCGGTCCCGGTGACGCGGGTCCATGTTCGCCTGGATCTTGAAGACGAAGCCGGAGAACCGCTCGTCCGTCGGCTCCATCGTCCCCTTCGTCGTCTCCTGCGGCTTCGGTTGCGGCGCGTACTGGATGAAGTTGTCGAGGAAGAGCTGCACGCCGAAGTTCGTCAGCGCCGACCCGAACGAGACCGGCGTCAGCCGCCCGGCGAGCACCTCGTCGAGGTCGAACGGCGTCCCGGCCAGCTCCAGCAGCTCGATATCCTCGCGCAGCTGCTCGGCGAGCTGGTCGCCGATCTTCTCCGCCAGCATCGGGTCGCTCAGGTCACTCACCTGCACCGGAACGCGCTTCGAACCGTGCTCCGTGCGCTCGAAAAGCTGCACGGTATTCGTCATCCGGTCGTAAACGCCCCGGAAATCCGGTCCGTCGCCGATCGGCCAGTTCAGCGGATAGGTCTGCATCCCCAGCGTCTGCTCGATCTCGTCCATCAGGTCGAGCGGCGCCTTCGCCGGCCGGTCGATCTTGTTGATGAACGTGAAGATTGGCGTGTGCCGTCGCCGGCAGACCTCGAAGAGCTTCAACGTCTGCGGCTCGATGCCGCGTGCGCCGTCCAGCACCATCACCGCGCTGTCGACCGCCGTCAGCACGCGATAGGTGTCCTCCGAGAAGTCCTGGTGACCTGGCGTATCGAGCAGGTTGAGTTGCTTCCCTTGATACGGGAAGGCCAGCACGGTCGAAGTGATCGAGATGCCGCGCTCCTTCTCGATATCCATCCAGTCCGACGCGGCGTGCCGCTGCGTCTTGCGCGCGGTCACCGACCCGGCAAGCTGCACGGCGCCGCCATAAAGCAGCAACTTCTCGGTCAGCGTGGTCTTGCCGGCGTCCGGGTGAGAGATGATAGCGAAGGTACGCCGGCGGGAGACCTCGGTCTCGATCGACGCCGACGATGTGGTTGCGGATGCTGATGCGTCGCTCATTAAGGGTACTGTCTGTCCTTGTGTAGGCGTTGGGTCGTGATGGCCGCGGGGGCTACCGTCGCTCGTCCGGCGACGGGAAGATCGGCTTGACGTAGAGCAGGAACTCGTTCATCCCGACCTTGAGTACGCGGTTGATGGTGTATTTCGTCTGGCGGGCATGATCCCGGAACGTCCCGCCCGCGCGAAACTGCCCGACCCGCATGTCGCGGCTCGTCCGCGACACGATCTCGTAGGTCAGGCGGCCACAGTCATGGCAGGTGATGTATTGATCGCGCTCGTCCGTGGGCCCGGTCAGCCCGCGCTTGAAAAACGATGTGTTGTTGCTCCCGCACCATGGACATTCGCGCTGGTTGCTGTTGGTCATGGTGTCCTGTGCCTCGCCGGTGGTCTGGGCGGCCCGTGGGGCAATCCCCGGGCGGCGTGCAGGATTGGGGCGTGAACGATCCACCAAGGGAAGATCCTCCTGCGGAATACCGGAGCGTGCTGCGACCGGCCTCGACGCGCACGTCGCATGGCCCTTCAGTGGGTGCTCCGTACCCGATTGTCGTCCTCATATGGTACATCAGGCGACTCCCCCACTGTGGACCGGACCACCCCTCCCCAACGTCCCCCGTTGCGGCAATATACCCCCAAGGGGTATAATCGAGACATGAACAACGGGGCATCAGCGTGCGCCCTTACGAGGATTCAGGTCAGGACACCGCAGATGGTGCAGGAATCGATAGGGAACCAGCAGCGCTCGACATTTCCCGTCGAGGGCATGACGTGCGCGTCGTGTGTCCGCCGCGTCGAGAAAGCGCTGGAGAAGGTCGACGGCGTCTCGGAGGTCAACGTCAACCTCGCCAACGAGACCGCCAGCGTCGCCATGAGCGAGGGTGTCTCCGCTGACGACCTCCGAAAGGCGGTCGAGAAGGCCGGCTACAAACCCGGCGCGATCCGCATCGAGACGCCGACGCCGGCCGCCCCTGCACCCGGGCCTTCCGGCATCACGACCAGCTTCGACGTCGGCGGCATGACCTGCGCCGCCTGCGTCCGGCGCGTCGAGCGCGCCCTCGAGAAGGTCGAAGGTCTCTCCAACATCAATGTGAACCTCGCGACCGAGAAGGCAACCGTCGAGGTCGGCCCGGGCATCGACGCCGCCCGGATTCGCGCTGTTGTCGAGAAGGCCGGTTACACCCCCGGCGAGATCGTCATCGGGCCGCCGACCCCGGCCGCCGGCGCGCCAGTCGCGCCGATGCAGCAGGGCCCGACCGACGCCGAGCGCGAGGCGGAGGAGCGTGACCGCGCCCGCGACGCCCACATCGCCGATCTCAAGCGCAAGAGCCTCGTGAGCCTTGCCATCGGTCTCGTGATGATGGTGCTGATGTACGTGCCGCTCCCGATCAGCGAGCGCACCCTCGCGCCGTTGCTGCTGATCCCGGCCACCATCGTCCAGTTCTGGGCCGGCCGCGAGTTCTACGCCGCCAC
>DATGPC010000078.1:0-4019 GCA_035305265.1 Thermomicrobiales bacterium | reverse complement strand
GTGAGGGTGCCCTGATGATCCGGAACGGTATCGTCGACGCGATAGTTGTCGGCGGAGGGGAGGCGGCTGTGACGCGGATGGGTCTCGCCGGTTTCAGCTCGATGGGCGCGCTGTCCACCCGAAACGACGACCCGGAGCGGGCGAGCCGGCCGTTCGACAAGGGGCGTGACGGGTTCGTGCTGGCCGAGGGCGCGGCGGCGTTGATGCTCGAGGAACGCGAGCACGCGATTGCGCGTGGGGCGGCGATTCTTGCCGAGGTCGTTGGATACGGGATCACTGATGACGCGAACCACATGGTGCAGCCCGGACCGGAAGGCGAAGGTGCCGCGAGGGCCATGACACTGGCGATGGAGGATGCCGGTATCGCGCCGGAGGATATTGGCTACATCAATGCGCACGGTACCTCAACGCCGCTCAACGAGAAGCTCGAAACGATGGCGATGAAGCGGGCGTTTGGCGATGCGGCGTACCAGATCCCGATCAGCTCGACGAAGTCGATGACCGGGCACTTGCTGGGGGCGGCCGGGGCGCTGGAGGCCGTGCTGACCGTCAACGCGTTGGGTAAGGGCATCCTGCCTCCGACGATCAACCAGGAAGAGCCGGACCCGGACTGCGATCTCGACTACATCCCGAACGAGGCGCGGAAGGCGGATGTCTCGTTCGCCATGTCGAACTCGATGGGGTTTGGCGGGCACAATGTATCGTTGATCTTGGCGCGGCATGATGATTCCTGAAGACGAAAGCGTTTCGACCTATTCCACGCGGGAAGGCCTTATGACACACATACTCATCGTTCAGCATGCCGAGAAGGAACGCTTGCCGGGAGACCCGGGTCTGACGCCGCGTGGACACAAGCAGGCGGACGCCACGGCACGCTTCATCGCCGGGACGGTGCGTATCGGCGCGGTCCTGTCCAGTCCACTGCGACGGGCGAGGGAGACCGCCGAGCCGATTTCAAGCGTGGCCGGCCTGCCCGTTGTCCTCGATGATGGACTCCGCGAGCGCATGAACTGGGAGCCAGAATCCACGGGTCAGTCGATCGATGAGTTCCTGGTTGAATGGGCGGAGGCAACGCAGGATCGACATTTTGCACCGGTGTCGGGCGATTCATCTTGGCTGGCGGCGAAGCGGTTCAGCGAGTCGATAGTCGAACATGCGCGGAAGTTGCCCGAGGGCTCAACGTTGGTCGTCGTTGCCCATGGCGGCGTAACGGTCGACTTGCTGCGAACACTTGCTGGTGACGACGCCGTGCATGACCAATATCCGTGGTTGATGGAGCGCGGCATACCCTCATGTGCGTTGACATGGTTGTCCTGCGATAGTCGCGGCCTCGATGTCGTTCAAGTAGCCGACACGAGCCATCTGGATGCAGGTTTGGTGGTCAATCACAGCATCGCCTGAGCGCGAGCGTCAGGAGTTTCCATATTCAGGGGGCTGCAAAACGAAGACGCCCCGGTCATATGACCGGGGCTTTGTCCGTGTTCCGGGGTTTGTGTTGCCGCTAATCGAGGTAGCCGCGGAGTGGAGCGGATGACTCGGGCTGACGGAGCTTGCGGAGGGCCTTCGCCTCGATCTGGCGGATGCGCTCGCGGGTGATGCCGAAGTCGCGCCCAACTTCTTCGAGGGTGCGGAACTGACCGTCCTCGAGGCCGTAGCGCAGGACCACGATGCGGCGCTCTCGCTCGGTGAGGCGATCCAGCGCGGCCCCGATGTGATCGCGCAGCATTTGCTGGGCGGCGATGTCGATCGGGGCAGCCAGCGCCTCGTCCTCGATGAAGTCACCGAGGAAGGCGTCCCCTTCGGAGCCAACCGGGGCTTCGAGCGACATCGGGTGGCGCGAGACATCCATCATCTGGCGGACCTTGTTGTCCGTGATGCACATGGCCTTGGCGATTTCCTCCTGCGTTGGCTCGCGCTCGAGGATCTGCTGCAGGCGATGGGATGTCTTCTTGACGCGGTTGATGGTCTCGCCGACGTGGACGGGCAGGCGGATAGTGCGGCTCTGGTCGGAGATCGCGCGGGTGATCGCCTGGCGAATCCACCAGGTCGCGTAGGTGCTGAACTTGAAGCCGCGGTGATAGTCGAACTTGTCGGTGGCCTTCATCAGGCCGATGTTGCCTTCCTGGATCAGGTCGAGCAACGAGAGACCGCGGCCGACGTACTTCTTGGCGACTGAGACAACCAGTCGCAGGTTGGCCTGGATCAGATGGGCGCGGGCGGCATCACCGTCGGCCTTGTCGGCCTCGAGATCAGCCCGTTCATCGTGCGACAGGCCATTCTTCTTCAGCCGATTCTCGGCAGCCTTCCCGCGCTCCATGCGGGTGGCGAGCCACACTTCCTCTTCCATCGTCAGAAGATCGGTCTCGCCGATCTCTTGCAGGTACAGACGGACGGAATCGGCGACAGCGCCGGCGTTGATGTCTTCCGCGGGGGCCTTGTTTACGCGGGATTTCGCTCTGGGAGCGGGCCGTTGGTCCTGGACATCGATGCCCTCGGCAACCAGGGCAGAGTAGAACTGATGGTTCGGCTCGTTCTGCTCGTCAGAACCGGGGGAGTCTGCAGCGATTTCGTCTGAAAGCAGGTGTCGCTGACTTCTTCCCCTGGCAATAAGGCTCGTATCCATTGAAGCGTTTCCACCTCTCGGGCGAGCGCAGCACTCTCGGAGTCGCCGTTGACGTTCAGGGCGTTGCGCGAAAACTGGTACCTGATGAGTTGTTGATGCGATGCGTCCGGAACATGGACGACTTTGTCGATAAAGCTCCGCAATCACTGGCGACCGGACAATAAAAACACCCTACAGTGGCTGCAGGGATGTACGGCTACCTGTGGTGTTGTGTGATTGCGGGACAGCGCATGTGACTCCCTCCCAGCTCCTTGATAGATCCACCGTCCATTTCAGTGTAGCGGCCACCCTATGAGCATTTCAAGGAATCTGCATACAGAATATCTCATATCTGTCATACCAGAATCAGCATATTTGCATGCTAGGGTAAACGGCCGCTCTCGCAAAGGAGAGTGTTTGGCGCTCGAGCCAGTTTGACGACCAGTCGTCAGGCTGGCTCGTCGATCCCTTTCATAGCGGACTGGATGAGTGCTTCCTCGTCCGCCGACGCAGCCGTCGGATCATTCACGAGATGGGCGAGGAACTCGACGTTGCCGTTCGGACCGCGCAGGGAGGACGGGACCAGCCCCGAGACCGCCAGGCCGTTCGCGCGGGCGAAGCCGAGCACGTCGCGCAGGACACGCTCGTGGACCGCCGGATCGCGCACAACCCCGCGCTTGCCGACGTTCTCCTTGCCGGCCTCGAACTGCGGCTTGATGAGGGGAACGCAGACGCCGCCTGGCTTGAGAATGCGCTTCACCACGGGGAACATGAGGGACAACGAGATGAACGAGACGTCGATCACGACGATGTCCACCGGCTCCGGAAGTGACTCGAGATGGCGCGCGTTCGTTCGCTCCATCGAGATGACGCGAGGATCGGTGCGGATGCGCTCGTCAAGGATGCCGTAGCCGACATCGACGGCGTAGACCCTGGTCGCGCCGCGTTGCAGCAGGCAGTCGGTGAAGCCGCCGGTGCTGGCGCCGAGATCGGCCGCGACAAAGCCGGTAACGTCGATACCGAACTGGTCGAGCGCCTTGTCGAGCTTCTCTCCGCCACGGCTGACGAAACGGGGCTTCTCTTTCAGCGAGATGATGTCGGTCTCGCCGATGTTGCGCCCGGCGCGGGTCTCTTTCTGGTCGTTGACGAGGACGTCTCCGGCCATGATGAGGGCTTTCGCGCGGGAGCGCGTCTCGGCGAGGCCACGCTCGACGATGGCGTGGTCAAGGCGAATGGACGGGCTCATGGCATCGCTCCCGCACGCTCGGCGAACGGTGTCGTCTGGGCATCGCAGATGGCGACGGCGAGGGCATCTGCGGCGTCGTCTGGTTGGGGAACGGAGCGCAGGTTCAGGATGAGGCGAACCATCTCCTGCATCTGCGGCTTGTCCGCCTTGCCGTAGCCGGCGATGGCGTGC
>DATGPC010000077.1:0-4768 GCA_035305265.1 Thermomicrobiales bacterium | reverse complement strand
TGTGCTACAACGAAGTCCCGACCAAGGTGAACTGGCACTATCTCCGGTGGCTGATCGATACGAGCACCCGCTCGAATATCGAGCTGCAGGTCAACGATCGCGTCTATGACATGCGCGATATCCCGGTTCCTCCCTACGACGAGCCGTACGGCTCCCTCGAGAACCTCCTCAACTTCTACGTGTCGGTACGGACGCACACGAATGTGCGGAATTTCCTGTACCTCGATTCCGTGCTGATCTCGGTGGACTGGTAGGGAGGGATGGTCATGCATCAATCACTGACAGTCGTTCTCGAACGGAACGCGCGCCTGACCGGCGAGTTCACGACTGAGCCCTACGAGGTGGCGTGGGCGCGGGAGGCACGGTGGTTCATCCGCGTGCTGGACACGGAAGGAACGGGCACGGCGCTGGAGGCGACGGCGCAGATCTCGCCGGACGGATTGCACTGGTGCGACCTCGACGAGGGGCCAACCCGGATCGAGGGGACGGGGCTGGTCAGCTGGCCTTCCCGGGAGTTCGGGGGCTGGCTGCGGCTGAAGGGTCGTGTGTCTGGGGATGATGGCGCGATGGCGCGGGTGATGATCTACCTGGCGCTGAAGGCATAGGCCACGGCTTCACCGGGGACTGTTTCTTCGACATCCCTTGTGGGAGGGGACATTGCAGCGATAGCCGACAGGCCCGGTTGTGTGCAGGCTCGGCTTCGCAGGGAGGACATCGCGGCGATAGTCGGCGGGCCTGATTGTGTGCAGGCGCCGCAAGTCCTCCCGTACGAGGAATCGGCGTCAGTTTGAAGGCGGTCGCAACTATGTGTCGACTGGCTCATTGACATGCTTCTCGGAACGAATGTACCCCTTTCGGTGCTTGACAAGAGCGTTTGCCGGTCCCTAGGGTGGAGCCATACACGCAATTCATGAGGCGGATGATTCCCGGGCCCGAGTTCGGGCATGCCAAATCCGGGCATCAGAGGCCTTCGTGAAGGGAGATCGCGGCATCGCGCGGTCCCTGGTGTTGGCGCATCCGTCGGCCGCGTCGCTGGCCGGATTCACCGGAAAGGAGGTTCGTGCGGGACACCACCGGCAACAGGCGTCACGGCACATCGGTGCCGGACCTCATGCCCCCTTCTCGCGAACATCTGGAGGTGACACATGGCGTACGACCCCAACGCTCCCCGGCCTTCCGTGATGGCGCTGATCGACAGCTATACCGATGGCTCGATCTCCCGGCGCTCGCTGGTGCAGTCGCTCATGGCGATGGGCCTCACCGCGCAGCTTGCCGGGATGATCGCCGCCCGGCCGCAGATCGTGCGGGCGCAGGCGACACCGTCAGGCGAGGCGCCTTCCGGGGAACTGACGATCGTCCTGCCGCGCAGCCTTGAATCGCTCGATCCGCATGGGGCGCACGCCGTGGAAGAGGCCACCGCCGTGGTCCTCTCGATGGTGCTGGACACACTGGTGACCCGCGATCCGGAATCCGGCGAGCTGTTGCCCAGTCTCGCGACGGCATGGGAGGCGACCGACGACCGGACGTGGGAGTTCACCCTGCGCGAGGGCGTCATGCTCCACGACGGAACGGAGTTCACGTCCGAGGATGTGAAGGCGTCGCTGGAGCGGGTGCTGGAGCTGGAAGGGCCGCTGGCGCCGCTGTGGGCGCTAGTGGAGAGCGTCGAGGCGCCTGATCCGCAGACCGTGGTCATCACCTCCAGCGAGCCGGTGGGTACGGTGCCGGTGAGCGCGACGTTGCTCTTCATCGGGCCGGCAGCGGGCATTTCCGAAGATGGCTTCTGGAACGAGCCGGTCGGGATGGGCCCGTTCAAGTTCGTGTCCTGGACGGCAGATTCGGAGCTGGTCGTCGAGGCGAACCCGGACTACTGGGGCGGCAGCCCCGGGCTGGAGCGGATCATCGTCCGCGACATCCCCGAGCCATCGGCGCGCGTCACCGCGATCGAGACCGGCGAGATCCAGTTCACGTACGGGCTTTCCGCCGACCAGCTTCCGTCGTTGCAGGAGAATCCGGATCTCGTCATCGACTCCACCCCGACCTTCGCCTACTACTTCAACTGGTTCAACGCCCAGCGGGAACCGTTCACCGACGCCCGCGTGCGCCAGGCGATGTGCTATGCGCTGGACGTCGACACGATGGTCTCCGAGCTGATGACCGGCATCGGCCAGCGGGCACAGGCGCCGATCCCCTCGACGGTGTTCGGCTTCGCGGCGCAGACGCCGTACGAGTATGACCCCGAACGGGCGATGGAGCTGCTGGCCGAGGCGGGATACCCGGACGGCTTCGAGACGAGCCTGCAGTGGAACCCGGATTCCGGCCCGCAGGACCGCGCGCTGGTCCAGAGCATGATCTTCTACTGGGATGCCATCGGCGTGCGCGTCGAGAACCTCGAGAAGGAGCGCGGGCTGTGGCTGGAGGACCTGGTCGCGCTGAACTGGGACATGAACTTCCAGACCAACACCGTGCGAACGGGCGACGCCGACTTCACGCTGCGCCGGCTCTACACGACGGAGGCGAACCGCAACGGGTACAGCAACCCGGAGCTGGACGAGGTCCTCGTCGGCGCGGCGGCGAGCGCCGACCCGGCCGAGCGTGAGGAGCTGTACGCCGAGGCATGCCGGATCATCTGGGAGGAGGCCGTCGGCATCTTCCCGTTCGAGCTGATCGAGAACTACGTCTACCGAACGGGAATCGAGGGGTACGTGCCCGCGCCGAGCGCCATTCCCGAATTCGAGACGGTTCGGATCACCGAGAGCTAGCTGCACGTATCACGGGATGTCACCGGACGCGCGACGATGGACGGCTGCGCGTCCGGGACGTCCCCTACACCGTTGGTGTGTGCGCTCGACATTGACGGGAGGGACGCTCCATGTCGCGGTATCTGGTGACACGACTGGGCTACTCCCTGTTCGTGCTCTGGGGAGCGCTGACGATCATCTTCCTCGCGATCCGGGTCGCGCCGGGCGATCCGGCGGCGATGATGGTCGGCCCGGGCGGGACGGAGGCGGACGTCGAGGCCCTGCGGGAGAAACTGGGCCTCGATGAATCGATCCCGGTGCAATACGGGCGCTACCTGAGTGACGTGGCGCGGATGGACTTCGGCGATTCGCTGTGGCTGAACCGGCCCGTCGCCTCGGAGGTCGCCTCGCGGATCGCGATGACCGCGCGGCTTGCCGGAGCGGCCGCGCTGATCGGGATCGCGGTCAGCTTCCCGCTGGGCATCGCGGCGGCGTTGCGGCGCGGGAAGGTGATGGACGGATTGATCTCCATCTTCTCGTTGCTGGGGCAATCGGTCCCGAGCTTCTGGCTGGGGATCATGTTGATCCTCGTCTTCGCGCGACGGCTGCAGGTGCTCCCCAGCGCCGGGTCGTCGGGGTGGTCGCATCTCGTGCTGCCCTCGATCACCCTCGCGATGCCGCTCATCGGGGTGCTGACACGCCTCGTGCGGAGCGGGCTGCTCGATGTGTTGTACGAGGACTACGTGCGAACCGCATGGTCGAAAGGGCTGTCGCGCCGGGCGGTGCTGATGTCCCACGCGATGCGGAACATGCTGATCCCGGTGATCACGGTGATCGGCCTGCAGCTCGGCAATCTCCTTGGCGGCGCGGTGATCGTGGAGACGGTCTTCGGGTGGCCGGGGATCGGCCGATTGCTGGTCGATGCGATCAACCAGCGTGATTACCCGCTGGTGCAGGTCGCGGTCCTTTTCATCACGGTCACGTTCGTCGTGATCAACCTGCTGGTGGACCTGAGCTATGGCGTGCTCGACCCACGGATCAGGATCCAGTGATGGGGAGCGCACCGATGACCCGCCAGACGTATGAGGCCCTCCCCTCCTCCGGCCACAACGAGATCGCGCGTGGTCAGGCGATCGACCGGGCGTTGCGGTCGAGGCGAATCCGGCTGATGCTGTGGTCACTCCCGGTCGTCGCCTTCATCGTGGCGGCGATCGTCGGGCCGATGATCACCGAGTACAACCCCGTCCAGGTGCGGTTGCCGGACCGGCTGGAATCGCCGGGAACGATCACGTCGGACGGATCGCGGGCGTGGCTGGGGACCGACCAGGTCGGGCAGGACGTGCTGGCGCAGGTGCTGCAGGGCGCGCGCGTGTCGTTGCTGGTCGGGGCCTCGACCATCCTCATCGCCGGGACGATCGGGCTGGTGCTGGGAACGATCGCCGGGTACCAGGGTGGATGGGTGGATATCGTGCTGATGCGCCTGGCCGATATCCAGCTCGCGTTCCCGTCGATCCTGCTGGCGATCCTGATCGCGGCGGTGCTGGGACCGAGCATCCTCAACGTGATCCTCGCGCTGGCGCTGACGCGATGGGTGACCTTCGGCCGGGTGGCGCGGGCGGCGACGCTCGCCGCGAAAGAGCGCGATTACGTGCTGGCGGCCCGGTCGATGGGCGCCGATTCGACCCGTTTGCTCCTGCGGCACATCGTGCCATCGACGATTCCGCCGATGATCGTCATCGCCACCGTTGAGGTCGGGCTGGTGATCATCGCGGAGGCGTCGCTGAGCTATCTCGGGCTCGGCTCGCCGCCGGACCAGCCCTCGTGGGGCCGGACGGTGGCGAACGGGCGCGATTACCTGAACAACGCCTGGTGGATCTCGACCATGCCGGGCCTCGCCTTGAGCCTCGTCGTCCTCGCCGTTGGCGTGTTTGGCGACCGGCTCCGTGACTATCTCGATCCGCGGTTGTAACGAACGGAGATTTCCTGTGATGCATGCGAACGGCAACGAATCCGGACCGGAACTCCAACGG
>DATGPC010000076.1:0-18246 GCA_035305265.1 Thermomicrobiales bacterium | reverse complement strand
TCGACATCCAGTGCGAGAGGCGTCGTCATGTCGTCGCTCGTATAGACCAACATGTCGCCCTGACGGCCGAACCACGACTCCGTCCCTGAGGGATAGACGGAGCCGTAGAGGTCGCCCTCGGGAAGCAGCGGCAGCAACGCGTAGATCATGGTCGGGGTGGTGCCGCCGAAGTTCTCGCGCAGGTCGATGATCCAGCCACACGCCTGGGACTCAAGCCCGGCGATCATCGTGTGCGCACCGGTGATATACGCGTCCTGGGAGGCGGCACCAATGACGGAGGGTACGTTGATGTATCCAAGGGGGCCGCGCATCTCGCCGGACGGTGTTCCCTCGAAGAACGGGTTTTCCTCTTCTGAATCAAACGGTGGTAACAGGAATGAATGATTGTCTCCAACCTGAGCCAGCGTCCGAATCACACTCCGTTCGATGAAGGGGCTGACATCGCCGGGCGACTGAACCCCGTCCGCAGTGGCGCGAAGTTCATCCCAATCCACCATGTCACGATACAGCGAATGGGCTTCGGCAAGATCGAGGATCGAATGCGCTATCTCCGGTCCGGATAACCCGGAGAGGTCGAAGGAGATCGTTCGCAGGATGTCGTCGAAGTGCTCGGGCGTGGCGCTCACCGATATATACGAGATGGTTTGGCCCTGATACGAAAATGGCTTTGGGTGCGTTAGCACAAGGCCAACGGCCGGAAGACCGAACAGGAATGGCTCGGGACTCCTGATCTCGCACGCCGGCATGTCGTTCCATGTCGTCTTGGTGATGGTGGCGCCGGGTGAGAGCGTGTTTTCCTGGCAGGCTTCCTCGATCGTAGATGCCATGATGGGCGTCGCGGAGAAAAGCCCGTGGTCGTTTCCGTAGACGTACGGAAAGGTGGATATCGGGCTCCACTCGGCCGGAATGCGCGCGGTCAGGTGTGTGGCATGCCCAATATAGAGCTGCGTCTCGCTGGAGACGGGTGTCTGTCCCGTCGCGAGCAGGTTGGCGGGAAACGCCAGCAGCGCGATGACAACGACGAGGATCAGGCGGGTACGCCGGAGGTCCATCATGGCAGTGCCCTTCTTCGGTTTGCTACAGGTCTCACGTGGAATCGTAGCATGGTCAACGGTCAGGGCGAGCCTATGCGCTGTCACGAGAAGATCAGCGGAAAGTCGACTGGAGAAGTCAGGATTCGACGCGACGGCTACAATAGAAGCTGTGAAACGGGAAGCGCCGGGCAGAATCTTCGCCAGGCCGCTTCGCTGGAGTTCTTACGAAAGGTCTGTACTGGTCCATGTCTGACAATGGAGTGATGGGGCTTGACCGGGAGCAGGTGCTGAACGCCCTCTCCGGCGTGAAAGAGCCCGCGACCGGGCGGAGCCTGGCCGATCTCAAACTGGTGACGGACGTGGCCGTCGATGGCTCAACCGTTCGCCTCAACGTCGATTCCCTCAGCCCGATCAACACGCACAAGGACAAGCTGGAGCGGGATATCCGCGCCGCGCTGGGCACCGTGGGCGGCGTTGGCAACGTCATCATCGAGATGCGCTCGAAGGTGCGCGCGAGCGGCAGCGGCCGCAGCGACGCGCAGCCGATCCCGGGCGTGAAGAACGTGATCGCGGTGGCGTCCGGCAAGGGTGGCGTCGGCAAGAGCACCGTCGCCGTGAACCTCGCCGTGTCGCTGGCGAAGGCCGGCGCGAAGGTCGGGCTGCTGGATGCCGACGTCTACGGGCCGAGCACGCCGTTGATGATGGGTGTCAATGAGCGCCCGTTGATGCGCGACAACAAGATCGTGCCGCTGGAGGCGCATGGCGTCCGCCTGATGAGCATCGGGTTCATCCTGGATCCGACGAAGGCGCTGATCTGGCGCGGGCCGCTGGTGGCGCAGCTGATCAACCAGTTCCTGAACGACGTCCACTGGGAGGATCTTGATTATCTCGTGCTGGACCTGCCGCCGGGAACGGGCGATGTGCAGCTGACGCTGGTGCAGAAGATCCCGATCGCCGGGGCGGTCATCGTCACGACGCCGCAGGAGGTCGCGTTGGCGGACGCGGTGAAGGGGCTCAAGATGTTCCAGGAGGTGAAGACGCCGATCCTGGGCATCGTCGAGAACATGAGCTGGTTCCAGCCGCCGAACTCGAGCGAGAAGTACCACATCTTCGGCGAGGGTGGTGGCGCGCGCACGGCGGAGGAGAACAACGTCGAGCTGCTGGCGCAGATCCCGATCGAGATGGAGCTCCGCGAGGGCGGCGACAAGGGCGTCCCGATGTCGATCTCCGAGCCGGAGTCGGCAACGGCAGGCGCATTCATGGGCCTCGCCGAGCGGGTGGCGGTGCAGTTGGCGGCGCAGGCGCTGGCGAAGCCGCGCAAGCCGACGATCATGCTGAAGACGGTATCCTAGCGCCCGGTATCGCGAGTACGTTGAAGCGCCCTGGCCATATCGGCCGGGGCGTTTTTGTATTCCGGAAATGTCGTCGGTGGATGAACGTGCAGTGAGCTGGCAGGTACTTTCATCCTTGCCAGCTCATGCTCCTGAGAATCTTTTGATGTCCTCCGCGCCCTGACGATGGGTATCGTCGGTTCGCGGTCCGCCACCGGCGCCGTAAGCGGCCCGGTGGCCGTTAGGCCTGTCGAGGGCGTCGATACGCATACACCTCCTGCTTCCCGTCGACCGTTCGCGGGGAGGATAGGAATCCTTCCGAAGTCGTTGTCCAGGTCGGTGGCATCATGGCAGTTTACGGACTGCCTTGCGCCGTTTGACCGCGTCACAACCGGCTTCTTGCGAACGCTCGAACACCGAGCGAATGGGCGAATACCGCCTGCCCGATTCATCGGTCCGTTCGATGAGGCGATGTGGCCGACCCGGCCGGGGTCCTGGGGTCTTCCGCGGTGGTCGTGCGTTCCTCCAGCGCCGGCTCGCTTTGGGATTCCAGTCCCGTGCCAGTCCATGTCTCAGGTGTCTGGCATCGCTCACGGCTGGCGCCTGGTTCGCGTGGATGATCGGTGGTGCCATGGCCTTACCGCCACAGCGTCGTCATCCCGGCCGGTACCTGCGGTAGAACCTCCGCCGTTTCCGGACACTCGCCGGGCATCGTGTCCCGACGAACCAAACCTTCCGCCGGTACGATCCGCGCTGTTCGGGTGGAACTGGCCACGATGACCGTGTGAGGGGTCTGCGTACCTTCGTCCTGTCCCCGCCGTGCGAACGTCGTTCCGGCGATGCGAACCATCAATCGAGCTATGCCCTAAAGGCGACGTGTAACAACGGGTTAGCTCCGTTCAATGCTTGGCCGCCGATTGATGCTTCGTTAATCACGATCCTAGCATGTGGCGCCTGAATGTCAATACCTCGAAATGGGTATTGTGTACGATCGACACAATGTTGAGATGGGGAAATTCCCCGTCGTTACGGGCTTTTCTCGTGCTTGCGGGTACATTTGACGCGGCAAACCGTTCGGATTTGCTCGCAGACTTCCTTCGACGCCCTTACCGCAGCTCCCGTAGCTCCTGCCCGACATCCAGCGCCCGCCACCCGAGCGCTTCGGGATGCTCTCCCATGCCCCTGGCGAGGCCGAGCACCCGGAATCGGCCAAGACCGGCGGGATCGATCAGCCGGAACACGGCCGCCTGGGCACGGTAGTACTCCTCGAACCCGGTATCCGGCTGGTGCTGCAGATCGACGAGCCAGTCGCCGAGCCCGAGGTTCGTTAGGAACTCGCCCTGCGTGGTGAGACCGATCACTTGCATCCCGGCGGTCCGGGCGGCATGAGCAAGCCAGGTGAAGTCGACGTGAGCGGTAAGGTCCTGCTCGCCGACACGGATGAACGGGTCATCGGTGACCGTGTGGTGGTGATACCCGCGAACGGTGCCGTCGAGCCGGTGCTCGCTGTAGAGCGTCGGGGCCTCGTAGCCGTAGTCGATGACGATGGCGAACCCGCGCGTCATGTTGTCGGCGATGCCGGTGATCCATTTGGCCGTGGCGGGCGAAACGTCGAGGATCGCGCCGTCGGGAAGTGTCGAGACGTCGATGCCCGCCTCTTGCAGGTATGCCGGGATACCCGCTTCGCGCACCGGATCGGAGATCTCGCGCTCCTCATCGACAAAAGCACCGTCAGGATCAGCGGTGACCCATCGCTCGCGCAGCTCGCCGTTCCGGACGACGAGGCGATGAACCGGGAGGGCGTCGGCCACCTCGTTGGCGATGACGATGCCCGGCTCGGGGGTAATCGCGTCCGGATGCTCGGCGCGGACATGGGCCGCCAGAGGCGTTTGCTCCATGGCGGCGATGGCCTCTTCCAGTCGATGGGTATTGACGTCGACCAGCCGGTAGTCGAGCGCGTCGAGGACATCCGGGGCCTTCTCGCTCAGTCCGACCATGATGTCGTAGGCGAGGCCACCGGAGGACGCGCCGTGCTCGCGGACGATGAGGCGATCGGGCTGATCGAGCCGGTCCCAGCAATCGGCGACCTGTCGGGCAAGCGTCAGGCCGAAAAACGGGTGAAGCTCCGGCGCGGTGATGAAGTCGCCACCGCGACCGGGCTTGCGGTCTGGTTGCCGATAGTAGCCCCATGTCTCGTGGTAGAGTGCGACGTCCATGAACTCCGCGAAGGTGATAGCGCCCGAGGCGGCGATACGCCGTCGGAGATCGTCGATGAGCTCCGGGCGTCCGGACGGATTGATGGGATTCGTGGCGTCGGTCATCGGTATCCTGTCATGTGCTGAAGGGCCGGGGCATGTATGCGCGTGGCGTCATACCAATGATGGCACGGCATTTGTAATATGTGGACACAGAGTCAACGTGTCCTGCTGGCATTCGCCGACGGGCAACGCGGCACGCACGGGAATCGCCCGTGCTGCTTCCAAGTATGGAAGGATAGTGGCTGTGGCCAAGAACAATCGCCATAATGCTGCCTTCGTGGTGGGGTCGGTCCTCGGGGCCGTGGTCGGAGCCGGGGCAGCGCTCTGGAAAACGCCCTACACAGGACAGGAGCTTCGGGAAAAGCTGGCCGGCGGCCAGAAGGATTCGTCCGGCACGAATACCGCTGCCGCCCGACCAGCCGATAGTGGAGTCAGCGCGACGAGCATGTCGGCGACCTCTGCCACGGCGAGCGAGCGCTCCATCAAGGACAAGGTTCTCTCCTCTGTCGAGAAGACCCTCGCGCCGATCGTGGGCGTCGAGCTGGGCAAGACCGCCAGTGGTAGCGACGCGACGGTTGTGAAGGACCCGAACATCAAGGTCAACACCGGGATGAGCAGTGACGGCGTCGGGCAAGGCGAATCGGTCGCACCGGACGGATCCCTCGGCCTCAGCCGTGACCGGGTAGATGCGAACGAATGGGCCGCGGCGTATTCGGGCGGCGCGGGTACTGCGACGCAGGAGCAGCCGGCATCGACGACTGAAGCCACTTCGCCATCAAGCGAGACCAAGGCGGAGCAAGAAGGCGGTCTGCTGCGCCATCCGCATCGCTGGCGCGGGTACGACGAGTCGTCGTCCGGTGACGCGACCGCTGGCTCGACGAAGGAAGACGGCACGATCGGCCTGAGCCAGGACCGGGTGGATGCCGACAAGTGGGCCGCCGCCTACTCCGGTGGCACCGGCGCGAGCGAAACGCCCGCCGAGTCGACGGAATCGACCCAGACCACGCAGACCCAGGCTGCGGCCGCTCCGGCGGAATCAACCACCGAATTCTCGAAGACACTGGTGGGCCAGAGCCGCGACCAGCGGAACGCCGCACGTTGGGCGGCCGCCTACGGAACCGCCGAGGGCACCTCCTCGGATTCCGGGAACACAACGCGAGAATCCACGGAGCAGACGGGCCAGGGCGCTGGTCCTGCGTTCCGGGGTGACGATGGCGACGCGGAGCGGCATCCGCCAGTCGATCGTGGCATGCCCGAGAACGTCGCTCCGGCGACGAACGAGGACACCTCGACGCGAGACGGCCAGGAGTTCGCGGCTGACGCAGCCTCGACCGAGCAGTTGACGACGCCGCAGGTGGACCATGTACCGGACGCTGCCGTCGAGAGCTCGAACCAGGGCATGCATCCGTTCCCGAAGCTGGGCGGCAAGGAATAATCATCGCGGCCGGGCGACTCGTGCCCGGCGCGTTTCCAGGAAACTGAGGAGAGATTCATGATCAAGAACATGCGAACCGCGGTAAAATTCTTCGTGTATGGCCTGCTCGTCGGCCTTCTGTTCGCGCCCCGTAGCGGCGCCGAGACCCGCCAGGAGCTGATGGGCTGGATCTCCAGCTCTGTCAAGGACGTCACCGGGTAGGGCGACGAACACCCCAGATCGATCTCCACAACGCGGCCGCCTTTCACCAGGATGGCCGCGTTGATGTATGCGGCCCGCAAGCCTGACGTGAGGGAGCGCGCGTGTTACCGATCAGCGACGACAACCGGGGACGGCGAATCCAGCCCATCGTGACGTGGGCGCTGATCGCGGTGAACGTCCTTGTCTACTTCTATCAATGGACGCTCGATCCGGGCGAACACCTGCGGTTCCTGGACCAGTGGGCAACCGTGCCGGCCGAGATCTCCAGCGGCCAGGCGTTGTTCACGCTGGTGACGTGCGCGTTCCTGCATGGATCGTGGTTCCATCTCGGCAGCAATATGCTGTTCCTCTGGATTTTCGGCGACAACGTCGAGGACGTGATGGGGCACGTGAAGTACCTCATCTTCTACCTGTTGACCGCTGGTGCCGCGAGCTATGCCCAGGTGCTCGTCGATACCGATAGCCGTGTCCCGATGGTTGGCGCGTCCGGCGCGGTATCTGGCCTGCTGGCGGCGTATATCGTCCTGTTCCCGCACGGCAAGATCCGGACGCTGATCGTCTTCGGCATCTTCATTACGGCGACGATGCTGCCCGCGTGGATGATGATCGGGTACTGGTTCCTCATCCAGCTCATCTCCGGCATCGGTTCGCTGAACACCATCGGCGACTCGGGAGGTGGCGTGGCCTTCTTCGCCCATATCGGCGGTTTCCTGGCAGGCCTGGTCCTCGTATGGATCTTCCGGGACAAACGTCGGCAGGACGCCCAGAATGCCGCGCGCCGTGGCTATGTTCCGCAGCAACGGTGGGGTTACGGCGGCAGGTAACGAAGAGCGGAAGATGATTCGTGGGCGGGGAGATATCCCCGCCCATTCCGCGTTAACAGGCCCGTTGCGAAGGGTTCGATGATACAATCACGCCGCATGTGGAAGCTGAATTCTGGATACAGTGAGGCGGATTGTGCGGGAACCAGCAGGTGACGTGACGGGCGAAGCAGCAGGACCCTTGGCCGGAATCCGCGTCGTGGACCTGACGCGGGTCATGACCGGACCGTACGGGACAATGATGCTCGCCGATATGGGCGCGGACGTTATCAAGATCGAGCGGCCAGGCGCCGGAGACGATACCCGGCACTGGGGACCGCCGTTTGTCGAAGGCGAAGCCTCCTATTTCATGAGCGTGAACCGCAACAAGCGGTCGATCGCGCTCGACCTGAAGTCCGATGCCGGACGCGAGGCGCTCTGGAAGCTGATCGATGGCGCGGACGTCTTTATCGAGAACTTTTCGCCCGGAACGATCGACCGGCTCGGGTTCGGTTATCAGGCCGTCTCGGAGCGGAACCCGGCGATCATCTACGCGTCGATCTCCGGCTTCGGGCAGACCGGGCCGTCGCGCAATCGCACGGCCTACGACCTGATCGTCAACGGCATGAGCGGGATGGCGAGCGTGACCGGAGATCCCGCCGGGCCGCCGATGAAAGTCGGCGTGCCGATGGCCGATATCGCCGCCGGGATGTTCACCGCCAGCGCGGTCTGCGCGGCGCTCTTCGCCCGCGAGCGCGATCCCTTCAATCGCGGCCAGTACGTCGACACGTCGATGCTGGGCGGCCAGATCGCGATGCTGACCTACCAGGCCGGGGTCTGGCTGACTGCCGGGCAGCGCCCGATGCGAACCGGTAACCGGCATTCGATCATCACGCCCTACGACACCTTCCGCAGCGCGGACGGCTACGTGAATATCGCCGTCGGCAACGACGCGATCTGGCAGCGCTTCTGTACCGCGCTCGGCCTGGAGGAAGAGAAGGACGATCCTCGCTTCCGGACGAATGCGGACCGGTTGGCGAACATCAAGCCGCTCTACGAAATCCTCGAGCGCGTCTTGACCTCGATGACGACGCAGGAAATCGTCGACCGGCTCGATTCCGCGGCCGTTCCCTGCGGGCCGATCTATCACGTGGACGAGATCCTCAACGATCCGCAGGTGGAGGACCAGAAGCTGGTGCGGAAGGTGCCGCATGCGAAGCTGGGCGAGATCTCGGTGGCGGGATTCCCCTACAACTTCCACGGCACGCCGCTGGAGATGCGCTATGGTCCGCCCGTGCTGGGCGAGCATTCGCGCGAGATTCTGAAAGAGCTTGGCTACGATGATGTGGCGATCGACGAGATGATCGCCAGCGGCGCCATCGAAGAGCCGACCGATTAACACATCTCGCATGCTCGAGTACTGCCGGAGCGTGCCTCCGGCGTTCGGCTCGCATCGTCGGCGATAAACTCCGGCGGTGCGGAGAGAGACGTCTCATGACAGAAGCGACGACATCACAACGTATCGACACGGACGCCATCGATTCCGCCTGGCGGTCGATTGAAGCGGCGGCGGAGCGGCACGAATTCGGTGGCGCGGTCGCGCTGGTTCGCTATCGTGGCGAGACCGTCCTGCACCGGGCCACCGGCTGGGCGGTGCGCGAGCCGGAAGACCAGCGGACGTCGATGGCGCTCGACACCCTTTTCGACCTCGCGTCCCTGACCAAGGTCGTCGCGACGACGCCGTCGGTGCTGCAGCTCGTGGCCGAGGGAACGATCGAGCTCGATGAGCCGGTCGGGACCTACCTGCCGGAGTTCGGTACAGACGGCGACAAGGCCGGGGTGACGATCCGGCGGCTGCTGGCGCATACGTCCGGCGTCTTGTCGTGGCGCGCGGTCTTCCTCGAAGCGTCCGGTCCGGACGGCTACCTTGCCAACATCGCGAAGGACCAGCCGTACAAGACGCCTGGCGAGCAGGTCGAGTACACCTGCCTCGGCTTCATCCTGCTGGGCGAGGTCGTCCGGCGGGTTTCCGGCCGGTCGGTGCCGGAGTACGCCGCGGAGCACGTCTTCCGGCCGCTCGGGATGATGGACTCGATGTTCACGCCGCCAGTCGAGATCCGGGGCCGGATCGCCGCAACCGAGAACGGCAACGACTTCGAGGCGGACAAGGAGAAAGGCACGCCGGTCACCGGGCCGTGGCGCGACTATCTCATCCGCGGCGAAGTGCACGATGGCAACGCCTGGTACGGGTTCGGCGGGCTCTCCGCGAACGCCGGGTTGTTCGGTACGGCGGCGGACCTCGCTCGGTACGGCCAGATGTGGTTGAACGGCGGAGAGATCGACGGCGTCCGGATTTTGCCGGAAACCATCGTCCGCGAGGCGACCCGCGAGCAGACCGGGCTGGATGCGCCGAACGACCGGCGCGGGCTCGGCTGGCTCATGGCGCCCCGGCCTGGTAAGGATGCGGCGACACACTCCGGTCGAGGTCTCTCCCAGGCGGCCTACGGGCACACCGGCTTCACCGGGACGTCCCTTTGGATGGACCCGGAGCGCGATCTTGTCATCGTGCTCCTGACGAACCGCGTGCATCCATCCGTCAACCCCGCCTACCTGCCCACGCGGGCGAACTTCACCGAGACCATCGCGAGGGCATGTTCATGAGCGACATCTGTGTTGGCCTGATCTCCGGAACGTCGCTGGACGGCATCGACGTCGCCGTCTGCCGCATCGACGGGCACGCGCAGGAGGCGTCCATCGACCTGCTCGCCTTCGATACCGTGCCGTATCCTGACGCCCTTCGCGCCGAGCTGCTGCGTCTCTACGACGACCAGTCGAATGCCGTTTCCCGGATTTGCTCGCTGAACGTGGTCGTCGGCGAATGCTTTGCGGATGCAGCGGCACGGGTGCTGGGTGAGGCGGGCATCGACGGGTCTCTCGTCGAGGTGATCGGGTCGCACGGGCAAACCGTCTGGCACCAGCCGGAGGCCGACCCGGAGAATGCGCTGATCGTCCCGTCTACGCTCCAGATCGGTGAAGCCTCGGTGATCGCGGCGAGGACCGGCGCGCCGGTGATGGCGGATTTCCGCGTGGCGGACATGGCGGTCGGCGGGCAAGGTGCACCGTTGGCTCCGTATCTCGATTGGGCGATCTTCTCCGATCCCGCGCAGAATCGCGCGGTGCAAAACATCGGCGGGATCGGCAACGTGACGTGGGTGCCCGCCGGCGGCGCGGTGGACGACGTGATCGCGTTCGACACCGGCCCGGGGAACATGCTGATCGACGCGCTGGTCATGCGAATGACGAACGGCGAGCAGGGCTACGACGACGGTGGGCAGATCGGGATGGCCGGCGAGGTCGATTACGAGCTGCTGGCCGAGCTGATGAAGGACCCGTACCTCGACGAGGCGCCGCCGAAGACGACCGGTCGCGAGTATTACGGCACGGAGATGGTCGAGCGGATTCTCGCCGAGCGGCAACTGAGCGCCCATGTGGTGGTGACGGCGACGGCGTTCACCGCGCATTCGATCGCGGATGCGTACAGGCGATGGCTACCGCAGATGCCGGACGAGGTCTTCGTCAACGGTGGCGGTGCTCGCAATCCGCTGCTGATGCAGATGCTGGCCGATGCGCTGGACGGCGTGACGGTGCGGACCACGGACGAGCTCGGCGTGAACGCGGATGCGAAGGAGGCGATGGCCTTCGCGCTGATGGCGCACGACTCGCTCGCCGGCCTGCCGACGAACATCCCCGGCGCGACGGGCGCTTCTCGCGCGGTCCCGCTCGGGAAGCTGACGCGGCTGTAGTACTCACGGAGACGTCCGGAGGAGCCACATGCACAAGGTGACGGATCAGGATCGGGTGTTCTTGCGGCGGTGCGTCGATCTGGCGCGTGAGGCGGCAGACGACGGCGACGAGCCGTTCGGGTCGGTGCTCGTCGACCGGACCGGGAATGTCCTGTTCGAGGATCGCAACCGGATCAAGGGCGGCGATGCGACGCGACACCCGGAGTTCGAGATCGCGCGATGGGCGGCGATGAACGTACCGGCCGAAGAGCGATCCTCATGTGTCGTCTACACATCCGGCGAGCATTGCCCGATGTGCGCGGCTGCGCACGCCATGGTCGGGCTCGGACGAATCGTCTACGCGTCGAGCGGCGAGCAGCTTCGATCGTGGCGGCGGGAATGGGGACTCCAGAAAGGCGTCGTCGCGCCGTTGCCGATCAATGCCGTCGCGCCAAACGTCCCGGTTGCCGGACCGGAACCGTCATTGACGGACGAGCTGCGCGCCATCTTCGCCCGGCGATGGGGCGTCGTGGCCAATACTTGACATATAATTCGTTTGTCAATACTATATCGGGTATAAGCGGTTTGCCGATCCTAATGTGAGTAGCGGTTCAGGGGCCGCGACGCGATATTCGGTGCTTCTGGTCTTGCATAGGGGAGACGGGGCTCGATACCGGGACAGCGGCGAGCGATGTAAGAGGGAATCGCTTGCGCCATCCCTGAATCCGGAAAGCGGCACGGCAATCCGGATACATCTGGATTAGGGAGGACCGGCACGTCAATCGACGCGCCGGTCTTCGTGCTTATGGCCCGGGTTCGGCCGAATCCAACGGGCATGATTCCTTGTTATTTGACCGAGCCTCATTCATCATCGTTATCGTACAGACGAGCTGTCTTGCTGCGTATATTGCATACAAGGAGACGTACCCTATGTCCGCATGGACCGGATCACGACGGGATCTCGCGAAGTTGACCGGAGCCGCGGCGGTTGCCGGCGCGTTCTGCACGGTGCCGTGGGCACGGACCGCGCTGGCGCAGGATGCCTCGCCGTCCGCGTCGGGCGCCTCCGGCACCCTCATCATCGGCAAGCCGGAAGAGGCGGTCGGGCTCGATCCGGCGATGGTGACGGCGACGTCCAGCTTCCAGCTCATCGCCGTCGTCTACGAGACCCTGCTGATCTTCGACGACAACGGCGAGCCACTGGGCATCCTGGCGGAGTCGTGGGAGCAGCCGGATGACACGACGTACGTCTTCACCCTTCGCGAGGGCGTGACGTTCCACAACGGCCAGCCTCTGACGGCCGAGGACGTGAAGTTCTCCTTCGAGCGAATGATGGACCCGGAGTCCGGCTCCCCGTGGACGAGCCAGTTCGAGCCGGTCGAGAGCATCGAGGCGACTGACGAGCGGACGGTGACGTTCACGATGAAGTCGCCGTATGGCCCGTTCCTGGCGACGTTGTCCTCCAACTACGCTGCGATCCTGCCGAACTCTCCGGATACCGATTTCCAGACCGAGATGATCGGCACCGGCGCGTTCATGCTGCAGGAGTACGTGCAGGACACGCGCACGGTCCTCTCTGCGTTCCCCGATTACTGGCGCGAGGGGCAACCGAAGGTGGAAACCGTGCAGTACAACATCCTGCCGGATGAGTCCGCGCGCGTGGCGGCGGTTCGCACCGGTGAGATCCACCTGACGATGCTTGCCGACCCGATCTCGATCGAGACCGTGCGCGGTGACAGCAACGTCGTGGTCATCGAGCACGACACCACCGACTACTACCTGCTTGGCCTGAACTGCGCCGAGGCGCCGTTCGACGATGTCCGCGTACGCCAGGCGCTCAGCCTGGCGATCGACCGGCAGGCGATCCTCGACAGTGTCTTCTTCGGCGCCGGGCAGGTGAGCGGGCCGCTCGTGCCGACGCTGGGTGACTGGGCCACGCCGATCGAAGAGCTGCCGAACTACACCGTCGATCGGGATGCCGCGCAGGCACTGCTCGAAGAGGCGGGCGCCAGCGATCTCTCCTTCAGCATCACGGTCGGGGCCGATCGCACCGAGTTCGTGAACATCGCGCTGGTCATCCAGGACCAGCTCGCCGAGATCGGCGTTACCGTCGAGCTCGACCAGGTCGAGTGGGGCACCTTCATCGACAAGTGGGTCGCGCGGGACTTCCAGAGCTTCGTCAGCTTCAACGGATCCGGCAACGACCCGGACCGCGCGCTCTACCCGGCGCTCTACACGGACGGCAGCGTGAACGCCTTCCAGTACAGCAATCCGGATGTCGACGAGCTGCTGGATCAGGGCCGCACGCAGGCGGACCACGAAGAGCGCAAGGCGACGTACCAGGAGCTGGAGCAGATCGTCGCCGAGGAGGCCCCGCTGATCTTCATCGGCACCCGCGTCGGCTACTTCGCCACGACGGCGGACGTCGAGGGCTTCGCGCCGACCGCCTCGCAGACGTGGATGACCCTGCCGGAGACGACGGTTCCGGCGGAGTAGGTCTTATCGCGAATTCTTCGTAGGGGACGTCTTGGCCGCGAATCGGGTCTGTGTTATCCGGACCGACAGATGCGGCCAATGGCGTCCCTTCGCCGACGGACATTCCGCGACGGCGACTATGGCCCTTCGGGAGGCCATTGAACGCGTGTCCCGTGCGGTATAAACTCGTTTCCCGCGCGTTCAAGACCTCCCCTGCCCTGAGGTAGCACGCTCACGTCACCTTTCGGGCGTTTCATCTTGCGAGCGAGACGCCGTTCGCCAAATCAAGGTTTCACGATGTTCGCTTTCCTCGCGAGGCGGTTGCTCACCGTCTTCCTGCCAACCCTGCTCGGGATGTCGATCCTGATCTTCGGCGCGATGCGCCTGATCCCGGGCGATTTCGTCAGCGTCCTCATCGGCGTCGGGCCGGATGTCAGCCAGGAGCAGCGTGACGCGATCGCGCGCTCGTACGGACTGGACCAGCCCCTCCCCCTGCAATACGTCAGCTGGCTGGGGAACGTCCTGACCGGCGACATGGGTAACTCACTGCGCACGGGCAATCCGGTAGCGGGCGAGATCCTCGACCGCCTGCCGGTGACGCTGGAGCTGGCAGCGTTGGCGACGGTGACCTCGCTCCTCCTCGCGATCCCTGCCGGGGTCGTCGCCGCGGTCTCGCGTGGCCGCATCGCCGATACGATCGTCCGGCTCGTGGCGCTGGTCGGGTTGTCCGTCCCGAACTTCCTGATCGCAACGATGCTCGTACTTTTCGTCTCCACACAGTGGTCGTTCTTCCCGACAACCGGGTTCGTCCCCGTCTCCGAGGGGCTCGGGGCAAACCTGAAATCGCTGGTGCTGCCGACGATCTCACTCGGGGCGCTGCTGGCCGCGTCCATCATGCGGATGATGCGGTCGTCCCTGCTGGAAGAGCTGGGCAAGGAATACCTGACCGTCGCCCGCGCCAAGGGGCTGAAGGATCGGTCGGTCGTGCTCGGACACGCGTTCCGGAACTCGCTGATCCCGGTCATCACGGTCGTCGGCATCCAGACCGGGTACATGCTCGGCGGGACGGTCATCGTGGAGCAGGTGTTCGCGATCCCCGGCATCGGGCGGCTGGCGCTCGACGCCGTGAACCAGCGCGACTATCCGCTCGTGCAGGGCACGGTCCTTTTCATCGCCGCCGCCTTCGTGTTGATGAACCTCCTGACGGACATCATCTACAGCGTCGTCGACCCGCGGATCCGCGTGAAGGGAGGGGCGTAAGCATGGCAACCGCAACCACGGCGGCGCTTGCTGCCCCGAAACGGCGCGGATCGTTTTACCGGACGTTCGCCAAACGCAACATCATCGCGACCGTCGCCCTCATCGTGCTGGCGGTGGTCATCATCGCAGCGATCGCTGCCCCGCTGATCGCGCCGGGTGACCCGGTGGACATGTCCCCGGCGGACCGGTTGAAATCCCCGGGCGATTACGGTTGGCTTGGGACGGATGTGTTCGGACGGGACATCCTCAGCCGCATCCTGTACGGCACGCGTATCTCGCTTGGCGTGGGCGTCGTCTCGGTGCTCGTCGCGGCGGCGGCCGGCACGCTCATCGGGCTTGTCTCGGGGTACATGGGCGGCTGGCAGGAGTACATCACCATGCGATTGATGGATGTGCTCTTCTCGTTCCCGTCGATCATCCTCGCGATCCTGATCGTCTCGATCGTCGGCGCCGGGTTCACGAGCATCATCTTCGCAATCGCGCTCGTCCAGACGCCGATCTTTGCCCGGATCGTGCGGGCATCGACGCTCTCCGTGAAGGAGATCGAATACGTCCACGCGGCGCAGGCGTCCGGCGCAAAGACGTCGAAGATTCTCTTTCGGCACGTCCTGCCGAACGTGGCCGCGCCGATCCTCGTCCAGCTGGCGCTGAGCATGTCCGGCGCGGTGACGATGGAGGCGGCCCTGAGCTACCTCGGTCTCGGAGCCGTCCCGCCGACGCCCTCCCTCGGATCGATGCTGAGCGAGAACCGGACGGCGATGGAGCTGGCGCCGTGGACGGTGCTCTATCCGGGGATTGCGCTGGCGATCCTGGTGCTATGCATCAACATGTTCGGTGATGCTGTGCGGGATTACCTCGATCCGCGCCTGCGGACGGCGACGAATCCGTAAGCGATCAGACCCAGAAGTCCACTGTGTGCCAGAGAGGAAGAGCGGGCGGGAATGTTGCAACATTCCCGCCCTTTTTTCACGTGATGGATGCTGTTGTTTCGGGGCAGAGGGGCCTCCCTCCCTATGCGATTGTGAGCACTTCCTTGGCATATATTGACATAATCAAATAATCCGAATATCTTGGTGGCTGGCAGGGATCGTATTATGTCACATCGATAAGAGATAACGCATGTATTCCAATGTCACGTCACTACCGGTCACAGGTGCGGGTTCCACCGCTTTCATGGCTGCCATGACCGGACACCTGATCATCGCTCTTCTCCTGGCTTCGCTCTGCGCGCTCACAACGGCTCTTTTGATGTGGCAGCGGACTGACGACGACTTCGAAGAAGAGAGCTAGACCGCATCTTCATCGCCGTACACGGTGCATCTTTTTTCCCTTCAAGAGTCGCCAGGCATCCGGAGCAAACAACCTGTGATCCCTCATCGAAGACCAACCGTCACGCTTCTGGTCGGTACACGACCGGAGGCAATCAAGATTGCGCCCATCGTCCAGGAAATGCGACGTGACGGGCGACTGAATCCCATCCTGGTCAGCACATCCCAGCAGGCACACCTCATCGACGATACGCTCGCCGCCTTTGGACTCTCTCCCGATGTGACGATCCCACTCGTGCGCGATTCGGGCTCGATATCCGAGCTGACCGCTCGTCTCCTGCCTCATCTGGAGGATGTGTTCGACGACCTCCAGCCTTAGGCGACCATCGTGCAGGGAGATACCGCAACGGCGATGATCGGTGGCCTTGCCGCGTTCTGGCGACACATCCCGGTGGTCCACGTCGAGGCGGGGCTTCGGTCGGGCCGGCTGGACGCTCCCTTTCCGGAGGAGGCGAACCGCAAGATCATCAGCCAGATCTGCAGCCTGCATCTCCCGCCAACCGAGATCGCTCGCCGAAATCTCCAGCGGGAAGGCATTGACGGTGAGAACGTGATCGTGACCGGCAACACATCGGTCGACGCGATTCTGGACATGGCGAGCATGCGACAGCCCTATGATGTGCCGGAGCTGGCGGCCATCGAGGAATCCGGCCAGCGGATCGTCCTGGTGACCTGTCACCGGCGCGAGATCTGGGGTGAGCCGATGCGCCGGTTGCTCAGCGGCATCCGCGGCCTCGTCGAAAAGCATCCAGATATCCACCTTGTCGTGCCCGCACATCCCAATCCGGCCGTGCGGGCAGACGTCCACGCCGCGCTCGATGGATCGAACCGCATCCTCGTTTGCGAGCCCTTGTCGTATCCGTTCCTTGCGCGCTTGCTGAGTCGGGCGTCGCTCGTCCTCTCCGATTCCGGCGGGATTCAGGAGGAAGCGCCCTCATTCGGCGTCCCGGTCCTGGTGATGCGCGAGGTGACCGAGCGTATGGAAGCCGTGGAGGCCGGGTGCGCCCGACTGGTCGGCATCGACCCGGACGTTGTGGTCCAGGCGGCTCACCGCGCACTTACCGATACGTCGATCCACCGTACGACCCGGAATCCGTTTGGTGATGGCTTTGCGGCACGACGCACGGTGGACGCGGTGGCGTGGCACCTGGGATTGGGCGAGCGCCCGCTTCCCTTCAGCCCGGAGCGTTCCATTTTCCATCCTTTGGGCTCCAGGCCCGAACAGGAGGTTGCCTGATGGACGGAACATTGTGGATCGTTCAGGTCGTGGTCATCGTGGGCAGCTTCATCGCGATGATCCACTGCAACCTCGTCGCCCTGGCTTCGAGGACCGGAGGCAGAATCCGGAAACGACGACCCGACACACCCCTGCGGTACGTCTTCATGGTGCCGTGCCTCAATGAGGAAGCGGTGATCGCCGCGACGATCGAGCGGCTGCTGAACTACCGGGAACAGCCAGATATCTGGGTCATCGACGATGGGTCGGACGACGCCACGCCGCAGATCGTCCAGGCGTATGTAGCGCGGACCGGCCGGGTTCGCCATATGCGCCGCGATCTCCCCAATGCTCGCCAGGGCAAGGGCGAGGCGCTCAATGCCTGTTATCGGGAGATGGTGCGCGAGTATACGGAGCAAGGCATTGACCTGGACCACGTCGTTGTCTGTGTGATGGACGCGGACGGGCTGCTGGACTCCAACGCCTTGCAGGTGGCGGACCGTCTCTTTGCAGACCCGAAGGTCGGAGGCGCGCAGGTCGCTGTCCGGATTCGCAACCGCGAGACCTTCCGAGGACGATTGCAGGATATCGACTTCTTCGTCTTCGGAACGATCTTGCAGAACGGCCGCAACCGAATCGGCTCGGTCGGCCTTGGCGGAAACGGGCAGTTCACGCGACTGTCAGCGCTGATGTCCCTCGGCCATACGCCGTGGACCGACTGTCTCACCGAGGACCTGGATCTTGGGCTGCAGTTGCTCATCAAGCAGTGGCGGCTGGTGTTCACCAATCGAACAGCCGTCCATCAGGAAGGGTTGGTCGCGATCGACAAGCTCGTCCGGCAACGAACCCGCTGGGTTCAGGGGCAATTCCAGTGCTGGAAACGGGTGCCCGAGGTCGTTCGCATGCAGGGTTCCTGGTACACGAAGCTGGATCTCGTCTATCACCTGCTCTGGCCAGCGATGACGTGCCTGCTGTTCCCGATCGCGGTCATCGTCGCCTGGGGATACTTCTTCCTGAGCATGTGGTCCGGTGAGGGTCCCGCTGTTTCGAACCTGCCGTTCGCTGCCCTCACCTACGTCATTGCCTTTTTGCCCAGTGTGATGGTGACCCTCTACTACCGGTCCCG
>DATGPC010000075.1:0-5063 GCA_035305265.1 Thermomicrobiales bacterium | reverse complement strand
GCCACCGGAGCGCACGTCGTCATATGACCGCGACGTGGCGGATGTCACGGCATCCCGAACTTCAGCGACCGGGACGTCCACGACGGCAGCATCGATCACCCCGTCAACATCGCCCCCATCGAGGAGATGGACGATCGCCTGGCAGACCACCACGCAGCTCCACGTCGCGCGAGGGTCGGCATGCGTGATACGTGAGGTATCGATCGCGGCCCGACGCATCCGCTCCGGGTCCGACCGGAAGCGAAGCGCGACCGGGGCGCACCGCATGACGGACCCGTTCCCGGCGACGCCGTTCGGAGTCCGCGCCTGCAGCACCTCGCCCGCCTCATCCCATGTTCGTCCCGCCTGAAGCAGCTCCAGCGCGCGTCGCGTCGCGTTCCCGATGTCCTTTGGCTCCGTCTCCATCCAGGCAACGAAATTCGCGGCAACGGCGTCGAGGTCGATACCTTCCCTCGTGCAAGCTTTCGCCACCGCCAGGGTCATGGCCGTGTCATCCGTGGTCTCCCCCGGCGCAAGATCCAGCCATCCGCCGCCGACCATGTCCCGCAATCCGTCCGGGTACCGACGCCGGACGGCCTCGCGATCCATGAACTCGAGCGTCGCGCCGAGGGCATCGCCGCACGCGCCGCCAAGGAGCACGCCGGCGTAGCGGCTTTCCAGCGTGGCCGTCATCGGGCCAAAATGTCCCGGAGATCCGTCGTCATCCCGCCAAGGGCGAGGATTTGCTCATCCGTGGCGCCGCTCGCGCGCGCCGACTCAACGATATCGGCGGCAAGATCCGGCACCCACGCGCGCAGCACAATCGACGGCTCGCCCGCCGAGACGGTCGCGCCGTCCTGTGACGGCCACGCGATACCCGACGCACCCGGCGAGAGACGAATCGTCTCCAGCGACGTCTGCATGATCACCGAGCCAGACAACAACGTCAGCACCTCCGGCCCCTGATCGCTCCCGATCCGCCGCGTCACGCCCGCGTCCAGATCGAGCTTCTCGAGCGCGAAGTAGCGGCAGGCAGCCAGCAGTGTTCGCGTCTCGTCCAGCCGCACGGGTTCGATCGGCTCCGGGCGCAGCTCGACCCGGGTCGCCGCCTCCCCCTGCTCCAGATGCATCTCGCGCGGATTCCCCTGCGCGTCGACCCGACCCCAGTCGTCGAGCCGGAACGTCACGTCCGACGGCTGCTGGATCTCGTAGACCATCACCCCGGCCCCGAGCGCATGCACCGTCCCCGCCGGGATGATGACCGTCTCTCCGGCGCGAGCCTCGACCTCTCGAAGGTCACCAGCGGACGTGCCGTCCAGCTTCCGCGCGTTCTCCATGAACCGGTCCAGGGTGACGCCGTCCTTCAGTCCGAGGTACAGCTTCGCGCCAGGCTCCGCATCGAGCACGTGCCACGCTTCGGTCTTGCCCAGGCGATTGAGTGGCCTGGCGCCCTCATCGTCCGGGTGCACCTGGATCGAGAGGTTTTCCGCCGCGTCGATCAGCTTCGCGAGGAGCGGAAATATGTTCCGGCCGCTTACCGCCTCCCGCGCCCGGGCACCGAGGCGGCCATCCGGATCGGCGTCGATAAGCTGTTGCAGCGTTTGACCGGCGCCGTCCCCAACCGAGACGATCGCTTCCCCGGCGGTGACCAGCGCCTCCCCGATCCCCTCGTCCGCCGGAAGGTCGAGTCCGTATCGTCCTAACTTCCGGCCACCCCACGGCTTCGCATCGAGCCGGGGAATCACGAGCGACACATGAGAATCGGTCATATGATTGCTCCATCACGCAAAACGTGTATTATGTCTGGCTAAGGGCCCTTCATTGGAACCAATATGCCTATTGTGCCAGTATGACCCGATATCGGACGATGGCCAGGAAGCAGGTAGACACCATGACGATGAGCGTGAACGATCGGGACCAGGGACATATCGACCACTTCTGGGGCGTGATCCCTGCAGGAGGCTCCGGCACCCGACTCTGGCCCCTCAGCCGGTCGGCCCGTCCCAAGTTCCTGCTCCCGCTGCTCGGTGACAAATCCCTGCTCCAGCAGACCTTCGATCGGGTCAGCAAGCTGGCGCCGCCGGAACGCATCATGGTCGTCTGCGGCCCTGCCCACGCGGTCGCCGTCGCCCGCCAGCTCCCCGACCTGCCCGAAGGCAACATCATCGTCGAGCCCTCGCCCGCCGGGACCGGCCCCGCCCTCGCGTTGGCCGCGGCTCTCATCCAGCGCCGCGATCGTCGTGCGGTCATGGGAAGCTTCGCGGCGGACCACGACGTCACCGATGAGGAGGCGTTCTGCAACGCGGTCCGCACCGCCGTCGCTACCGCCCAGATCGGCGATCTCGTCACGATCGGCCTCACCCCGACACGCCCCGAAACCGGATACGGGTATATTCAACGGACGGATGACGTCCGGATCGCCACACCAACCGGCACGGCTTACCGCGCCGAGAGATTCGTCGAAAAGCCCGACCTCGAAACCGCCCAAAGCTACATCGAGTCCGGCAACTTCCTGTGGAACGCTTCGATGTTCATCTGGCGCGTCGACGCCTTCGGCACCGAGCTGCGTCAGCTCCAGCCGGACATCCTCAACGGCGTCCGCAAGATCGCCCGGGCGTGGGAATCGCGCGATCAGGAGCGCGTGACCGCAGGTGTTTGGGCAGAGTTGCCGAACGTCACGATCGATGAAGGCATCATGGAGCAAGCAAGCCGCGTCGCCGTCGTGCCCGCAGAGATGGGCTGGTCCGACGTTGGCGACTGGCATGGCCTCGGCGAGCTGATCGCCCAGGACGATCTCGGCAACGCCGTTCGGGGCGACATGATGCAGATCGACACGACGAACAGCGTGGTGTGGTCGGAAAGCGGCCGGATGGTAGCGACGATCGGCGTGGACAGCCTCGTCATCGTGGACACCAACGACGCCCTGCTGGTCGTCGACCGGAATCGCGCCCAGGAGGTTCGCAAGGTCGTCGACGGGCTCAAGGAAGCGATGCGCTCGCGCCTGACGTAGTTCCGCAACGGTTGGTCAGGATTCCGTTCAGGGGCGGCACAGGGCCAATGAGCCTTACCCCGTCGCGAGGTGGACCGTGGTGAGCAGCGTCAGGTACGTCATGGTGGTGACGCTGTCGATCGAAACATTCGCCATAGTGTCCTCGGGCGTGTGATGGAATGGCGTCCAGCCATACAGCTCGCGGGCGATCATGACGGCGGGGATCCCCTCGTCGCGCACCATGTTGTCGTCCGCCACAATGACATCGTCCTGAAGGTGCTGGATCACCTGGCCAAGGCCATAGCGCTCGTTGACGTCCGACATTACGCCCTGAAGCCAGGATGATCCGTTGTCCGCGTTCGTGACGACGTAGGGCCCCTGCCGGGCCGAGCCGACCGAGTCGACATTCAGCACGCCACCGATGTTGACGCCGGACGAATTCGCCCGCTTCGCCCAGGCCGTCGCGCCCTGGATGCCGACCTCTTCGGCGTTGACGAAGACGAAGCGCACGGGGTGTTCGAGCTCCCAATCCGCCAGGATCCGGGCGGTCTCGAGGTTCACCGCCATACCGGTGGCATTGTCGTCGGCACCCGGAGCTTGCCTGGGCGAGGTCGTGTTGTTGAAGCTGTCGAAGTGCGACATCACCGCGAATGCCTGGCTATCATCCCGGCCCGGAAGCTCGGCGACGACGTTGACCAGCAGCAGCCCGTCCCACGAGATGAAATCCTCGAACCAGACCTCCAGTCCGTAGGACTCCAGCTCCTGGAACAGGTAGTCAGCAGCGATCTGGTTGCCCGGAAGCGCGTAGTACCGCGTACCGAGCCCGGAGTTGTCGAGCTCGCCAATCGCCATCAGGTCAGCGATGGTTCGCTCGATCCTGCGGGAATCGACCTGGTCAATGAGCTCGCCGGCCCGGTCGACGTCGAGTGGCTCGCGATCGCCCCCCGACGCAACCGATTCTGGCGGCGCCGGCATCAACTTGTGCACCTCGTAGCCAGCTGAGACGAGCGAAGAGATTGGCGCCGGGACCTGGTTGAACGCCACCAATGCATGGACGCCGATGGTATCGATGACCTCGCCATACTGCGCGCCAACCGCCGGGTCAACCGCGCCGTCGGGCGACGTGATGACATAGAGGTTGTAGGTCTCGTGGCTGTCCGCGACGAGCGCGATCTCGGCCTCGCCGTGCAGCTCCTCGGCCTCGTCCGGATCGACAACGGCCCAGGCCACGTCACCACCAACAAAAGACGGGCGATTGCCCGTCTCCTCAAGAATATCGGTTGCGTCGGGGCTGATGAGCCGTATCAGGCATTCCGCGGTACATGCGCGGGCCACCTCGCTTTCATATGAATCGCGCGAGGCGCCCGGCGTTTCGTCATCATCATCGCCACCCGGTGGTGCGAGCTGGTTATCGCCGCCACGCCGGATCTCCGGCGTCTCGGTTGCCTCCGGCTCTTCCGTTTCATCCACCGGTCCGGTCGTCACCGGTGGCGTCGAAACCTCGGTATCCCCACCGCCAGGACCAGTCCGCTCGATGACCGACTCCGTGGGCGTCGGCACCGGATCCTCGCCACCGTCGTCGCCATCACCGAAGAGTCGGGTAAGGCCGAAGATCAGGATCGCGAGAATGATCAGCGCCGCCAACGCGAGCAGGATCAGCCGCTGGTTGCCGTCTCCGTCCTCCGGCGACATATATCGGCGCCACCACTCGCCGCCATTCCCGTTGCCGCCGCTCCCTGTCTCCTCGTCGTCATGAGTCCCCTCGTCCTCATACCGTCGCGAGGACGCGCCGCCAAGGAAACGCTGGGACGACTCCCCCGTCTCCTCCTCGATCTCGTCACCGGTCTGCTGCTTCAGGCTGTCACGCCAGTAGCGAGAAGGACGCCTGCGACGGATCGGGGTGGGCTCGCTCGCTTCAGCCGGTTCTGGCGTCGAAGGTCCGGGATCAGGGATACGGCTGGACGGGGTTCCGGAAGGCTGGCCAGACTTCAGGCGTTCGGAGGCGGAGCGCACCCGTTCGGAGACAAACGCGCCGAAGTCGACATCGTCAGCCCCGGCCGGGGGCCGTGACGGAGGCACGTTGGAGCCGCCGGGC
>DATGPC010000074.1:0-11455 GCA_035305265.1 Thermomicrobiales bacterium | reverse complement strand
TTCCGACGGCGATAGCTACCCACACGAGGTCGCCGCATTCGCCTACCAAACCGGGCTGGACTTCTACGGCATCACGGACCACAACCGCGCCCAGTCGCCCAGGAAGCTCGTCCCGACCGGCGACGGATGGCCGGTGCTGGTCGGAGGCGTCGAGGTCACCACCTACGCGGGGCACTTCAACGTCTGGGGCACCGACGACTGGTACGACTTCCGGGACACGTCGACGGAGGGGCTCCAGCTCGCGATCGATGCCGCCACCGAGGCCGGTGGGCTCGTCTCGCTCAACCACCCCAAGCCGTTCGGTCCGCCGTGGGAGCGTCCGGAGGTGACCGGCTTCCACGCGATCGAGGCCTGGAACGGCTGGTGGGGTCGACTCAACAACATGTCCACCATGGTCTGGGCCGACGCCCTGAACGACGATACGCCCGAGCGGTGGCACGTCGGGATCGGCGGGAGCGATACGCACAAGCACCGGGAGCCCGGTATGGCGGCGAACCCGCTGAGCCAGGCGACGATGGGTTACCCGACACTCTGGATCCAGACCGACGAGGAGCTGACCGAACGCTCGATCCTCGACGCGATCCGCGCCGGGCGGTGCTTTACCAGCGAGTCACCCGCCGGACCACAGCTCTATGTCCGACGCGAGGGCGAGGAGATCGTAGCCCATGTCGTGGGAGCCCGTGGTGATGCCCTGCTCGCCATCGGAGAGCACACGTGCCTCGCGGCGACGACTATCAGCGAGCGGGACATGACCTTCCGCTGGCCGGTGGAGGAACTGCGAGCCCCACGCGAGCGCTTCGTGCGCTTCGAGGTCCACACGGCGACGAGCGGCATCCGCGCGCTCAGCAACCCGATCTGGTTCTAGAGGGCGATTGCGAACGGCTCCGTAGGTGCGGACGATGGCAGGGTTCGCCAGAGTTTGTATCGTGTACGGGCGGATGGCCGCAGGCTCTCCGCCCATCGACCGAAGGTCGATACCCGTGTACGCAGCAAGGACGTATCAATGCCAGAACAGAGGTACCGTCGCACCTCGCTGCGTTATCCCGACTATGATTATTCTCAACCCGGCGCGGTATTCGTCACGATCAACACGCACAATCATCAGCGGTTATTCGGATGCATCGCAGAAGGGCAGATGAGGTTGTCTCCACAGGGCCGCTGTGTACATGAGATCTGGGAGCGCCTTCCCGAGCGGTTCCCGGACATCATCCTGGTTGATTGCGTTGTCATGCCCGATCACTTCCACGGGATCATCGTGACGGGAACGAATCCCGATGAATCCGCCCGCCACACCGTCGGATTCGTGATCGCCTCGTTCAAGAACCAGGTCGCCGCCGCTTGGAGGCGTGGCGTCGTTGAAGAAGGCTGGCCCCGGTATCAGGGAAAGCTCTGGCATCGAGATTACTACGATCGCATCATCCGAAACGAGAAAGAGCTGGAAGCGATACGCGAGTACATTCGCGGAAACCCATGGCGGCTGGAAGACAGGCGCCAATGGCAGGCGAGATAGCCTCTTGCTGACGGGGTCGCCGATATGCGCCTGCGGCGCATGGGCGGAGAGCCTTCGGCCATCCGCCCGTACAGAGTGAGTGGCACGTGCCCAGGCTACGCTACCAATCCTCTTCGTCATCAGGGTCTTGCAGCGTCACAACCCAGTTCGCGCCCCACGGGTTGTCGCCGGGCAACTGGGGACCGCCCCACTGCCCCATCTCCTCCCGATCGCGCTCCGCGAGACGGACCATCACGTCGACGAAAGGTTCGACGGGCTGCTCGGGATCATGGAACCGGAATCGGCCAATCTCCGTGAGCAAGGATGCACCAGGGTCGAAGATCTCTCCGGAGAATGCCAGCCGCACCAGGTCGTCGATGCGCCCGTCATCATCGGGCAGCCGGTCGATATGCGCGGCAAGCTCGCGGATTCCCTTCGCTGACTGGCGGCTTCGGGCGGCCGCCTCCGGGCCCAGCCCGAGCATGTCCTGGAACTCTCGTTCTTCCCGCCATGCCGCGATCGCCTCGATCCGCTCAACGATCGCTTTCTTCGCCCGGTACGACACTGCCTGCCCTTTCCATGTGACCTGTCGCGGATCGACACCGCATATGCCATTATGACCCCACTCAGTGTCGGCAGGAGGAGCTATCAAGGCATGAACGATCGGATCACGGCTGGCGAGCGGTTCCCGGCGTTCCTCGCGCTGGCGTCCAGCATGGGTATCGTCGGCGCATCGATGACGGCCAACAAATTCATCGTCGGCAACATCCCGATCATGCTCGCCTCGGGTATCCGCTGTGCCCTCGCCACGCTCGTCATGCTGGTCCTCGTCCGGCTCGTCGACACACGGCTCCCGCACATCCCGAGAAACCTGCACATCACCCTCGCGCTGCAAGCCTTCACCGGCATCTTCGCCTTCAATGTGCTCGCCCTGCTCGGTGTCGGCATGACGACGGCGACGATCAGCGGCATCATCACGGCGATGACACCGGCCGTGATCGCGATCATTTCCTTCGCATTGGGTGATCGTCTGGCGCGCATCGCGTGGCTGGGAATCGTCCTCACGATCGCCGGCGTCGTGCTTGTGAACCTCCTGGCGACGCCATCCGATGAGGAAGCCAGCCGGCCGTTGCTCGGGGCGATCCTCATCTTCTTCGCGGTCTGCGCGGAAGCGATGTACACCATCTTCGGTCGCCGCGTCGCCGGCCGGATCTCGCCGATCTCCTCGACGGCCTACATGTGCCTCTACTCGGCGGCGATGTTCCTGCCGTTCGCGCTGTGGGATCTCACCAACACGGATGTGATGGAGGTGCCGGTCAGCACATGGCTGGCGATCGCCTACCTGGCCGTCTTCGCGTCCGGCGTCGCGGTCATCCTGTGGTTCTTCGGGCTGCGCACCACCCCCGCGAGCACCGCCGGGGCCTTCACCGGCGTGATCCCGATCACCGCGGTCCTCAGCGCCTGGTTCCTGCTCGACGAGCGGATCGGGTGGGCACACGTCGCGGGAATCGCACTGGTCATCGCCGGCATCTTCCTCGTCGTCAACGCGCAGGGTCGCCGGCTCGCCACATTGACGGACCAGGATCCGGAACCTGTGGCGGGGATCGACCAGGCCACGCCGGTGTAACCCGCGCCAGGGTCGGACGGATGCCTAAAACCGAAAGGGACCGGAGCATGGTGCTCCGGCCCCTTCTTTGACGCCTGTTGCTGGTCAATGTGTCGTTCGCGTAAGTCGTCGCCTGCGTCGTGGAGCAGGTATCAGAACCGCTCGCCATCCTCGATGATGGGCTCGACCACTTCGCCATCTTCATCGACCGGGGGCACCGGCCGAAGCGAGTCAGGGTCGATTTCCTGCCCGGGAATCGCGCGCGCGTCTTCCCACACGAAGTCGTCCTCCGTAACGTCGTCCTGAGGCTGCTCCAGCGCCAGATCCTTTTCACGATCCGTCATGTCACCAAACCTCCTTCCGCGTCACGCGGGTCCCGTTACAAGATCGCCACAAGCGCGACGATCACCAGAATAACCAGTACTGCAACAATGATACCGGCTCCGATGTTCGCTGCCCTCCGGCGCTGCTCGTCGGACATCGACGTGCGCCAGTCGCCACCCGATGCCCGGGAGGTCGGCGGAAGCGGCGCCCCGGAGCTGCGGTACGCATCCCAGGAAATCATCTCCCGCTGCTGCTCGCGCGCCCACTGGAAATCCGTGATGCGCCGCGCCAGCGAGGCGGGATCGGCTTCATGCCAGCCGAAATCGTAGATGCTCCACCGCCGCTCGAGGTCGACAACCGAGGCGAGCGCGTCGTGCTCGGACTCCTCCGCGCCCTGCAGCGCCAGCTCGTATGCGCGCTGGTCACGGCCGATCTCCAGCTCGAGATCACTACGGACCTTGTCGATGCTCTGGCCCTTGTAGTCCGGATGCCACTGGAAGACCGTCTCGTCGGCCGTGGTTGCCCGGTCGTTCTCGCCACTCACCGGTATGTCGTTCCTTTCCGCTCCTATGATGGCAACATCAATCCTTCATACACCATGTCGCGCGTCCGTGCCTCGATCTCGTCGGGGTCCATCTCGACACGCGCCAGGCCCGTCGCCTGGGCCGTCCGCGCGACCGCCGCCGCAACCCGCGGTGCAACTCGGAGATCGAGACTGTCCGGGATCAGGAATTCTGGCGCCAGCTTGGCGTTCGGGACCAGATCCGCGATGCCCTGGGCGGCGGCGATCTTCATCTCATCGGAGATCTGGGTCGCGCGGACGTCGAGTGCCCCGCGGAACACGCCCGGGAAGGCCAGCGAGTTGTTGACCTGGTTCGGGTAATCCGACCGGCCCGTGGCGACGGCGAACGCGCCTGCCTCATGGGCGTCGTCCGGGTTGATCTCCGGCGTCGGATTCGCCAGCGCGAAGATCAGCGGGTTCGGCGCCATCGAACGCACCATGTCGTGCGTCAGCGTGCCGGGTGCCGACAGCCCGATGAAGACATCCGCGCCCACGAGCACCTCGGCCAGCGTGCCGGTTTTGTGCTCCTTGTTCGAGATCTCGCCGATCTGCCGCTTGTACGGATCCATGCGCTCCTTGCGGTCCGCCGTGATCGCGCCCGCGCGGTCGCAAAGGATCAGGTCGCCGACACCGGACTGGATCAGCAGTTTCGACGTCGCGATACCGGCCGAACCCGCGCCGTTCACCACGATCTTGAGCTCCGAAAGCGGCCGGCGGGTCAGCTTGCAGGCGTTCATCATCGCCGCCAGCACCACGATCGCGGTGCCGTGCTGGTCGTCATGGAACACCGGGATGTCGAGGAGCTCCTTCAACCGGTCCTCGATCTCGAAGCACCGCGGCGCGGCGATATCCTCGAGGTTGATTCCGCCGAACGAGGGAGAGATCGCCTCGACATGGCGCACGACGAGATCCGGCTCACGCTCGGCCAGGCAGACCGGGAATGCCTCCACGCCCGCGAGCGACTGGAACAGGGTCGCCTTGCCCTCCATCACCGGCAATGCGGCCTGCGGCCCGATATCGCCGAGGCCAAGAACCGCCGAACCGTCGGTGACGATCCCGACGAGGTTCCCCTTCGATGTGAGCTCGTAGACTTTGGATTCGTCATCGCGCACGACATGGGCGGGCACCAGCGCTTCAGGCGGGACATAGAGCGCGTTCAGGATGTGATGATCGCGGATCGGCACCTTGCTCCGCACCTCGAGGATGCCTCGATGCCGCTCACGAAGGTCGATCGCTTCCTGCTCGAAGGAATGCCCTTCTCCCCGCGTGCGGACGCTCGGGCGCGGCTTGTCGAGACGTCCCTCGTACACGTAGCGGAGCGTGCTCTCCGCCACCTCTTCCGGGGTCACGTCGCGCGTCGCCTCACCGGAATCGATCGCCGCCCGGGTGACCGCCGCCGCGATTTTCGGCGCGACGCGGAAATCGAAGATGTGCGGGACGATAAAGTCGGCATGCAGCTCGTCCGGGCGTACCATATCCGCCAACGCCCGCGCCGCCGCCATCAGCATCCGCAACCGGATGTTGCGGGCGCCGGAATCGAGCAATCCACGGAAGACGCCGGGGAACACGAGCGATGTGTCGAGCATGTTGGCGTAGTCGGAACGGCCGGTCGCGACGACCGCTGCGCCGCCCGCCCGCGCCACCTCCGGCAGGATCTCCGGGTTCGGGATCGCCATCGGCAGCACGATCGGCTTGTCCGCCATCGACCGCACCATCTCCTCGGTCACGATGTCGCCCGTCGCGAGGCCGATAAAGACGTCGGCACCCTTCAACATCTCCGCCAGCGTGCCGTGCCGCTCCTCGGGGTTCGTCTCCTTGGCGACATACGCCTTGGCCCAGTTCATCCGCTCCGGACGGTAGTTGTAGATCGCCCCGGCCTTGTCGCAAACCACGAGCTTGCGTACACCGGCGCGGACCAGCAGCCTGGCGACGCCGATCCCGGCGATCCCGGCGCCGGCGAGGACGATCGAGACGTCCTCCAGCTTCTTTCCGACGACCTCCAGCGCGTTGTAGAGGGCGCCGAGCGCGAGGACGGCCGAGCCGTGGTGCTGGTTCGAGAAGACCGGGATATTGGCCGCCTTCTCGAGGTTCTCGGCGATGGTGAACGCTCGGGGAGACGAGATGTCGTCCAGGCAGATGGCGCCGAACGTCGGGGCGACAGCGACGCCTGTCTCCACGATCTCCTCGACATCCGTGGTGGCGAGCGTGACCGGGAAGGCGTCGATGCCGGCGAACGTCTTGAAGATGACGCTCTTGGCCTCGGCAACCGGCAGCTCGGCGAGCGCCGACCCGCCCTCGCTTCCGAAGAGATCCGAGCCATCGGTGAGGATGGCGACGGTATTCCCGCGGCAGGTAAGGTCCCACGACCGGCGAGGATTCTGCTCGATCGCCGTGCAGGCCGCCGCCACGCCTGGCGTATAGACCAGCGAGAGCACGTTTCGGTCCCGGATCGGCACCTTGCTGCTCACGCCGATCAGGCCGCGATATCGCCGCCGGAAATCGAGGCCAGGGTTGTCGTCGAGCGAGTACTCGAATCCGTTTTGGGCGGCGGGCTTGTGCGGAACCCGATCGTTCGCCCACTTGGACCGCGCTGACGGCTTGGCGGCCGGCGCCTGTGCCTGCCGCTTCGCCTGGCGACTCCCACCGGTGGTGTTCGAATCTGCCATCTGTCTTGATTCCTGTTTGCTACGGGCCCCGAGACCGGCTCGCCTCCGAACCGGCTCATTCATCGTCACCCCGTCATGGTCACCGGGTCGCGGAAGCATCAGGCGATGCTCCAGTGCATCTCCCCTGTCTCGACGCCGGTGATGTATACACCTCCATTATCACCCATCCGAATCAATCGGACAGTGACACAAAAGAGGAGCCCGGATGACCCGGACTCCTCTTTTCATGGTGCCATTCTGCCGCGAGCTGTGTCTACTGACCGCTCGCGTCGAAGAACACGACCGGGATCGTCCCCGAGCCGCCACCGGCGCCCTCGTCAGGTGTCGCAGCGGGCGACGCCATCGGGCTCGCAACGGGCGACGCCGTATCACCGAGGATATCCTCGGCCGGGGTCGCGATCGCGTCCACCGGAGATGCCTCCGGGGTCGACAGGTCTTCCGTGTCGGCCGCAACCGGGGAGGCCTCGTCGGCGCCGGCAACCGGCGTCGCTTCATCCTCGACATCGGCCACGCCACCAACCGGGGTGGCGGCATCAGCGACCGGGGAAGCCTCGTCCTCAACGTCGGCCACGCCACCGACCGGTGTCGCAGCGTCCGTCACAGGAGATGCAGCCGGAGTGCCCTCGTCACCGCCCATGGCGGCATCGTCCGGAGTCGCGGCAGCCTCGACGGCAGCGGTCGCCACCTGGGTTGCCTCATCGGCCTCCGTCGGCTCGCCCGTGGCAACAGTCTCCTCGACAGGAGCCGTTGCCTCGGCAGTTGGCTCTTCCTCGTCGTCCTCGCTGCCACAGGCAACAAGCGCCAGTGCGGCCATCCCCAGGCTCGCGATGGAGAACGCCCGGCGGTGCCGGTGGAGAATCCCGTATCGATCCTTCATCCTCGTTACCCCTCTACGCACTGTCAACTATCATCTGTCGTCGCTCGACAGGTGATTTTCTCACGATTGACAACCATCGTACCAGCGTTGTACTTGACCACAATACCGGCAAGCGCGTTTGTGCGACAACCTGCAACGTCGGTGCCACCGTTAACTACCGATACAGACGTTGACCACCGGGGAATCGTTCCCTACGCTCATCTCGGATGGTTGCATCCACCAAACAACACATGATCCGAAAGGACTCCGCCCCATGACACCGCCGCTCCCGTCGCTGGCCTCCTATCAAACCGAAACCCGGGTCGCCCTGGATGCGGCGCAACGCGCGTCCGACGCCATCATGGCGATCTACGATGCGCAATCCGCCCAGACCTATGAGAAGAGCGACGGCTCTCCGGTCACCGACGCCGACATTGCGGCGGACAAGGAGATCCGGGACGCGCTCACGGCCGCGTTCCCGGACGACGCGCTGATGACCGAAGAGAGTGAGGACGATGACGTCAGGCTGTCCAACCGGCGGGTATGGATCGTCGATCCCATCGACGGCACGGCCCAGTTCGTCGGTCGCACCGGCAAATTCGATGTCCTGATCGCGCTGGTGGAAGATGGAGAACCGGTTGTTGGCGTTTCGCTGCAACCCACCACCGGGATGACCCACCTCGCGGTTCGCGGTCAGGGGGCATGGCGGCTCGGCGACGGAGCGTGGGAGAGACTCACGATGGCGAGCGCGGCGAATCCGCCGCGAATCGTGGCGTCCACCTATTACCTCGAGCCGCAATACGAGGCCGCGCTGACGGCGCTTCAATCTGCCCTCGGCGCAGAAACCGCGCCGGTGATGGATGTGGGGTTCCAACCGCGCGCGATCGATCCGGCCGAGCGCTGGTACGACGTCTTTCTCGGCTTTCCGCAGGACCCAACGGTCTTTGCCGCACGGGAATGGGACATTGCCACGTCGCAGATCGTCGTGGAAGAAGCCGGCGGCGTCCTGACCGACTGCTGGGGCCGGCGTCACCAGTACAACAAGCGCGATACGCACATCAGCGGCGGTCTCGTCGTCTCCCCGGATCCGGCGCTGCATGCAACGGTCATCGATGCCCTGCGGACCCACCTGCCGGAAACGCCCCCGTCGCCCGACCCGGCGGACGATATGCGAGACAGCGTTGCATGACGAAAACGGCCCGGCGCTCGTTGCATCGAACGCCGGGCCGTTGTGGATGGATCAGGAATCGCGAATCAGGCCGTCGCGATCTCCGCCGCCGCGCCCTTGTCGAGGATGACCTCGAGCTTGTCACCGGCCAGGCGCAGCCATGATCCCGGGACGTCGGACGTCATCTCGCCCTCCAGCGTCTCCTTGACGATGCCGGCCTTGCTCTCGCCGGACACGATCATCGCGATGCGGCGCGCGCCGAGCACGGTTCCGAGGCCCATGGTGATCGCCTTTTCCGGGATCTCCGCGCCGTCATAGTACTCGGCGTTTTGCTCGCGAGACTCGTCGGTGAGGTCGATCACCCGGGTCCGCGTATCGGGCCCGGAACCGGGCTCGTTGAACGCGACGTGGCCGTTCGGGCCAAGACCGACGACCGCGAGGTCGAGCCCGCCCGCGTCGCGGATCGCGGCCTCGTAGGCCTCCGCCGCTGCATCCGGATCCTCGGCCATCGTCGGGATGTAGTGCACGTTGTCGTCGGAGATTCGGGCGGGAACGAGGAACTCCCGCTGGAGCAGCTTGGTGAGGCTCGCCTCGTCGTCGGGCGTCCTTCCCAGGTAATCATCGAGGCAGAAGATCTGGACCTGCGAGAAATCCAGCTCGCCCGACGTGATGAGGCGCACCAGCTCGCCATACATGCCAACCGGCGTGCTGCCCGTCGGCACAGTGATCGCGGCCGTCGGCTTGCTCCGGACGACCTCCGCGACGATCTCTGCCGCGCGGACGCTCATCGCGTCATAGTCTTCAACGATGGTTACCTTCGGGCTGGTCACTGTCTGGCTCCCCTGCCCTGCCTGCTCCGACGACATCAATATCCCTTCTCTCTGATGAACCCTGCGAGAATCGCGATCCCCCGGGGAGACCGGCTCGCTCTCTACCCGCAATGGTACGCCAGATTCGCCCGGACCGGGGCGATGTGAGACGGTGTGCAGAGGGCGCTTGGTCGGGCGACAATGGGACGAACGATACCGCGCGAGCGCAGGAGTGATACATGGAGTTTCAGGACGTCGCAAGGCAGATCGATCGCTGGGTGGAAGATGGCGCGGTCAGGGGCGCATCCATCGCCATCGAGCACCGGGGAGAGCTCGTCGCACTCCATCAAGCCGGTGAAGCCCAACCCGGCACACCGGTCGATGAGGACACGCTCTTCGCGCTCGCCTCGGTCTCTAAACCCGTGACCGTCGCGGCCTTCATGCGCGTCGTCGAGCAGGGTCTTGTCGCCCTCGACGACATCGTCAGCGATGTCCTCCCCGACTTCGGGCACTTTGACGACCCGCTGATGGACGGGATCAACCCGGCATTCGAGGCCGAGCGGGACCGGATCACCTTCCGGCAGCTGCTCGCGCATACATCTGGCTTGCCGGAGAACGTCGCGAAGGGCCTGATCCAGATCCGGGAGCTCCCGTCGTTGAACCAGCAGGTCGACGCGATGCTCCGGACCCCGCTCGTCTCTGCGCCGGGCGAGCGCCTGCGCTACTCCAACCTCGGGCCCGCCATTGCCGCGCGTGCGATCGAAGAGATCACCGGCACCAACATCCACGAGCTGATCCAGCATCTCGTGCTCGACCCGATGGGCCTCGACGGCATCGTCCTGACACCCGGCGAGGAGTACGATGAGCGAATCGCGCATGTCCAGGATCCGTCCAACGAGGGCACGCCCGCCGAGAGCTACAACTCGCGCTACTGGCGGGACATGGGCATTACCTGGGGCGGATACTTCGGCTCGCCGAATGACGTCCTCCGCTTCGCCACGAGCTTCCTGCCGGGACGGGAAACGGCCCTCTCCCCCGACCCGATCCGCGCCATGACCACCGACCAGGTCGACGGCGCGCCGGGCGGCGTCGAATCGATGGGCGCGATCTGGGACCCGGGGTTTTGGGGCGCCGGCTGGGAGGTCAAGGGCACCAAGCGAAAGCACTGGACCGGCACGAAATCCTCGCCAGACACCTATTGCCACTGGGGTCAGGCCGGGACGCTCGTCTGGGTCGATCCGACCCGTGAGCTGGGCGTCGCAGTCTTCGGCAGCCGGACCGTGCGGACGCTGTGGCCGTTCCGCCCGCCGCGCTGGTCCGAGCTGAACGACGCGATCGTCGACGTCGCGGACGCGAAAGGGTAGCCGCCATGCATGACGTCTTTCACGCGGATGCCGCCAACACGCCGCATCGGCGCATCATGTGGTCCCCGAAGAGCGATGACCTCCACATCAACCTCGTGGACCTGCGCGGAAACGAGGAGATCGCGGAGCACGTCAACGAAGCACTGGATGTCCTGTTGACCTGCCTTGCCGGGGACGGAACGCTCGTCATCGACGGCGAATCGGTCCCCATGGCAACGGGCAGCGTGGCGCTGGTCCCGAAAGGCGCGCGCAGGGCGGTGATCGCCGGACCGGATGGCATGCGCTACACGACCTGCCACCGCGCGCGTGGCGGATTGATGCCGTCCGTCAAGCGCAATCCGGAGCGCGGGTGACGCATGGGCAGATTACACGCCGCTCAACCATCGTCGCGTGGCCGTTTCCTCGGCCTTGCCGCGTTCGCCATCGTCCTCCTTCTTGCTACGGTCGCGATCCCGTTGCTGGGTCATGCTTCGGGCTACCGCGGCGGGTTCACCGTGAACACCTCCGATAGCGCGATCGACGGAAACCTGTATGTCGCGAGCTTTCGCAGCCGGATCGACACGAACATCAGCGGTGACCTCTCCATCGCCTCGTTCACCAGCAGCATCTAC
>DATGPC010000073.1:0-22423 GCA_035305265.1 Thermomicrobiales bacterium | reverse complement strand
AACCTGCGCCTGATCAAGGGCGCCTGATGGCGAACGCGGCGGTCATCTCCATCGGCGAGATCCTGGTCGACCTGATCGCGCCATCGGGCGTCGATCTGATCCATGCATCCGAGCTTCGCATCCGGGAGGGTGGGGCGCCGGCGAACGTCGCCGTCGGCCTCAGCCGCCTCGGAGTGCGGTCCCAGATGCGTGCGGTTGTCGGTGATGATCCGTTCGGCGAGCGCCTCATCGCTCGTCTGCAGGCGGAGGGCGTGGATACATCGGGGATCCGGGTTGCCGACCACGTCCCGACCACGCTCGCGCTGGCATGGTCCGATGCGCGGGGCGACGGGCATTTCCGGCTGCACCGGAACGCCGACCGGCTCCTTTCGCCCTCGGACGTGAGCCGCGAGTCGCTGGAAGGCGCCGCCGCGATCGTGGTCGGCAGCGTCGCGATGTGCGCGGAGCCCTCGCGTGATGCCGTGCTGACCGCCTTGAGACACGCGCAGGACGCCGGCGTCCCGGTGGTCGCCGATCTCAACATCCGACCTGGTCAGGTGCCGATGGACGATCTGCGCATGAGCGTGATGGCGATGATTTCGGCGGCGACGGTGCTCAAGCTCAGCGTCGACGACGCCGCGCATCTGTGGGATGCAATGTCGATCGCCGACGCGGCCGCCTGTCTCGATCGCTACGATCCTCCGGTTGCCGTCATCACGGACGGCGCCCGTGGCGCAGCATTGCGAACCCCGGACGGGGTCATCCAGCGCGAGGCGTTCCACATCGACGCCATCGAGCCAACGGGCGCGGGCGACGCCTTTACCGCCGCGTTCATCTCCCGGATACTCCAAAAGGGATGGTTGGGCGCGGACGAGAGCGATCTCCGTTACGCGATGGCGGCTGGCGCCCTCGCGACGACTACGCCGGGAGCGATGGACGGCTTGCCCCGAAGCGGCGAAATCGACGCATTTCTCCGATCTCGCGCGTGATACGCTAGTTCTCGTTGTATCCGGAGTCGTCCTGGCTCCGGCGCGGGCGATCTCCTCCACATCCTCCCCGCGCTCCGCCGCCGGCCTGCCGTGGCGATTTATGCACAGGACCATGCATGCCCACCCTTTCCGACCCGATCGCAGTATCGATCGGCCCGTTGGAGATCCGCTGGTACGCGGTCTTTATCGTCACCGGCATCCTCCTCGCGGTGGCGCTCTCTTCATGGATTGCCCGCCAACGGGGCCATGATCCCGATCTCCTGCTCGATATGGCGCCATGGGTCGTGTTCGGCGCGATCATCGGGGCGCGCCTCTACTACGTCATCCTCGAGTGGGACCGGTTCAGCCAGGATCTTGGAGGCGCGATGAACTTCCGTAGTGGCGGTCTTACCATCCATGGCGCGATCATCGCCGGCGCACTCATCGTCATCGCCTATACCCGCATGCGTGGTGAATCGCCCTGGTTCTGGATGGACGCAATCGCGCCGGGCCTTGCCCTCGGCCAGGCGATTGGCCGCTGGGGAAACTGGGCGAACCAGGAAGCGTTCGGGACGCCGACCGACCTGCCGTGGGCCGTGACGATCGATCCCGCCCGGCGACCCGCCGGCTACGAAGAGTTCGCCACGTTCCATCCGACGTTCCTCTATGAATCCCTGTTCAATCTTGCGTTTGCCGCAGCGCTGTGCTGGCTCGTCCTCAAGGGACCGCAATTTGCCTGGTTCCGGAACGGCATGGTGCTGGCGATATATCTCATCGGGTATGGCCTTATCCGACTGCCGTTGGAGAGCATCCGGACCGACAGCCTGTACATCGGCCCGTGGCCGGCGGCCTACTGGCTGAGCTTTGGGCTGATCGCCGCGGGTATCACGGTACTCGCCTGGCGCCTGGGTATGGGAACGGCGGTCGATGCCGTTCCGGACAAGGGGGAACGCGCATGATCCGGCTGGCGAGACTGATCCTGGTTCTTGGCCTTATTGCGGTGGCCGCTGGCGTCGCGCCGCCAGGTTCGCTGGCGAGGTCGCAGGAAGCCGAGACGACGCTCGACCTTGCCGCCGTCCCGCTGCCTGTACAGGACCTTCCTGAATCCGGCTTCCAGGTGATGACTGGCGGGTATCTCGATCTCGAAACGGCTGCGGCGTGGATCGCCGAGCCGCGAGAACGCTCCCGGACGGCGATCGGCAGCGAGCTCGACGCGCATGGCTGGCTGCAGACATACGCGATCGACCTCGTCCTGCTGGAGGATCGTGCCTGGATCGAGAGCGACATCCTCGCGCTGGTCCAGACCAGTGTCCACCTGTTCTCCGATCCGGATGGGGCCTCGGAGGCGTTCGATCTGCTGGCCGATTTTTCGGGCCGGAGCGACGCTGACGAGGTCGGCGATGGCGAGACCGGCATCGTTACGGTGCGCCTGCCAAGCCAGAGTGGCGATACCTTGCGGTCCGTCGTCCTGCGCGACCACGTTGTCCTCGAAGTCGTCACGCTCGAGGCGTTTGGCTTCGTCGACGAGGATGTTCACGACGCCACGGTGACGGCGACGATCTCTCGTCTCGACGCCGTCCGTGACGAGGGTTTCGTTGGCCTGGTGCCCCGCGCGGCGCGGTTGACCGACGGGGAGGCGCTTGGCGACCTGCAGGGCCTCGAGCAATCGGGCGTGCACCAGCTGTACCGCATCCGCGACGGGGTGACCCAGCCTGCGGTGGGCGAATTGAACGAGCCGACGCCCGACGAGATCGCCCGCGGGCTGAGCCAGCTCTATCACGGCAGCGAGTCTGTCGACATGGGTCTCGGCTTCGCGTTCATGTCGTCGTGGATCGCCGGCTTCGAGACGGAAGATGATGCCGGCGCGTTCATGGACACGATCGACGCGCAGGGGCCATCCGAGCGGATCGTCGATCCGTATTTCCCCATCGCGCAGGGTGAACAGGCCACGCCGCAGGGGATCGCGGGTGTGTACCGCGTGACCGGGCTGATTGAGAGCCAGCCGTACTCGGGAACGCTCGAGATTCGCCAGCACGGAGCATACGTCGTGGCGATTGGGTTCCGCGCCGCCGGCAACACGCTGCCGCCGGTCGATGTAACCTCGCGCGTGATGGACCACCAGCTCGGCTGTCTCGATGTCGCGGCCGCCTGCCCGCCGATCGACCTCGGCGAGCTCCTGACCCCGCCGATGGCGACGCCCGTTGTGCCGGTATCGGCGCAGGGCATGGTGGTGAGCAACGAGTTTGGCTGGAGCCTGCAGGTTGACGACGGTGCCTGGGAGATCAGGGAGCAATTTCAGGAGCAGGGCTACGACTTCGTCGAGCTGCAATCAGGACGGAGTCTCGTGACGCTGGAGAGCGTCATCAACCAGCACGGCGACGTGCAGCAGTGCGTGATCGACGAGCTGAACATGCTGCAGGAGTTCGAGAGCAGCGCGGTGATCGATCTGGGCAGTGACATCGACGAGCGCCCGGCCGGTATGGAGCGGGGCCACGCCTGGGCCATCTACACCGTCGAGCCGCTGGCCGATGAGCGCGCCGACCAGGAGTACGTCATCCGCTTTGACTGCTACACGCTGATCGAGGGCGGCGCGAACCTGGTCATGTCGCATCGGGCGCCCCGCGACGTATGGGCGGAGGAGCGCGCGAAGGGTGACGAGGTCCGTGGTGGGCTCCAGTTACCGTCGGGCATCCGTGCGGTCCTGCCGCGGAGTGAGTGGACGATTGCCGCCTGACGAACCGGAGGCTGCGGGAAGCGTGGGGGCCTGATATACTGGACCCCTACGCATTGCTGGAGGTGTGACGTGATCGACAGAACGTGGATCGAGAGCCGTTTTCGCGGCTGATCCCCCCGAAATTCCCCTTTCCCTACGTGGCGGGTGCCTCCAGTCCTCGCACGTCTCGTATCGCACAACATACAGAACCTGTGCGCGGCGGGCACATCGCATCGCCGAAAGGCTACTGTCATAGCATTCGATATTGAACTTCATACTCAAAAAACCGCTTCCGAACAGGAGCGGGCGCTTCTCGTTGCCGTCGAGACGCAGAACCAGGCGTGGGCGGCGCAGGATTCCCTCGAAGAGTTGGCGAGCCTCGCCGAGACGGTCGACGTCGAGGTCGTGGGCTCGGTGATCCAGAAGCTTGGTCATCCGCATCCGGCCACCTTCGTCGGTAAGGGCAAGCTGGAGGAGATCAAGGAGCTGCTCGGCGAGCTGGACTACAACATGGTCCTCGTCGACGGCGACCTCTCCCCGGCGCAGCAGCGCAACCTCGAGCAGGCGCTCGAGCTCAAGGTGATTGACCGAACGGCGCTCATCCTCGACGTCTTCGCGCGTCGCGCGCAGACGCACGAGGGGCGTCTCCAGGTCGAGCTGGCGCAGTTGCAGTACCGTCTGCCGCGCCTGACCCGCATGTGGACCCACCTTTCCCGGCAGGGCGTCGGTGGTGTCGGTCTTCGCGGTCCGGGTGAGACCCAGCTCGAGGCCGACCGTCGGGTCGCGAACCAGCGCATCTCCTTCCTGAAGGAGCAGCTGGTGCAGGTGCATCGGCATCGCGAGCTCTACCGGGCGCGCCGCAAGGACACGCCGATCGCGGTCGTCTCGCTCGTCGGCTACACCAACGCCGGCAAGAGCACGCTGATGAACCAGATCACGGGCGCGGGTGTGTTCGCCGAGGACAAGCTCTTCGCGACGCTCGACCCGACGACCCGGCGCATCGAGCTTCCGGCGGGGCGCCAGGTGCTGCTGACCGACACGGTGGGCTTCATCAACAACCTGCCGACCCAGCTGATTGCCGCCTTCCGCGCGACGCTGGAGGAGATCAGCGAGGCGTCGATGCTCATCCACGTCGTGGATGTCACGCACCCGAATGCCCGCGAGCAAGTCGAGACCGTGAAGCGCACGCTCGAGGACCTTGGCGTCGATGACCGCCCGGTCGTCTACGCGCTGAACAAAGTCGATCGACTGACGGAGGAGCAGCGGGAACAGGTCCGCGAGCTCGCCCCGGAGATGGGGATCGACAGCGACATGGTCCTGATCTCGGCGCAGAAGGGGACCAACATCGACGGGCTCCTGCAGGCCGTTGAGGAGATCCTCGAGCGCGAGGAAGGGTTCGTCGACGTCACCGTCACGATCCCGTTCGACCGTTCCGAACTGGTGGAACGCTTCCACTCGCAGGGACACGTCGAGGACCGCACGTTCGACGAGCACGGCACGACGATCCACGGATCGCTGCCGGACCGCGAGTTGGCGCGCTTCGAGCAGTTCTTCCAGCCCAACGGCTCGGCGGAGGTTCCGGTGGAGTCCGCCGACGCCGGGACGAATTCGGTAAACTGATGGCGATCACATACGATCGCCCGAAACGACGGGGATCACTGATGTGGTCCCCGTTTTCGTGCCCTATGACGTTCCGTACCGCCGCACCTTGTGTGCGGCGCCACTCGCCGGAGACAAGCTCCGGCGGTACGGAGGCGACTTCCATCCCCTTCGCGAGGATCTGAATGACCGAACCCACCCCGATCAGCTACAAGGACGCCGGCGTCGATATCGACGCGAAGATGCAGGCGATTGATCGCCTCAAGGCACGTGCCCAGTCGACGCTCGGCTCGTCGGCCGGCCCGATCGGACACTTCGGCGGGACATGGCGCATGAACGGCCCGGCGGACCAGATCCTCGTCGCGAGCGCGGACGGCGTCGGCACCAAGCTCCGGCTTGCCTTCATCCTCGGCGGCGACGCCCACGTCACCATCGGCGCGGACATCGTCAATCACTGCGTCAATGACATCCTCGCGCTCGGCGCGACGCCGCTCTTCTTTCTCGATTACTTCGCGACCGGCAAGCTGGACCCGGATACGGTCGAAGCCGTTGTCGGCGGCATTGCCGATGCCTGCGCCGCGAGCGGGGTCGCGCTGCTTGGCGGCGAGACGGCCGAGATGCCGGACATGTACGCCGACGGGGAGTACGACCTCGCCGGGTTCATCGTCGGTTCCGTGACCGAGGACCGGATCGTCGACGGATCCTCGATCCAGCCCGATGACATCCTCATCGGTTTGCCGAGCACGGGTCTCCACACGAACGGCTATAGCCTTGCCCGGAAGGTCGTCGGGTTGACCGGCGACAACGACAAGGATCGCGAGACGCTCGCGACGCCATTGCCCGGCAGCGACATGACCATCGGCGAGGCCCTGATCGCCTCGCATCGGTCCTATCTGCCGGAGGTCATGCCGCTGCTCGAACGCGGGCTCGTCCATGGCATGGCCCACATCACCGGTGGTGGACTGATCGATAATCTCCCACGCACCCTGCCGCAGGGTGCCATCGCCGTGCTCGATCCGGCGTCATGGTCCAGCCAGCCGATCTTCGACTACCTCGTCGAGGAGGCCGGTCTATCGCTGGCCGAGCGCTATCGCGTGTTGAACATGGGCGTCGGATTCGTGCTGGTGGTCCGGCCGGACGATGCGCTCGCTGTCATGGCAGAGATTCCGGGGTCGGTCGCCATCGGACGGATCATTCCGCGCACGACGACCGACGAGACCGCCGTGCAAGGATTGTTCAGCTAGCATCATGGCGACTATCAACGTCCGCGAACGCCGCATCGATACAAAGATCGTCTACTACGGCCCTGCCCAGAGCGGGAAGACGACCAACGTCGTCAACGTCCACTCCCGGCTGCCGGAGGCGTTTCGCGGACCGTTGCGCTCCATCGACACCGAGGACGAGCGGACGCTCTTCTTCGATTTCATGCCGGTGCAGGAGTTCGAGGTCGGCGGTTGGGCGCTGCGGTTCCATCTCTACACCGTCCCCGGCCAGAAGGACTACGTCCGGACTCGCCGCGCGATCCTCGGCGGGGCGGATGGGCTTGTCTTCGTCGCCGACGCCTCGCCCGCAAAGGCGGAAGAGAACCGCGAGAGCCTCGCGGAGCTGCACGAGCACCTCGAGCACTATGGACGCGATGTGGCATCCCTCCCGATCGTGCTGCAGATGAACAAGACCGACCTCGACGATGCCCGACCGATCCTGGAGATGACCGAGGACCTCAACGAGGCCGCGTGGCCCGCGTTTCCGGCGATGGCCATCCGCGGCATCGGCGTCTCCGAGACGCTGGGCGCGATTGCGAAGGCCGTCGCCAGGACGCTGTAGGACGAACATGAAAAGAGCCGGGATGGAGCAGACCATCCCGGCTCTTCGTGTTGCGGGGTATCGCGCTACCCCTCGATGAGACCCTCGCTGATCAGGAAATCACGGGCGACGTCGCCAGGATTGCGCAGATCCTCGTCGACCTCCAGGTTCAGCTGGCCGATCGTTTCGTCGTCGATGCGTCCAGCAAGCTGGTTGAGGATATCGCGCACGTCCGGCGCCTGCTCCAGGAGTTCCGTTCGGACGACCGGGCAGGCGTAGTAGGGCGGGAAGTAGTTGCGATCGTCCTCGAGCATGACGAACCCGAGCCGCTGGATATGGCCCTCGGTGACGCCACCAGCAATCACATCAACCATGCCCTCATCCATCGCCGAATACACCAGGCTCGGGTCCATGCCCATCGAGTCGCCGAACTCGACGTCGTAGGCGTCCTGAAGCCCCGGCAAGCCATCTTGCCGGACCAGGAACTCCTGGCTGCAGCCGAAAGTGAGGTCCCCGGCGATCTCCTGGAGGTCGGACACCTTCTGGAGCCCATGTTCCTCCGCCGTCTCTGGTCGAACGGCAATCACGTAGGTGCCGTTAAGCCCGAACGGCTCCAGCCACTCCAGGCCGAATTCCTCCGGGTACGCCTCCGAGACGATGCTGTACACCTCTTCGGAGACCGGGTTGGCCGTACCCTCGGCTGGCGTGGCGGATGGTTGCTCCACCTCCGGGATGTCCTGCCCGAGGATTACGAGGAGACCTGTGCCTGTATATTCCGGGTAGACCTGGATGTCGTTCGCGACAGCTGCTTCATGGACGACGACGGTCCCGCCAAGGTTGAGCTGTCGATCGACCGGGAAACCATTCTCTTCCAGCAGGACCGACATGATCTGGCCCAGGATGCCGACCTCGGTGAAGTCCTTGGACCCTACCGTGACGGTTGGTTTCTCCTGGGCGAACGTCGCGTGCGGTGTGGTGGCCGTCGCGAGAGCAATGCTAGCGGCCGCGCTGGATGTAATGAACGTTCGGCGATTCAAAGACACGAGAGAAGAGACTTTCCAGGGCTATCGTGCCTCGCACGATAGCCCGAGTTGTTGCGGAACTGGAATAGGGGGGTGACGGTGGAGATTACTCGCCGTCGAACAGGCCCTCGTCGACGAGGTACTGGCGAGCGACCTCGTTCGTCTCGACGCCGTTCTCGTCGGCCTCGAAGTTCATCTGGGTCATCGTCTCGTCGTCGAGCCGGCCCGCGAGCTGGTTCAGGGCGTCACGAACCTCCGGCGACTGCTCGAGCAGTTCCTGCCGGACGACCGGCGCCGCGTAATACGGCGGGTAGAAGTTGAGGTCGTCTTCCAGCAGGACGAGGTCCAGCGCGGCGATCCGGCCGTCCGTCGCGAATGCCGTGATGACATCCACGTCGCCGTTGTCGAGCGCGCTGTACATCAGCCCCGGATCCAGGCCGACCGCGTCGCCGAATTCGAGGCCGTAGGTCGCTTCCAAACCGGGGATACCGTCTTCGCGCACCAGCGTCTCCTGTGGCGCGCCAATCGTCAGGTCGCCGGCATGCTCGACCAGCTCCGAGATCGTCGTGATGCCAAGCTCCTCCACCTGGTCGCGTCGCATGGCGAGCGCGTAGGTGTTGTTGATGCCCCACGACTCCAGCCATTCGAGGCCGAATTGCTCCGGATACTCGGTCGCGACGATGTTGTAAACCTCTTCCGCGAGGGGGTTGGCCGCGGCGCCATCCGGCGTCGCCGACGCATCAGGCGTCGCGCCGTCAACCTCCGGCAACTCCATGCCGAGGATCGCCAGCAGGCCCGTGCCGGTGTACTCCACGTACACGTCGATCTCGCCCGCGACGAGCGCCTCGTGCGCGACCAACGTCCCGCCGAGGTTGATCTGACGCTCGACCTCGTAGCCGGCGTTCTCCAGCAGGTCGGCGCAAAGATGCGCGAGGATGTGGGATTCCGTGAAATCCTTCGACCCGACCGTCACCGTCGGCTTGTCCTGCGCGAACGCCGCCGGGCTGCTGCCCAGCGTCGCGAGCGCGGCACCCGTGGCAGCACCGGAGATGATGAAATGTCGTCGTGTGAGCGTCATGAAATGTCGTCTTTCCGTAGCGGCCCGCCAGATCCCCTGGCAGGACCGCTCGTGATTGATCGTTTCTGGCGTGCGTCTACTGACGCGTTCGGGCATGCCAGCGCCGGGTCCAACTATAGGACCTGGTGCAAGGGCCTCTCGGGAGAATCCGAGCTGACCCGGTCGATTACCCTTCGATGAGTCCCTGTTCGACGAGGAAATCGCGGGCGACATCGACCGGCTCGCGGCCTTCCTCATCGACTTCGTAGTTCATCGCCTGCATCTGCTCGTTGCTGATGCGGCCCGCCATCTGGTCGAACAGGTCACGGACCTCCGGAGCCTCCTCGAGGAGATCCTGCCGCACGACCGGCGCCGCGTAGTAGGGTGGGAAGAAGTTCTGGTCATCCTCGAGCAGGACGAGGTCCAGCGCCGGGATGCGGCCGTCGGTGGACGCCGCCACGCCGACATCGGCGTCACCGTTCGCGACCGTCGGATAGAGCAGCCCGATCTCCACGTTCTGGACATCGCCGAACTCGAATCCGTACGCCTCTTCCAGTCCCGGAAGGCCATCCGGCCGGACCGCGAATTCATGGTCCGCCACGAAGAGCATGTCACCCGCCGTGTCGGCGAGGTCGCTGATCTTCGTCACACCGTTCTGCTCCGAGTACTCGCGCGTCACGATGATGCCGAAGGTGTTGTTGAATCCCCACGGCTCCAGCCACTCGACGTCGAACTCGTCCGGATACCGGGCCGCCACGATCTCGTAGGCGGGATCGTAGGTGACTCCACTCGCCGGAGACGCGGAGGGCGACGCCGACGACTCGGCCGCGCCCTCCGGAAGCTCTTCACCCAGCACCGCCAGCAACCCGGTGCCGCTGTACTCGATGTAGGTATCCAGCTCACCGCTGACCAGCGCCTCGTGCGCCACGATAGTCCCGCCGAGGTTCATCTGCTGCTCGACCGGGAAACCCGCATCCTCGAGTAGCAGCACGAGCATCTGCCCGACGATCAGCTGCTCCGCGAAGTTCTTCGATCCAACCGTGACGGTCGGCTGGTCCTGCGCCATCACCGAGGGTGAGGCTCCCGCGGCGATCGCCGCGCCGGCCGCGCCGGTGATCAGGAGTTTTCGTCGCGTCAATGTCATCGAGTCGTGTCCTTTCAGGTCAAACAACAACGGCATGGAGACCTCCATGCCGTTGTCCCTGACAGGTATCTCGCAGGATGTGTTCCAGAGGTTATGACGATCGTTATCCCTCGCTGATCAACCCTTCGTCGATCAGGAACTGTCGGGCGACATCGCTGGGTTCCGCGCCACCGTCATCCACCTGGAAATTCAGCTCCGCCATGCGTGTGTCATCGATCTGGCCGGCGAGCTGGTTCAGGATGTCGCGGACCTCGGGCGCTTCTTCCAGCAGGTCCTGCCGCACGACCGGCGCCGCGTAGTAGGGCGGGAAGAAGCCGAGATCATCTTCCAGGGCGACGAGGTCCAGCGCGGGAATCCGGCCATCGGTCGCCGTGGCGGAGACGATGTCGACCTCGCCCTCCACCAGCGCGCTGTAGACGAGCCCCGGGTCCAGCCCGAGCGCATCACCGAACGAGAGGCCGTACAGCTCTTCGAGGCCGGGAAGCCCGTCCGGTCGGATCAGGAACTCCTGCGTCCCGCCGACGATCATGTCGCCGGCATGCCCTTCGAGATCGGAGATCGTGGTGATGCCCAACTCGTCCGCGGTTTCCCGGCGGACCGCCATGACGTAGGTATTGTTGAATCCCCACGGTTCCAGCCACTCCAGGCCGAACTGCTCCGGATAGGCTTCCGCCACGATGTCGTAGACAGGGTCCTTGCCCGCGCCGGCCGCCGGGGATGCGGAGGCTTCGGCGTCCCTGTCCATCTCCGGCAGCTCCATGCCGAGGATCGCCAGCAGCCCCGTGCCGGTGTATTCGACGTAGAGGTCGATGTCACCATTGACCGTCGCCTCGTGGGCGACGACGGTGCCACCGAGGTTGATCTGGCGGTCGACTCCATACCCGGCGTCTTCGAGCAGGTCGCCGCAGATATGGGCGAGGATGATCGATTCCGTGAAGTCCTTGGACCCCACGCCGACGGTCGGCTTGTCCTGCGCGAGGACGGCCGCGGAGGGGACGACCGTCGTCAGGGCCGCGCCTGTCGCGGCGGTTGAGATGATGAACTTCCGTCGTGTCAAAGGCATGTTTGCGTCCTTTCAAACAACAACGGCATGGAGCCCTCCATGCCGTTGTTCGATGGTTACAGCGTTGGTCTCATTTGCCGCACGATGTGCGCCATGGTCCTATGCGTTGTCGATCATTCCCTGGTTCACGAGGAAGTCCCGGGCGACCTCGGTGGCTTCGCGGCCACCCTCGTCAACTTCCAGGTTCAGGCCCGCCATGGTCGCGTCGTCGATCTGGCCGGCGAGCTGGTTCAGGATATCGGCAACCTCTGGCGCCTCCTCCAGGAGATCCTGACGGACCACCGGTGCCGCGTAGTATGGCGGGAAGAACCCCTTATCGTCCTCGAGGAGCGTCAGATTCAGGGCCGAGATCCGGCCATCCGTCGCGAACGCCGAGATGACGTCGACCTGCCCTTCGTCGAGGGCGGCGTACATCAATCCGGGATCCAGGCCGAGGGAATCCCCGAACTGGAAACCGTACACGCCTTCGAGGCCCGGAAGCCCGTCCTCGCGCACGAGGAACTCCTGCGTCGCGCCGAAGGTCAGGTCACCGGCATACGGGGCGAGGTCGGAGATGGTGGAGATACCAAGTTCTTCGACGTGGTCGGAGCGCATCGCCAGGGCGTAGGTGTTGTTGAACCCCCACGGCTGAAGCCACTCCAGACCGAACTGCTCCGAATACTCCCTCGAGACGATCTCGTAGACCGGGTCGATGCCGACCCCGCCGTCCGGTGTCGCCACCGGGGTGGCCCCGGCATCGCTCTCCGGCAGTTCCATGCCGAGGATCGCCAGCAATCCCGTGCCGGTGTACTCGACGTAGACGTTGACATCCCCGGCAACCAGGGCTTCATGGACGACCACGGTGCCGCCCAGGTTGAGCTGGCGCTCGACCGGAAAGTCGTTCCCCTCGAAAAGGTGCGCCACGATCTCGCCAAGCAGCACGGACTCGGTGAAATCCTTGGAGCCGACCTTGATCGTCGGCTTTTCCTGCCCGAATGCCATGCGTGGAAGGGCGAGCGCAGCCCCGGCCGCGGTGCCGGTGACAATGAAACGTCGTCGTGACAAAGCCATGGAACGTCCTTTCACAATTGGTGTGGCGCGATCCTGCGAGGAACCGCGCCACGTCGTCTATCGACCCGAATGACACCCTCAGGTTGTCCGGAACGTGCTAGCGCGGGTCTTCGATAATCTCCTGCTCGACCAGGAAGTCGATCGCCACGTCGCGCGGCTCAGCACCGCCGTCGTCAACGGTGTAGTTGAGCTCCGCCATCTTCGTGTTGTCGATCAGGCCGCCCATCTGGTTGAGCAGATCCTCGACCTCCGGCGCCTCTTCCAGCAACGGGCCGCGAACGACTGGCGACGCGTGGTAGGGCGGGAAGAACGCCTTGTCGTCCTCGAGCAGGACGAAATCGAGCGCCGGGATGCGTCCATCGGTCGCGAACGCGGAGATGACATCCACATCCTCGTTGTCGAGGGCGGCGTACATCAGGCCGGACTCCATGCCGCTGGAGTCGCCGAACTCGAAGCCGTACGCCTCTTCCAGGCCCGGAAGCCCATCGATGCGGACGATGAACTCCTGCGAGCCGCCCAGCGTGAGATCGCCCGCATGCTCCTCGAGCTCGGAGATCTTCGTTACGCCAAGCTCCTCGGCGTGCGCGCGGCGCATCGCGAGCGCGTACGTGTTGTTGATACCGATCGGGTCGAGCCAGTAGGTATCCCAGTTCTCGATGTACGCGTTCCGGACGTGCTCGTAGACGATGTCCTGGGCTTCTTCGGCGGGCGTGCCCGGCTCGACGATGTCGTTGTACTCGTCACCGAGGATCGTCAGGCCGGTTCCGAGGTACTCCACATAGACCTGGAGGTCGCCGGCGATCCCGGCCTCATGGATGATGACCGTGCCGCCGAGGTTGTGCTCGTACGACACCGGGAAGCCGGCATCTTCGAGGATCAGCCCGCACATCTCGGCCAGGATGAACTGCTCGGTGTAGTTGTGGCTCCCGACCGTCACTTCCGGCTTGTCCTGGCCAAGGACGCCCATCGGGCGGCCCAGCGCCGCCAGCGCGAGGCCGGCGGACGCGCCACCGATGACCCGCCGTCGTGTGATGTTTCTCATGGTTCACCCCTCATGACTACGAGCGTTATCGCACCTCGATCCGAAAGCGCCACGGCGGCGCCCCGGGATAATTCGCAAGACGTTATTCGCCCGATCCGATCAGGCCCTGCTCCTCGAGCAGCTCCCGGGCGGCCTCGGCCGGCTCGACGCCGTCGTCATCGACCCGCGCGTTGAAGCGGGCCATCGTGTCGTTGTCGATCTTCCCGGCGAGCTGGTTCAGGATGTCCTCAACCTCCGGCGCTTCCTCCAGCAGGTCCTGCCGGACCACCGGAGCGCCGTAATAGGGCGGGAAGAAGTTCTTGTCGTCCTCGAGCAGGACAAGGTCGAGCGCCGGGATCCGGCCGTCGGTCGCGTAGCTGGTGATCACGTCGACGTCGCCCTCGGCGAGCGCGCTGTACATTAGCCCGATGTCGCCCTGGCGGACGTCGCCGAACTCGTAGCCATATGTCTCCTGGTACCCCGGGAGGCCGTCCTGGCGGACCGGGAACTCGTTGTCGGTGCCGAGGGTCATGTCGCCCGCGTGCTCGGCGAGGTCGCTCATCGTGACGAGACCAAGCTCGTCCGCGGTCTCGCGGCGGACGGCGATGGAGTACGTGTTGTTCATGCCCCACGGCTCGAGCCAGACGATCCCGAACTCGTCCGGATAGGCGTCGGCGACGATGTTGTAGACCTCGTCCTTGCCGGCGATCTCATCGGCCGCCGGTGACGCCTCGGCAGACGCCTCGTCGCCGCTCGACTCCGGGAGCTCTCGCCCCAAAATGGCGAGCAGGGCCGTGCCGGTGTACTCAACGTAGACGTCGAGCTCGTCCTGCACCATGCCCTCGTGAACCACGGCCGTGCCGCCGAGATCGAGCTTGCGCTCGACCGGGTAACCGGCGTCTTCCATCAGCTGCCCGATGACCTCGCCGAGGATGGTGGACTCGGTGAACGGCTTTGAGCCGACGCGGATCGTCGGCGTATCCTGCGCCATGATGCCGGTCGGGCGGCCGAGTACTGCGGCCGCGAGGGCCGCGGTCGATCCACCAATGACCACCTGTCGGCGATTCAAACGTGTCATGAATACAGGTCCCTTCGTTATGCTCGGGCGTCACCACGCAAACGCGACAACGCCGTCATCTCGTGCACTGATACGGAGCGGACGGTTGCCCCTCCCGCCCCGTACCGGCGCTATCTCTGCGGGATGGATGTGCCTGCGTCAGCGGCCCGTTAGCTGTCCGAGCCGATCAGGCCCTTCTCTTCGAGGATCGCCCGCGCGACGTCCTGCGCCTCGGCGCCGTTCTCGTCGACCTCGTAGTTGGCCGCCTGGATCTCTTCATCCGTGAACTGGTCGGCCAGCTCGTTGAGGAGGTCGCCGATCTCCGGGTTCTCGTCCAGGATCGCGTTGCGGACCACCGGAGCGGCGTAGTAGGGCGGGAAGAAGCCCTTGTCGTCCTCGAGAACGACAAGATCGAGCGCGGGGATGCGCCCGTCAGTCGTGTACGCCGTGATGACGTCGACCTCGCCCTCGGCAACCGCCTGGTACATCAGGCCCGGGTCCCCCGGGGTCACGTCGCCGAATTCGAACCCGTACGTCTCGACCAGCCCCGGCAGCCCGTCGTCTCGAACCTGGAACTCCAGGTCGGTCCCGAGGTTCAGGTCGCCGGCGATCGGCTCCAGGTCACTCGTCGTCTTCAGTCCGTGCTCTTCCGCGAAGTCGGCGGTCACGGCCAGGGCATAGGTGTTGTTCCAGCCCATCTGCTCCAGCCACGTCAGGTTGTACTCCTGGTCGTAGCCTTCCTTCGTGAGCCGGTAGACCTCCTCGGCCATCGTGGTGTCCGAGTCTTCGGGGATCTCCGGAAGCTCCTGCTGGAGCATGGCGATCAGGCCCGTCCCGGTGTACTCGACGAAGACGTCGATCTGGTCAGCGAATACAGCCTCCATAAGGACGGCGGTACCACCTAGGCCGAAGTTGCGCTCCACCGGATAGCCCGCGTCCTCGAGCTTGAGGGCGAGGAACTCGTTCATGATGAACTGCTCGGTGAAGTTCTTGGAGCCAACCTTGATCGTTGGCTTGTCGCCATCCTGGGCGAACGTGGCCGGTGCGCCGAGCGCGGCGATAACGGCTGCGGAGGTCCCTGCCTGGACGAAGCGTCGTCGGGTCAGGTGTGCCATAGGGGGGCTTCCTTTCGTGTGTTGTCACCTCCCTGCGCCGGCTCTGGCGCACGGTGGCAACGCTCGATCGTGGCTCAATCCCCTGAAAGAGCATCCACGTGGTGGATTCCATTGATGTGTGGGAGGCGAGCCGGGGTGGTGCGTCGTCGGGATGACGGCTCGCCTCCGGTGAGGTGCTACACGGTGAGTCCCTTTGGGACCACCAGGCGCCGGACCCCGCCCAGCACGATCTCGGCGATCATCGCGAGCACCGCGACCGGAACAGCGCCGGCCAGGAGGATCGGGAAGTTCCGGACCGCAAGGCCCTGGAGGATCCAGTCCCCGAACCCGCCGGCGCCGATGTAGGCGGCGAGGGTTGCACCACCAATGCTCAGGACAACCGCTGTCTGGACGCCGGCGAACAGGAATGGCATCGCCAGCGGCAGCTGGACCTGCCACAGGAGCTGGAGATCGCTCGTCCCCATGCCCCTGGCCGCGTCCACGACGGCCGTGTCCACACTGTTGATGCCAACCAGCGTGTTCAGGAAGATCGGCAGGATCGCGAGCAGGGAGAGCGCGAAGAGCGCCGGCTTGAACCCGATGCCGAAGAGCGGCAACGCCAGCGCCAGCACGGCGAGGCTCGGGATCGCCTGGCCCGTATTCGCGATCAGGGTCATCGGCTTGTCGAGCACCTTGATGCGGCTCGTCAGGATCGCCAGCGGGATCGCGATGACCAGGCCGATGAGGGTTGCGTAGAGCACGAGCGACATGTGCTCGCTGAAGAGTTCCCAGAACTGGTCCTGGTTCTCTCGGATGTGATCGATGAAATCGAGTGGGTCATTGCTTCCAAACATGCTTATCCCCTCTCGGCCTTCACGCGCATATCGGGGCGAAGCAGCAACGCGAGCTTGGAGAATCCGTATTCAGCCAGCAGCGCAAGGATGATGCACATCAGCGCGCCGGCGACAATTCGATTCGAATCGATGGTTCGGATGCCGTCGAAGATCAACCGGCCCAGTCCGCCGCCGCCGATGACGGCAGCGATCGCGCCGATACCGATTCCGGCGACTGTCGCGAGGCGGATACCCGCGAAGATGTACGGGATGGCGAGCGGAAGCTCGACGAGCCTGAGCCGCTGGAACTGCCCCATACCCATGCCACGGGCCGCATCGACGACCGAGGCCGGGACTTCGTTCATCCCGGCGGCCGTGTTACGCACGATCGCCAGGAGCGAGTAGACGGCCAGTGCCGTGATCGCCGTCGTCTTCCCGATACCGGTGTAAGGAATCAGGATGGCGAAGAACGCGAGGCTCGGCACCGTATAGAGCACGCCGCTGATGTTCAGCACCGGCAGTGCCAGCCACTTCACCCGCGAGATCAGGATCCCGAGCGGAATACCGATGAGCGCGGCGATCAGGATGGCGGAAAAAACAAGTTGGAGGTGTTCGATTGTGAGCTCGAACACGCGTCCCGGGTTATCGAGGATGTATTGCATGCTTAAGCGTCCTCGCTCTCCAGCAGCTCCGGAATCACCTCATCCGAGGACTCGGCCCCGGACGAGATTCCTTCACCGATGGCGGACGCAAGGTCCTCGTACGTCACGTAGCCCTCGGGCTTGCCCTCTTCGTCAGTGACCAGGAAGCCGGAGTGCCCGGTAGTGTCGGCCTGCGTGATCTCGCGGCTTGCCTCCGGGATCGACATGCCGGCCGGGATGACCAGTGTGTCGTCCGGGACCCGAGATGGGACCGGCTTCGCCAGTTCGGCGATGTACGTGTGCTCGAGCGCCTGCAGCGCGAACTCGTCGCCGATGAATTCCTTGACGAACTCCGTTTCCGGGCTCCGCAGCAGGTCCGCCGGCGTCCCGTTCTGTTCGATATGGCCATCGCGCATCAGGATGATTCGGTCGCCGAGCAGGAAGGCCTCGTTGATGTCGTGCGTAACGAAGACGATCGTCTTCTTCACGTCCTGCTGCACCTGGCGCAGCCAGCGCTGCAGCTGCGTGCGGGTGATCGGGTCAACCGCGCCGAACGGCTCGTCCATGAGGATGATCGGTGCGTCCGCCGCCAGGGCGCGCGCCACGCCAACGCGCTGCTGCTGGCCGCCCGAGAGCTGGCGCGGGTAACGGTTCGCGAAGATGGCCGGGTCCAGGCCGACGAGCGCGAGCAGCTCCTCGGCGCGCTCGCGGCGCTTCTTCTTCGACCACCCGAGGAGTCGGGGGACGGTCGCGACATTTTCCGCCACGGTGAAGTGGGGGAACAGACCACCTTGCTGGATCACGTAGCCGATGTGGCGCCGCAGGTTGACGACGTTCATCGACATGACGTCCTGGCCGTTCACGCTGATCTTGCCCGAGGTTGGCTCTTCGAGGCGGTTGATCATGCGCATGGTGGTCGTCTTGCCGGAGCCCGACGGGCCGATCAGGACCGCCAGCTCACCTTCCTCAACGGTGAAGGAGACATCGTCCACCGCGTTGATCGCATGGCCTTCCATGCGGAAGGTCTTGGTTACGTGCTCAAGGGTTATCAAGAAAAGTCAGCCTTCCTGAATGATTCAGTACGGACGGATGTGGGTGACAATGCGTGCACACAACACAAAAAAGCGTGGGTGACACGCCCGTTCCGCGACCCAGCTCCGTCATAAGCAGGATCACATTATACGGCATTATTCACCCGATGCAAACTCATCGAGAATCGTTGAAGCCGTTAGGCATCCGAACGAGAAACCTAAGTCATTGTTACATGCGTAAGAATCGGTTTCGTTACCCGTAACAAGCGTCGCGGACATGACGAAATAACGATAAAATCGTGATGCAAAATGGATGAGACAAATCGCATCACAGGAAAGGACATCGGGATGGCGCGTGCGTCTCTGACTCGGATCAGCAACGAACTGGCCAGGTTCCTCGTTGGAACACTCGGGCTCAACCTGCAAGGCGCGGAGGTTCTCGTACTCCGTGGCCGCAAGACGGGAAAGAGCAGGTCGCTGGTCGTGAATCCGCTCGAGATCGATGGCGAGACGTACCTGATGTCTGCGCGCGGTCAAAGTGCCTGGGTCAGGAATCTCCGCGCGTCTGGCGAAGGGACGCTCCGTCGCGGTCGGAAACGTCGCGAATTCCGTGCCAACGAGCTGACCGACGGCGAGAAGCTGTCGGCAATGCGGGCCTATTTGCATAAATGGGGCTGGCAGGTCAAGAGTTTCATGGGCGTTGACGGAAAATCGTCCGATGACGAGATCCGTGCGATCCTGCCGAACCACCCAATGTTCTTGCTTACATTCCGGTGATCCGTGAACGTCCTCGCTTCCTTGACCGAATCCATCCACGGAGCCCTCGGTCGGGGGAACGGGCGCGCCGCAAAGACAGAGCTTTCGATGCGGGTGCCGTCGAATCGGTTCCACACCCGAGCCGCAGGGTGGGAGACCGCGCCAGTCAACCTGGTGATCGCCGGCGCTCGCTGCCTTCCAGTGCGACCCGAAACTGGGGCAACTCGATGGGTGGAGGCAGTGCGGTCGGATGCCGATTGTGAGCTCGTCCTCTCCAGCGGAACGCACCGGATAGCGGCTCGTGAAGTCGATGACCGGGACAAGGCCCCTGTGCTGCGCGAGGATGCGAAACGCGGAGCGCATGGGACGCGCGGATGGCGCCGCCTGGGTGATTCGGAGCTACGTTGGATCGGACGAGAGATCGCGGTGTTCGAGGTCGAACGTCCGTAATCCCGGACGACGTCGATGAACGAGCGACGAGGGAAACGCCCTCTATATTCCTTCCCGGAAACCGTTGACTTTTGGCGGCGCGTTCCCTAGTATGCGGTTGGTTCCGCACGTATGCGCGTCAACCAGCGTGATTTCATCCAGGACAGAGGTTCATGAGCAGTACGATGTACATCCTCCGCTTCCCCATCGCGGGTCTCCCGGGGGAGGAGTGCGCCCTGCTCACGACTGTGCCTGACTGACCATCGAGCACAACCGACGAGCATGCGCCTCCCCTCGACGAGATCGTCGAAGGGGTTTTTTGTGCCCGCAAACGGTGAAGAACGGAGAAGCACACCCATGAGCGTCCGCCGCCTCACCACCCGATTTGACTTCAAGTTCGCTTGAACCTTTAGCATCCCGAGCGTATCGGGAATCCGCGAAGTTCCTGGCCCTGGCCAGGCGAGAGGAAAATGCGCGTGACCATCACACATGTCCAGCGAGCGACGAACGCGCTGGAGCTCAACGACATTGAAAAGAAGTTCAGGAAAAAGCGCGGCGAGTACTCGTATGCGTTGAAGGGCGTCTCGTTCAACGTGCGCCGCGGCGAGGTTGTCGGCATCCTCGGGCCGAACGGGTCCGGAAAGAGCACGCTGGTCCGGGTCGTCTCGACGTTGACGCTGCCGGATGCAGGCACCGTCAGGGTCTTCGACGTAGACGCGGTGGCGAACCCGCGCGAGGTACAGCGCTACATCAATCGGGTAAGCGTCGAGGCGAGCTTCTTCAAGAAGCTGTCGTCGCTCGAGAACCTGATCTTCGGCGCGAAGCTCTATGGCGTTAGTGACCGGGAGAGCAAGCCGCGAATCAAGGCGATTCTCGAGAGCATTGGCTTCGACCACAAGCGCGTTGGCGAGCCGATGGAGCATCTGTCACGCGGCATGCAGCAAAAGATCGCGCTGGCGCGGGCGCTCCTGACCAGCCCGATGCTGATGCTGCTGGACGAGCCGACCACCGGCCTCGACCCGCGATCGAAGAAGGATGTCCAGCGGCTGATCCGCGCGATCAAGAAGGATCACGATTCGTCGATCCTGCTCTGCACCCATGACATGGGCGAGGCGGAGGAGCTCTGCGACCGCATCGGCATCCTGCTGAACGGCGAGCTGATCGCGCTGGATACCCCGGACGGGCTCAAGCGGCAATACGGAAAGTCCTCGCTGGAGGACGTGTTCATGGAGGCGACGGGCACCTCGATCGACGAGGCCGACTTCGCTCCGGAGGAGCGGATGGCCGAGGACGAGGCGGAAGCCCTTGCCGGCAAGGTGGCATAGATGGATGTTGTCAGCACCCAGCTGGAGAAGCCGGGCTGGGTACGTGAGCTGATCGCGGTCTGGGGATACGCCCAGCGCAACTACTACCTGACGAAACGGTACTTCTTGTGGGAGGTGGTCTGGCTCGTCTACTCGACGATGAACGCGCTGACGATCGGGTTCATCGGCGTTGGCGCGGGCGTCGATCCGGAACGAGCGGCGACGTTCACGACCTTCCTGCTCATCGGCACGCTGCTCTGGAGCTACCTGTCGATGATCTTCGACCTGCTCTCCGAGACGGTGAGCTGGGAGCGATGGGAAGGCACCATCGAATACACGTTCATGGCGCCGTCGAGCCGGGCGACGCAGCTCCTCGGGATGGGCGTCTACGCGGTGCTGTACGGCATCGTGCGGATGATCATCATGCTGGGCGCGATCTCGTTATTCTTCGACATGTCGCTGGGCAACGCGAATTACCTCGCGGCGCTCGGGATCCTCGCGATCTGCAGCGTCTCGCTGGTCGGCTTCGGGATGGTTGCCGCGGTGATGCCGCTGCTCTCACCGGAGAAGGGCCAGCAGGTGACGAGCATTTTCACGGCGGTGCTGCTGCTCATCAGCGGCATCTACTACAGCGTGGATGTGCTGCCGGGATGGATGCAGCCGTTGGCGAACATCTCTCCGGTGTACTACGCGCTTGATGGCATTCGCGAAGCGCTGCTCAAGGGCGCGTCGTTCTCGAGCCAGTGGGACAACATCTGGCCACTGCTGATCATGGGCGCGATCTTCCCGCCGCTCGGGCTCTGGCTCTTCCAGCGCGGCGAGCTGTACGCGAAGAAGACCGGCCTGCTGAAACGGACCGGATAAGCAGCACGATGAGACGAAGCGCCCTGGGCATCGCGCCCGGGGCGTTTCCGTGTGCACTGTCCCGAAGGCAGGAGTGCCACCGTACCGCCGCACCTTGTGTGCGGCGTGGGCAGGTAATTGCTTGAAGTGATTCTAGTGTACAGTCGGCCCTTGTGGCCGACTCTAAGCGCAAAAGAGTCGGCCACAAGGTGCGGCGGTACGGGTTATCCACCTAACTGATCCACAGCGCATACCCCAGCCCGTCCGGTAACAACGTCACCGGCCCGGTTCCCGGCTCGATGAGACGGCACGCGCCCCGGCCGACCAGGTCAACACCTCCCCGCCACGCCAGCCCGAGGGGCTCCGCGAGACAGATCACTGCGAAGGGAGCCGTCGGCGCCGGCAACGTGAGCGGCTGGGTGATCTTCCAGCGTTCCAGCCTGAACCCCTCCGGCGTCTCGTAGGTCGTGCGCCGGTTGTATCCCTCGAACGACTCCTCGCCATGGCTTGGCGGGACCACGCCACGCAGCGTCGACCGCGACCCCTCGATCACCGCCAGCAACATCCCGCGCGTCGGGATCACCTCCGTCCCGGCCGGGACGCTCATGGTGTCCCCGGGCGCGATCGGGTAGGGAGCCCCATCGACGATGACCCCTGCGTCCTTCTCGTCCAGCTGCCACAGGACGTGGATCGTCAGGTCCCCTGCCGGCGTGAGCCGGTCCCCATCCCCGGTGTCCAGCAGTGAGGCGGTCCATGCCGCTGTCTCCAGCAGCCGGATGCGCCGGATGGAGCGCTCTGGGGCGTCGACCCGGAGCACGCCGCGCAGCAACCGGTGCGCGGAGGTTCCGGGCTCGATGGTCGGTGTCGGGCGTTGTGGAGCGGTCATCGTGCGCGGGAAGAGGAGTCCATGACCCGGAACAGCGGCGCCAGCGCTGTGTCGATCTGCAGGTATCGGGCGTAGCGAGGCTCATACAGCGCGCTCGTCGCAGGGTCCGGCTGCTGGATGTCAGCGACCG
>DATGPC010000072.1:0-14731 GCA_035305265.1 Thermomicrobiales bacterium | reverse complement strand
GGGCGAGAGTCCTTCGCAGGGATGCTGGGATTTCTCGGTGTCATTACGGCGCCAATCGTCGCGGGCGTGTTCGCCATGCTGATGCTCTATGCCTCTCGCCGCAAAGGCGATTGTGCCGTCGAGGGTGGATGGCGCTTCCTTGGCCATCCTGCCGTTGTCATCGGCGTGTCGGTGCTCTTCGTGATGAGCATCATGGCTCACGGACTGTTCATCTGGGACGATCCGTTTCGGCAAATCGTTGCGCTGTGGGTTTCGGTGGCTGTGATCGTGGCGCTGCTTCGGATCAGACGCTCTGCGTTCGTGCCACGTGCGGTGATCGAGGTTCGACTGGACAGTGAAGGGGGAGAGGCGCCGGTCGTCAATGTCGTCTCGAACGGAAGAATGATCCCCTCGGATGTGCAGTGGGTAGCGTCTTCGAATGGGACGAACGATCCCTCAGATAGTCGGATGACGGCTCAGGTCGAAATACCGGCGCTCGAGCCTGGAGAGCTGCGCATCTGGGTCCACAAGGTGTCCGATGGGGGTGTATCGGAGAGCCTGGGAGCGGAGGTTTCCCTCGACGGAAACGGTGCGCCGATCGAGGCGGCCGTCGATGCATCGGTCGGAGAGGCGATTTTTCCGATAGACGGAGGTCCCTGGACCATCAGGATCACCAACGCGGGAGTGGTCCTTCCACAGTTGGAGGGCGCACCGTGACTGCAGAGCAAGGAGCGCCGACCACTGGGCTCCGCGAGATGATGGGGCCTCCATTCGGGCTGGATGAATCGGGCCAGTTGATCCGGCATGTCAATTGGCGCCTGATCGTCAACGTCCTCGAATCGCTCCAGGAGGAGGTGCGCCTGCAGCAAGAACGGATGTCCCCACCAGGCGAGGACCGGAAGGCACGGGCAGCCAGAATAAGCCAGGCGCAAGCGAGCAGCCTGGACCAACTGGTGAGGATGCTCAACGGCGCATTCCCGGACGAGCGCTATCGTGTCACGCTAGATCGTTTGATGAAGCGGGGGACATATTACTCGTTCGAGTTCTACCTCTTCGTTGCGGAGTTCGCACGAGTCTTGAGCGGGAATCCCGAGTTCTTCCGCATAACCGGCGTGCGAGGCATACCGAAGGTGCTCGGCTACGCTGGACGGCCTCTCGGAGTCGAGGGCACCTTCGACATCGCGCCCAGGTTCGCATCGAAATTGATCGACGTCGATATCCGGATTCTGCGAACGACGCCAACGTCGGCCCTCGCGCAGTGGTGTGGCGCGAACGAGATCGCAGAGGTACCGGAGCCGCACAGCGTGCCGTATATCCTGTTCAACTGTCAGGCGCTGCGTGGCGCCGCCTCTACGATTCCAACACTGGTCTCCGGGTTGCCGCCTGCCAGGGTGCGGGAGATCCGGTGCCAGGCCGATGGCGCCGAGTGCTGTGAATGGGAGTTCACGTGGGAGCCGGAACCCAAGCGTCCTGGAATCTCTTTCATCTTCTCGATCGTTGTTTCGGTCATGCTCCTGGCCTACGTCCTCCTCCGGCTTCCCGGCTTCCAGTGGCTAGGGCTCGGGGCGGCGGCGCTTCCTATCGTCCTTGCGTGGAGAAGCGATCGGCGGCGGAAGCTGGAAGAGTATGTGGATGAGCAACGAGAGATCGCAGAGGCCCAGTATGACGAGATCAACGAGCGCCTGGCAGAGTTGACCGCCATCCATGAGATCGGTGTCGCATTGAGCACGACGCTTAACGTCGAGGAGTTGATCGACAAGAGCCTGCGATCTGTCGTCGCCCACCTGAACTACGATCGTGCCTGCGTGCTGCTTGTAGACGAAGACGCCCGCGCGCTGGTTGGTGGCCGGCTTGTCGGCGGTTCGGCGGAGATGGCTCGTGCCGTCGCCGGGCTGCATATCCCGGTGGATGACGAGCACGACCGATTGGCCCGGGTGTTCCGCTCAGACCAGCCCCTTCAGTTCGAGACGCGAAAACAGGTCGACGATCCCACAGCGCTGCATTTCGCGACGGCGTTCGGGGTCACCGCTTTCCTTGGCACGCCGTTGCTGGCGCAGGGACGGAGTCTCGGTGTCCTCGCCGTCGACAACGGCATCTCCGGCAGACAGATCGAGCCGGGGGAGGCCGATCTTCTCTTCACGGTCGGGAATGAGATTGCCCGGGCGATCGAGATCGCGCAGCTCTATGGCCGGATCGAGGCCGATAACCGGACACTCGAATCACGAGTGCGGGAGCGCACGGAGGAACTTGCCCGGGCGAGCGCCGAGGCAGAGACTGCGCGTGCCGCGGCCGAACAAGCCAATCAGGCGAAAAGCACGTTCCTTGCGACGATGAGCCATGAGATCCGGACACCGATGAACGCGGTGATTGGCATGAGTGAGCTGCTCCTGGAAACGGATCTGAATTCGGAGCAACGCGAGTTCGTCCAGATCGTGCATAGCAGCGGCGAAAACCTGCTGACGATCATCAATGACATCCTGGACTTCTCGAAAGTGGAGGCGGGCAAGATCGATCTGGAATCGGCTCCGTTCAGCCTGGCCGATTGTGTCGACTCTGCGTTGGATGTCGTTGCCGTGCCGGCGTCGAGGAAGCACCTCGAGCTCATCTGCGATATGGGGTCGGACGTACCCGCGACGATCATAGGGGATGTGACGCGGCTTCGGCAGGTGCTCGTTAACCTCCTTACCAACGCGGTGAAGTTCACGGATCAGGGCGAGGTGGTGCTGTCACTACGGGCGGAAGCGCGGTCCGGTGGACCGTCGGCGGAGTTGATGCTCTATGTCACGGTTCGGGATACCGGGATCGGGATTCCTGGGGATCGTTTGGACCGGCTTTTCCAGCCCTTTTCCCAGGTCGACACCTCGATCTCCCGTTCCTATGGCGGCACCGGGCTAGGATTGGCCATCTCTCATCGTCTCGTCGAGTTGATGGGTGGGGTGCTCACCGTGGAGAGCCGACCGGGGCGGGGCACCACATTCAGGTTCGCAATCCCGGTAGAACCGGCTCCCGACCCGGTAGAGCGGCCCCATCTCAACGTGGAACAGCCCCATTTGCAGGGCCGGCGCCTGCTGGTTGTGGACGACAACGAGACCAACCGGCGAATTGTCGCCCGTTACGCGCAGATGTGGGGGATGCACGTCCGGGAGACCGGATCACCGACCGAGGCGCTGGTTTGGGTCCATCGCGGTGACCCGTTTGACCTGGCGATCTTCGACGTGGCCATGCCGACGATCGACGGTGTCACGCTCGCCCGGCGGGTCAGGCAGGTTCGTGATGCGGACACCTTGCCGATCATCTTTTTCTCCTCCCTTGGCCGGCGCGAGAGTGGGGCGGAGGACTTGCACGTCTCGGCATGGCTCTCCAAGCCAGTCAAGGCTTCGCAGCTCTTCGAGACGATTGTGAGTGCTCTGGGGTCCGGGTACGTGCTTGAGGATGAGGCGTCGGCCGTCGACAAGTATCCGGAGGCCCTTGCAGCCGCAAAGTCCGATTCGTCGCTTCGGATCCTGCTTGCGGAGGACAACGCCGTCAACCAGAAGTTGGCATTGCGGTTGTTGCAGAACATCGGCTACGAGGCGGATGTGGCGAACAACGGCCTGGAGGTGATTGCCGCTCTCGAGCGGCAGCCATATGACGTGGTGTTGATGGATGTCCAGATGCCGGAGATGGATGGCCTGGAGGCGACTCGCCAGATTTGTTCGCGCTGGTCTTGGGTCGAGCGCCCACGGATCATCGCCATGACCGCCAACGCCATGCAGGGAGACCGGGAAGAATGCCTGGCTGCGGGTATGGACGATTACGTGAGCAAGCCAATCCGCATCGAGGTGCTGCGAAAAGCATTGTCGTGGAGGAACGAAGAGAGCCAAAAGGAGAACGCATGAGCGACGATATGACACGATCGGTTGAGCTGGATCAGGCGGCTCTGGACGACCTGCGGTGCGTTGTCGGCGACGACCCGGAGTTCCTTGCCGAGATGGTCGACTCGTTCGTCACCGATGCCCGGGAGTTGCTCTCTGCGATGCGTCGTGCGGTCGAGGACGGGGACCCGCAGGAGTTGCGACGGCCGGCACATACGTTGAAGTCGCATTGCCGGACCTTCGGCGCGCTCGAACTTGCGGGATTGTGCGAGGAGATCGAGCAACGCGCCGACGACGAGAGTCACGAACGGCTTTCCTCGCTCGTGAGCCGGGCCGTGGATGCTTATCCCGCGGTGGAGCGGGCGCTGAAGGCGGTGCGGCTGGGATCATGAACACCGCGCAGAAAGACTCTCCACATGGCCGGGTGATGATCGTCGACGACTCGGAGCTCAATCGTCGACTTCTGCACCGCTATCTCCAACGCGAGGGGTATGAGACCGTCCTGTCGCACGATGGTGTCCAGGCGCTCGCGATGCTCCGCGAGCCTTCCACCAGCCATGTTGACGTCGTTCTGCTGGACGTGATGATGCCTCATCTGGATGGGTACGAGGTGCTTTCGGCCATGAAGCGCGACCCGCACCTCGCTCACCTGCCGGTGATCATGATTACCGCGGTGGACGACATCGAGAGCGTCGTTCGCTGTATCGAGCTCGGTGCGATGGACTATCTGCCGAAGCCATTCAACGCCGCAATCCTCCGGGCGCGAATCAATTCGTCATTGGTCAGCAAGCGATTACGCGATATGGAGCTCGAGTACCTCGAACAGGTGGGCCGGGTGACCGAAGCGGCCGCCGCTCTCGAAGCCGGCTCGTACACTTCGAGCGATCTCGACATCGTGGCCCTGCGGAGCGATGCGCTCGGACAGCTTGCACGTGTATTCCGAACGATGGCGGACGAAGTGCAGGCGCGGGAGGAGCGCCTGAAGATGCAGGTCAGAGAGCTTCAGATCGAGATCGATGAGGGCCGCCAGGCGAGGAAAGTAGCGGAGATCACGGATTCGGACTTCTTCCAGAGCCTGAAAGGACGCGCGGACAACCTGCGGAAGATCCTCGAGGCGCCTCAAGGTACGGGCAGGAAGCCAGCCGGAATGCATGACGAACAGGGCGCATCCACTTCCGATCATCCAGGCATGGATTAGTTGGCGTCGCGCTCTCGGCGGGCGTGAAGCTGTTGGTGAAGGTTCTCGAGCTCATCAAGTCGGCGTTCGATCTGGTCGAGGACGTCCTCACGCTGTTGCTGGACGTATTCGTCCCGGAGCTCGATCAGCATCTGGGAGATCCGCGCGATCGTCCTGACGATCTGGACCGGATCCTCGTTCACCGATCCCATCGTGAAGCCTGCCATCCCTGTCTCCTCGCACCACGATTGTGCCCGATCGAGGCACACCTTCCCCTTGTGACTGACTGCTCTGTACGGTCACACAAACGAGGTTAGCACGGCACGACCTGTTTGTGCGCGCCCGAAGCGGAGTGCGCACCCGTTCCGCGCAACGGGTGCATGCCCGATTTAAGAGGACCTACTTTGCGCGGCGAGCTTGGATTTCATCCGGGATGTCGCCGGAAAGAAGCGTCTGGATACCACCTTCGTCCAGTAACGGCACGCCCAGTTGCTCTGCCTTTGTGGCCTTGCTCCCGGCGTCCGCACCGGCGATGACGGCCGACGTCTTCTTTGAGACAGACGATGTGACATTTGCCCCGGCGGCCTTCAGTGCTGCCTCGGCTTCCGGACGTGTCATCGTGTCCAGCTTGCCCGTCAGGACGAGCGTATAGCCTTCGAGCGGGCGTGCCCCGTCCGTTTCGTCGCGTTCCTCGGAGACGGTCAGCCCGGCAGCAGCGAGCCGCTCGATCAGCTTCTGGTTACGCTCTTCCTGCGCAAAATCGTAGACGCTCTGGGCGACAATCTTTCCGATCCCGGGGATTTCCTCGATCTCCTCGACGGATGCCGCGATGAGGGAGTCCATCGAGCCGAATCGACTCGCAAGCAGCTCGGCGGTTCGCCCGCCAACGTGCTGGATGCCGAGTCCGTGGATCAGGCGCCACAGTGGCTGTTGCTTGCTCTTCTCGATCGCCGCCTTGAGATTCTCGGCGCTCTTCTCCCCGAACCCTTCAAGCCCGGCGACCTGCTCCATGTCCAGATGGTAGATATCGCTGATGTCATTGATCCAGCCAAGATCGACGAACCGGTCTGCCAGCTTTTCTCCCAGCCCCTCTATGTCCATTGCCGAGCGCCCGACGAAATGGTGGATACGCTCCTTGAGCTGTGCGGGGCATGCTGCGTTCGTGCAATAGCGCTTCGCGACGCCCGGCTCGCGGTGGGTCTTTGCGCCGCACACCGGGCAATGCTCCGGCATCTGGTAGGGCACCTCGTCGCCAGTCCGGCGATCCTCCAGTACCTTGACGACCTGCGGGATGACATCGCCAGCGCGCTGGACGACCACCGTGTCGCCGACCCGGATGTCCTTGCGGGCGATCTCGTCTTCGTTGTGGAGGGTGGCACGTGACACCGTGACGCCACCGATGTTGACCGGTTTGAGGTGAGCGAGCGGATTCAGCGTGCCCGTGCGACCGACGTTGATGACGATGTCGAGCACCTTCGTTGTCTGCTGAATTGCCGGGAATTTGTAGGCGGTCGCCCACCGGGGTTCGCGGGCGACGTATCCGATCTCGTCCTGCAATGCGAGGTCGTCGACCTTGATGACCATGCCGTCGATCTCGAAATCGAGCTCGTCACGCCGTTCCAGCCAGTATTCGCCCCGTTCCCAGACTTCCTCTATGGAGCTGTGTCGCTGCGCGTCGAGGGAGGTGGGGAAGCCGAGTTCGCGCAGGAATGCGAGCGCATCGTACTGCGTCTCTGGCATCTCGCCGTCGAGGATGTAGCCGATCTGGTAGGCGAACATGCGCAGCGGACGTTGGGCCGTTATGCCAGGGTCTTTCTGGCGAATCGACCCGGCCGCGGCGTTGCGCGGATTCATGAACGCCTTGCCACCGTTCTCTTCCATTCTCTGGTTCAGTGCCTCGAAATCCGAGCGGCGCATGTAGATCTCGCCGCGGATCTCGATCGTGCCGGGCATCGGCAGCATCTTCGGTTCGTGGAGACGCGTCGGGATGGTCCGGAGCGCCCGGATATTCGGCGTGATGTTGTCGCCGACCAGCCCGTTGCCTCTCGTTGCCGCGACGTCCAGCACGCCATTCACGTAGGTGAGGGCGACGGCAAGTCCGTCCGTCTTCGGCTCGGTCACATATGTGAGGTTCTCACGACCGGCGAAGCGTTCGGCGCGCGCGGCCCACGCTTCCATCTCCTCGCGGTTGTAGACATTGCTGAGCGAGAGCATCGCCCGGGGATGCTGGTGCTCCGGGAACTCCGACTTCTCGAAGTCGCCCACCCGCTGGGTAGGCGACTCGGGCGTCACCAGCTCCGGGTGCTCTTCTTCGAGCTTCCGAAGCTCGTTGAACGCCGCGTCGTATTCCGCATCGGTGACGGTTGGGGCGTCCAGCACGTGGTATTCGTAGGACCAGCGGTCGATCTTCGTGCGAAGTTCATCGACCGTTCGTTGCAGCACCTCATCCGCCATCCGGCACGGCTCCTCTTCAGCGAGTGTTCGTTCATCTCTCGATCTGGTACTGTAGCACAAAGGTTCGGGTGTTCCGGCAAGTCACATGCCGGTCCTTCAACGGTCACTCCAGGGCATGACAGACACGACAGAACAACGCGACGAGCGTTACAACGCATTGTGCGACCGCGCGCTGGAGTTCGTCTCCGCGAAGGGTGGCATCGTTCCGGAAGACATGCTTATCACGCATGTCTTCGGGAGCGCAGGGTCGCCATCGCTATGGCGCCCGCTGCTGCGTGATGTCCTCGGCAAGGATGACCGGCTCATCTTCCACGCCAATGGAGAATGGGCGATCCCCGCTCCGGATGGTGAGGTCGCGTTCGACGGTACGCTGTTGGACGAGTTCGTTGCGCTCGATGTCGAGACGACCGGCCTGAAACCGAGTCGCCAGCGGGTGATCGAGATTGCCCTTGTCCGGTATCGTGACGGTCAGGCAGAGAGTTCGTTCGAAACGCTCCTCAACCCCGAGCGTGGCATCCCCGAGTTCATTACGAAGCTGACCACGATCTCAAACGAGCATGTCCGCGAAGCGCCAATCTTCAAGGATGTCGCGGCTAACGTCGTCGAGTTTATCGGCGACTCCCTCATCATCGGCCACAACGTCACCTTCGATATCAACTTCCTGAATGCGGAACTGGGTCGCGTTGACCTGCCGGAGCTGGTGAACGAGCGGCTGGACACCATGGGGATGGCGGTCCGGTTCCTGAAGCCGCTGCGCAAACCGAGCCTTGACCGGGTCGCCGACGCGGTCGGATTGTCGCCCCGCAAGATTCACCGGGCCGGGGACGATGCGCGGCTGACGGCCGAAGTCGCGTTCCGGCTCGTGCGCGAGGCGCAGCGTCAGGGCGTGAAGAGCCTCGACCAGATGAAGGCATCGGCGCGCGTCGTGACGCCCCGCGTGCGGGATGACGTTGGCCGGGCGAGGGCAGTGATGGACCGGTCGCTGGCGCACGCGATGCCGAAGAAGACCGGTGTCTACCTGATGAAGGACGCCCGGGGCGAGATCATCTATGTCGGGAAGGCCAAGAACCTGCGCGATCGGGTGTCGTCGTATTATTCGCAGCCGATCGGCTACACCCGGAAGATGGACGGCCTTATCGAGTCCGTCACGCGCATCGACCATGAGGTCGTCGGGAGCGAGCTGGAGGCGCTTCTGTTGGAGGCACAGCTCATTCATCGCCTTCGGCCACGCTACAACACGGCGCTGAAGAAGACCGATCACTATCCCTACATCAAGGTCGATGTGGCCAACCCCTGGCCTCGCGTCTTGCTCTCGAAATCCCGGAAGGATGACGGTGCACGCTATTACGGCCCGTACCGCAGCGCGAACAGCGCCCGTAAGACGGTCGACGTCATCAACCGGATCCTGCCGCTCCGCACCTGCACCCGCTCGTTCCGCAACGCGCGGAGCTATGGCAAACCGTGTATCGCGCTTGATCTGGGCCAGTGCCTCGGGCCATGCACCGGTAAGGCAGACAAGGATGAATACCGCCAGGCGGTCGATGATGTAATCCGGTTCCTCGACGGCCAGGACGATGCACTCAACCAGCGGCTGTTGCAGGAGCTGCAGGATGCCGCGGTTCGCCTCGACTTCAACAAGGCGGCACGTTTACGGCAGGGTATTCGGTCGGTCCAGGCGATCGAGGACGAGCAAACCCGTATCCGGAATGCCGAAGAGTTGCACAACCTGCTTCTGGTCCTGCCGTCCGTTGATCCTGGCTGCCGCGAGGTGATGATCGTGATCCGGGGACGCCTCTGGGCGCAGTTGCGGGTCGACCGGGTTCCGGCGCTCGAGCGGACATCGACGTCGCTCGAAGGTGTTGAGGACGGGATCCTGGCCGAGCGGCCGATCGACGATGGCGACCGGATGCAGCAGGTGCTGAACGACCTCGCTGGCCGCCTGCGGCAGTCGCTGGATCGTGCGGCTGACGAGTCGAGCGTCGTTCGGGATCAGGAGACGCTGGACGAAAGCTCTATCCTGAACCGGTTCCTGTTCCGAAACGCCGGGCATCCCGCCCTGATTCCCCTCACGGTTGCCGATGACGGAGCGCTCGCGGTCGATACGCAGTCGCTCGCGCTGCGGGTGCTCTCCGTCGACGACGACACGTTGGCCACCCTTGACGCGAAGAAGACGGATGAAGTCGCCGAGGAGACTGACCAGTCAGTGCCGGATGCGTCGGTTGCCGAAATGACGGTCAGTTCCGACAGTGAAGCTTTGTGACATGACGCCAGTTCTGCGTTGACCGGTACATGCCCGCGTGTCATCATGAGAATCCACGCAGAGTGCACGAAGTGCCACGATGGTGTTGTGCCGTCAACAGGAAAAGGAGCTGACATGTCGCTTGATCGACGCGAACTTCTCAAGCGTTCCGGTGTCGTCACGGCTGGCCTCGCGGTGGGCGGTTCAATCGCCACGCATTCGGTCGCTGCCCAGGACGACGTTGCCCCTGAAGGGCTCGTGTTCTGGACCGGATGGAATGATCCGGTGCGCTCGGGCATTGCCGAGACGCTTGCCGCCAGCTTCGCGGAATCCCACGACGGTACTGAGGTGCAGTTCCAGGTCTTCCAGACCGAAGACCTTGGCGAGACGTTGCCTCGCGCGCTCGAGGGCGGGCAGGGACCGGATGTCGCCCAGGTCAACCAGTCCGATGTGATGGGTCCCCTGGTCGCTGCAGGACGCCTCGTGTCCCTGGACGACTATGCGGAGGAGCACGGCTGGACCGAAATCCTGCCGGAAGGCCTGCTGTCCCGCAACATGTTCTCGGAAGACGGCTCCCAGATGGGCGAGGGCTCGTTGTGGGGCGTGCCGGCAGAGACTGAAATCGTTGGCTTCTTCTATAACCGCTCGATCTTCGAAGAGCATGGCCTTTCGGTCCCGACCACGATGGCGGAGTTCGAGGAGCTCCTGGGCATGCTTCGCGAGATGGGCGTCGAGCCGATTGCCTTCGGCACGTTGGATCAGTGGCAGGCGATCCACATGTTCGGCGAGATCCATGGTGCCTACACGACGCGCGAGTACATCGACGATCTCATCTATCGCCGCAATGACGCATCCTTCGATGACCAGTCCATCCGCGACGCGATGGCGAAGTTCGTGGAATGGAGCGAGAACGGCTACTTCATGGAAGGCGTCGAGGGCCTCAACGGTGACGACGCGACACCTGTCTTCACGGCCGGTGGCGCCGCCATGCTGATGCAGGGCTCCTGGGCCGCGGGCGTCGTCAATCAGGAGATGGGCGACGAAGCGGGCTTCTTCCTCATGCCGCCAGCAGAGGAGGGTGGAGACGTCTACCACGTCGGTGGTGTCGGACTTCCGTTCGCTATCACGGATAATGCCGAGGATCCCGACCTCGCGGCAGAGCTGATCGCCCATCTCGTCTCCGAGGAAGCGCGCGGGATGCTGCTCGAAGCCGGCAACCTGCCGGCGGGCGAGATTCCGGAAGATCGCATCGTTGAAGGGACGCTGACCGGCGAGCTCTACAGCGCCTGGAACACGGCGCTCGAAGCCGATGCGATCGGTCACTTCATGGATTGGGCTGCACCCGGCATCTTCGACGTGTTGGCTGGCGAGCTCCAGAAGTTGATGGCTGGCGAGACCGATGTCGACACTGCAGTGATGACCCTGCAAGAATTCTATGCAGCCTCCTTCGAAGCCTGATTCCATCCTGACGACAACGGGGACCGCCGGCAACGCCCCGGCGGTTCCCGTTTCGTCATCCCGGCGCCGTGGAGCAGGGATCGAGCCCTGGCTCTACCTTGCCCCCGGGCTGCTCATCTTTACCGCCTTCATGGCCCTGCCAACGCTCGGGTCCCTGGTTCTCAGCGCGACCGCCTGGAACGGTGTCTCGTGGGACACGGCGACGTTCGTAGGTTTCGACAATTACGTCCGCGCAATCCAAGATGGCCGGTTCCAGACCGCCTTCCTCAACAACATCAAGCTGATCCCGTTCTACGTGCTGCTTCCGGCGCTGCTTGGGATCATCCCGGCCGCTTTGACACACCAGATGCGGCTCAAGGGCGCGCGGTGGTTCCAGGCCGGACTGTTCCTGCCGTACATCATGCCGGGCGTGCTGATCGGTGTCGTGTGGGCGTGGATCCTTAACCCTGTCTTCGGTCCGGTGAACAAGGTCCTGAAGAATCTCGGGTTCAATCCACCGACGTGGTTGGGTGACTTCACCTGGGCGCTGCCGACCGTCGGTTTCATCGGGGCCTGGGCAGCCTATGGATTCTGCTACGTCGTCTTCATCGCGGGCTTGCAGAAGATCCCGAGCGAGTTGTACGAGGCCGCGCGGCTCGATGGGGCGAACCTCTGGCGAGAGTTCACGACCGTCACCATGCCGGGACTCCGGCGAGAGATAGCGGTTGTCCTCTCCATCAACCTCATCAACGCCTTGCGCGCATTCGACGTGATTCGCGCCACGACCAACGGTGGACCGGGCGACGAAACCCAGGTTATGGCGTTGTACATGATCAATTCGGCATTCGGCGCCAACCAGGCGGGGTATGGCACCGCCATTGCTGTCCTTCTGTCAGTCATTACGCTGGTTGGGTCCATGTTGATCCTGCGCTTCCTGGGAGAGCCAGATGAGTAGGGTCGGCCGAAAATGGATCGCGTATATCCTCCTCGCGATTGGCGTCATCATCGCTCTGGCGCCGTTCGTGGTGACGATTCTCGCGTCGGTGAAAACCACGCGGGAACTGGTGCAGGGCATCTTCTCGCTGCCGGAGGATGCGCAGTGGGGTAACTTTCGGGAGGCATGGGAGCAGGGCAGATTCGGTCGTCTTTTCCTGAACAGCATCATCGTAGCGGTCGGGGTTGTCGTTCCCTCGATCGTTCTCTCGACGATGACCGGATATGCGCTCGCGCGTTTCCGGTTTCGGGGCTCGAACGTCGTCTATTCGTATCTCCTGCTGGGGCTGGTAATCCCGCTGCAGGCGCTGGTGGTGCCGCTGTACTACGTGTTGCGCGAACTGAATATGCTGGATAGCCTGATTGGGTTGATCCTGCCGCAGATCGCGATGAGCATGTCGTTCGGTACGCTGCTGATGCGCCAGGCGTTCGCCAGCATCCCGAGGGAAGTCATGGAGGCATCGATTGTCGATGGTGCGTCATCGTGGACGACGCTGTGGCAGGTGATGTATCCGCTTGCGCGGCCGATGGTGGGGACGGTTGCGCTCATGTTCTTCATCTGGACATGGAACGAGTTCATGCTGCCCCTGGTCATCAACATTGACCCTGCGTACCACACGGTTCCGCTCGGTCTCGTGATGTTCCAGGGACAGTGGACGGCAAATATCCCGCTCATCGCGGCGGGGGCAACGATCACGTTCCTGCCATTGGTCATCATGTTCTTCATCTTCCAGAGGCAGCTCATCGAAGGGCTGACGCAGGGAGCGGTCAAGGGGTAGCGCTTGCCGGAGAAACCGGCGAGGAAAGACAGAGGTGAGAGGTGGGTCAATGGTTCGTGTGACACCAATCAACCGAGTCGTCGTATTTCTACTGACCATGATGCTGGCGTTCGGGAGCCTCCCGGCGCTGGCGCAGGATTCGACGCCCGTCGCGACACCGAGCGCGACAGAAACGGGCGTCCCGCCCGCCACGCCTACAGAGGACGTGTCTCCACCCGTGGAGGAGGGTACGCCGCCGGTCGACGAGGCGACTCCGCCGATCGAAGAGGAAGCGACGCCGCCACTGGTCGGACCCTCGACGCCGGACACTTCGCCGTCCGCGTCCCCCGTTGCGGAGCCTGCTGGTACGGTCGATCTGGACGTGCTGTTCATCGGCGCGCACCCGGACGATGAGGCCTGGGCGCTTTCCACCTACGGCCAGTGGAACGAGTTCCACGACGTGCAGGTAGGCGTCATCACCATTACCCGCGGCGAGGGTGGTGGTAACGCTGTCGGGACGGAAGAAGGGCCGGCGCTTGGACTCCTGCGAGAGGCCGAGGAGCGGAGCGCGGTGGGCGTGGCCGGTATCGAGCATGTCTACAACCTCGACCAGGTGGACTTCTACTACACGGTCAGCGCTGAGCTAACGGCCGACACCTGGGGTTATGAAGAGACGCTCGAGAAAGTCGTTCGCGTCGTCCGGGCGACGAAGCCTGAGGTCATCGTCACGATGAGCCCGGCCCCGACTCCGGGGAACCACGGCCATCACCAGATGGCCGCACGGCTGGCCGTCGATGCGTATTACACGGCGGCGGAGGCCGATGCCTTCCCCGGACAAATCAGCGATGAGGGGCTGGACGCGTGGCGTGTCTCGCGCATCTTCCGCTCCGCGTTCTCCGGTGAGTCCCAGCCGGGACCGATGTGCGCGGAGACGCTGGCGCCGACGGACCCGACGGATGTCGCGTTCGGAGTGTGGGCCGGCACGGAATCGGAGATCCATGGCGATACGTGGGCGAACCTCGAGCGGCAGGGGCAGCGCCAGTACGCTTCGCAGGGGTGGGCTGGCTTCCCGGATGCACCGGACGACCCGAACGAGATCGCGTGCGATGTGTTCACGCTGATCGATAGCCGCACGCCATTCGACACGGAAAACTACTCGACGACTGCCGCGATCGAGGGGGCGGTCCTTCCGGCCGAGGGCGGGCTTCCGCTCGGGACCGAGCTGTACATTACCACTGATAGCTTCCATGTGACGCCGGGACAGCCGTTCGAGGCGACGATCCATGCGCGCCTGGTCGATGCTTCCGCGGGCGCCGAGGTCCAACTTACGGCTTCGGAGGGTTGGGACATCGGAGAGGCGACCGAGGGCGGCGCCGATGGAACGCTGACCTGGACCTATTCCGTGACGCCCGGCGAAGACGCGACAGTGGACGAGCGTGCCTTGCTGTCCGCCACCCTGACGTCTGGCGGTACGAGCGGGACGACTGTCGAGGCCGTGGAGGTTACGGCTGCCGTCACAGGCTCCCTGGAGCCGCTGCCGGAGGTCGCGTATTTCCGGGAATGGGTCGAGCAGGTCGACGTCCCGCAGCTGGACAGCCTGATCTTCCCGGTGTTCTCAATGGGCGTTGGAGAGACCCGGGACATCGCCGTCGAGGTGGAGAATCGTTCCGACGAGACGGTGTCTGCCACGGTCGAGCTGGCGTTGCCGGCAGGTTTCGAAGCTGAATCGACGACGGCAGAGGTCGCAGACCTTCCTGGTGGTGAGACGACGACCGTCACGTTTACTGTCACGAACACCGACGATACCCTCGCGACGTCGAACGAGGCTGGCGAGGAAGGA
>DATGPC010000071.1:0-28427 GCA_035305265.1 Thermomicrobiales bacterium | reverse complement strand
GGAAGCAGGAGTCGACCGCGTGGCCAGTTTCCTCGCGCATCTCGCGGGAGATTGTCTCGAACAGCGACTCGCCATGTTCGCGCGTGCCGCCGGGAAGCATGATGTGCCCGTTCTCCAGCGTAATGACGAGGACGTCGTCGCCGACGAACGGCACCATGTTGACGCTCTGCAACCGGGTGGTGTCGGGAATCCCGTTGACGATGCGGGCGCCGGTCAGCGCCGTGTTTCGCCAGCGGACGCCACGCGACAGGTGAGGGAAACGGGTGGAGAGCGCGACGTGGTTCACGATGATTCCGACCTCGGTGGCGGCGTAAGGCTGGCGACAACGCCGTAGTGGTCACTTGCGGTTACGCCCTCGACCGGCTTGACGAAGAAGCGCTCACAACGGCGGAGATCGTCAGGTCCTTGCCGGTCCATCAGATCCTCTCCCGGATGGAGCGCGAGCTAGCGCGTCAGCAACTCTTCGCGGATCGCCATGATCGCGGCGCGGAGCTGGACGTCCTCCTCGAGCTGCTTCTCGATCTTCCGGATGCCGTGCATCACGGTCGTGTGGTCCCGGCCGAGCGTGCGCCCGACCTCCTCCAGCGAGATCTCGGTCTCCTCACGGAGCAGGTACATCGCGACCTGGCGCGGATGGGCGATATCGCGCGTGCGAGCCCGTCCTCGCAGGTCCTTCTCGCTGACGTTGAAGTGCTCGCAGACGGCTTCGATCACGTCGGTCGCGCTGGTGACCTGTCGCCGTTGCGACCCGGCGCCGTCGGTCAGCGCCTCCATCGCCAGCGCGAGGTTGAGGCGACGGTTGTAGAGCTGCGCCATCATCAGGATCTTGTTCAGCGCGCCTTCGAGCTCACGGATGTTCGTCTGGTCCCGGTGGGCGATGTACTCGACGACATCTGCCGGGAGGTTGACGCCCAGCTCCTCGGCCTTGGAACGGAGGATCGCCGTGCGCATCTCGAAGTCCGGCATCTGGACGTCCGCGATAAGGCCGCCGGCGAAGCGGGAGCGCATTCGCTCCTCCAGCCGGTCGATCGCGCGAGGCGGCTTGTCCGAGCTGACGATCACCTGCTTGCCGCTTTGGTAGAGCGCGTTGAAGGTGTGGAAGAACTCTTCCTGCGTGCTCTCCTTGCCGGCGATGAACTGGATGTCGTCGACCATCAGGATGTCGATCGAACGGTACCGCGCGCGGAACTCGTCCATGCGCTGGGTCCGGATCGCGTTGATGACCTCGTTCGTGAACGTCTCCGACGTCACGTACATGATCTGGAGGTTCGGGTTCAGCTCCAGCGCCTTGTGCCCGATCGCGTGGAGCAGGTGCGTCTTGCCAAGACCGACACCGCCATGCACGAAGAACGGGTTATATTGCGTGCCCGGCTGCTCGGCGATGTTCATCGCGGCGGCGTGGGCGAGGCGGTTGGAGCTGCCGACCACGTAGGTTTCGAACGTCAGGCGGGGCACGAGCCCGTGCGCCGACGGTTGCAGCGACATCTGGCGGCTGCTGAGCCCGGATTGCTCGGATGTCGCCGCGGTCGCCTTCCGCGCGGCCCGTGGGGCCGGCGTGTTCCGGGCGGATTCCGCCTTCGTGGCGGTGCGGCGCGCGTTCGGGCGGGGGATGGGACCCTTCTCGGGAATGCGGTTGTCGACGGTGAACTGGACCGAGACCCGGCGGCCGATCAGGCCGGCGAGCGCTCGCTCGACCTGCGTCGCGTAGCGGCTCTGGAGGGTCGAGGCGCTGAAGGCATTCGGCGCGAAGACGATGGCCGTCTCGTCGTCGACGGTCGCGAGCTTTGTCCCACGGAACCAGTTGTCGAAGGCACCGCGGGAGATCTGTGTCTCGAGATCCCCGAGCACGGTCTGCCAAAGTTGGTTCACATTGATGCTCGGCGCCGGCGAGGCAGCCTCCGTTGCGCGATGGTCATCGCCGTTTGCAGACAAACTGGTCACCCTCGAGACGGTCAACATTCGCACACCCCCAACGCACTGCCCGAACACTGGCAGGGATTAGAGTGTACGTACACCTGCGACAAAAGTCCAGTGGCAGGGAGTTTCCCCAGTACAGTCGCCCACCGTCCGCAGCGGCGAGGGGCGACTCCGGAGCCAACCACAGGGCGGGGCTTTGCGAAGAGCCCTCCTGCCGCCCATGCTACAATGATGCGCGAATTCCCGCGTGCCAGTCGCGCGGTCCCTTCCTTGATGTGTCCCGACAATTCCTCTCACGCTAGCACCCGGACAGGCTTCCATGAGCACCATCACGCCCGAGACATTCGAGTCGACCCTCCAACCCGGGGACATGAACGACGTCGCCGACCTCCTCACCGAGGAGAAGATCGGTCCTCGCGACGGCGCCGGAAAAACCGTGGTTGTGGCGATGAGCGGCGGCGTCGACAGCGCCGTGACGGCGCTGCTGATGCGCGAGCGCGGCTACAACGTCGTCGGCATGAACCTGCGTCTTTTCTCGCCTGAGGATGAGGATCATCGCGCGAATCCGTGCTGCGGCATCCCGGCGATGGACGATGCCCGCGCGACCTGCGCGACGATCGGCGTGCCGTTCTACGCGATCAATATGGAGATCGAGTTCGGCGGCGCGGTGATCCAGAAGTTCATCGACGAGTACGCCGAGGGGCGCACCCCGAACCCCTGCCTTGAATGCAACCGGCATGTGAAGTTCCGGCATCTCGTCCAGCGGGCGAAGCTGCTCGGCGCGGATTGCCTCGCGACCGGCCACTATGCGCGGATCGAACGCGGCGATGCCGGGCAGGGGATTCCGCATCGCCTCTATCGCGCGCTCGACGACCGCAAGGACCAGAGCTATGTGCTCCATACGCTGACGCAGGAGCAGATGGATTTCATCCAGTTCCCGCTTGGCAACCTGACGAAGCCCGAGACGCGTCGCCTTGCCCGCGCCTATGGCCTGCCGGTCGCGGACAAGGCCGAGAGCCAGGAGATTTGCTTCGTCGGCAATCGCTCCTACGCCGACTTCGTCGCCGAGCATCGGCCGGACGTGACGTCGCCCGGCGAGATCGTCAACAAGGAAGGCGAGGTCCTTGGCCAGCACAAGGGGCTCGTGCATCACACGGTCGGCCAGCGGCGCGGCATCGGGATCGCCGCGAAGAAGCCGTATTTCGTGCTGCACCTCGACACGGAGGCGAACCGGCTCGTGATCGGGGACCGGGAGGACGCCGAGGCGCGCACGCTGATGGCGGACGGGATCTCCATGACCTCAGGCGAATGGCCGACGGAGCCGTTCGAGGCGGATATCGTCGTGCGCTACCGTGGCGTCCCGCACACCGGGCGCGTCCAGCTTCACGATGCGGAGTCCCGTACGGCGACGATCACGCTCGACGGTGACCGGGGACCGATTGCGTCGCCCGGCCAGGCGATCGTCTTTTATCGCGGTGATGAGGTCCTCGGGGGCGGTACAATCCAGTCGGTACAGCGACGCGGCGAGGCGGCCTGATTCCGCGAACCGCCGCACGTGTTGCGGCGGTGATCTGGCGAATGCCGGGCCCGCCTGGAGGGTCCCGGTTCATGAGCACTCCGACGTCGACATTCCCGGCCCATGCGTCCCTCGGTGACCAGGACGCATGGTGGAAGAGCGCGGTCGTCTACCAGATCTATCCCCGGAGCTTCGCGGCCTCGAACGGCGATGGCATCGGCGATGTGCCTGGCATCATTGGCAAGCTCGACTACCTCGAACAGCTTGGCGTCGATGTCATCTGGCTCTCGCCGATCTACAAATCCCCGCAGGACGACAACGGCTACGACATCAGCGACTACCAGGACATCGATCCGATGTTCGGCACGCTGGACGATGTCGACCGGCTTCTCGACGAGGCACACGGGCGCGGCATCCGCGTCGTGATGGACCTCGTCGTGAACCACACCTCCGACGAGCACCCCTGGTTCATCGAGTCCCGCTCCAGCAAGGACAACCCGAAGCGCGACTGGTACTGGTGGCGACCCGCTCGCGAGGGGATGGAGCCGGGTACGCCCGGCGCAGAGCCAACCAACTGGTCGTCCTTCTTCAGCGGCTCGACCTGGGAATATGACGAGACGACCGGCGAGTACTACCTGCACCTCTTTTCAAAGCGCCAGCCGGACCTGAACTGGGAGAACCCGGAGGTCCGCCATGCCGTGTACGAGATGATGAACTGGTGGCTCGATCGCGGCATCGACGGATTCCGCATGGACGTCATCAACCTGATCTCGAAAGTCCTCCCGCTCAAGGACGGGATCGTCCATGAGGGAGAGGGCCGGTTCGGTGACGGCTTCCCGCTTTTCACCAACGGCCCTCGCGTCCACGAATTCATGCAGGAGATGTATCGCGAGGTCTTCGAGGGGCGCGACAAGCTTCTGAACGTCGGCGAGATGCCCGGCGTGACCATCGACGAGGCGAAGTTGTTCACCGATCCGGCGCGCAATGAGCTGGATATGGTGTTCCACTTCGAGCACATGGGCGTCGATCGGGAGTGGGGCAAGTTCGGCCATACGAAGCTGCACCTGCCCGACCTGAAGGCGATCCTCGGGCGCTGGCAGGAGGGGCTCGAAGAATCTGGCTGGAACAGCCTCTACTGGAACAACCATGACCAGCCGCGCGTCGTCTCCCGTTTCGGGAACGATGGCGAGTACCGGGTCGAATCGGCGAAGATGCTCGCCGCGATCCTGCACCTCCAGCGCGGGACGCCCTACATCTACCAGGGCGAGGAGATCGGCATGACGAACATGCCGTTCGCCAGCTTCGACGATTTCCAGGACATCGAGGCGCGGAACTACTACGCCGCGGTGAAAGAGACGCCGGGCTTCGATCCGGACGCCCTGCTCGCCAATATGGCAAAGTCGACGCGCGACAATGCCCGGACGCCGATGCAGTGGGATGCGTCGGAGCACGCCGGTTTCACCGAGGGCACGCCGTGGATGCCGGTCAACCCGAATTGCCGGGACATCAACGCGGATGCGGCCGTCGCCGACGAGCACTCCGTGTTCCACTTCTACCGGAAGCTGATCGACCTCCGGCATACGCTCCCGGTCGTGGTGAACGGCGACTTCAGGATGTTGTTGCCGGAAGACGAGCGAATCTACGCCTACACGCGGTCGCTGGACGGCACGACGATGCTCGTGCTCGGTAATTTCTCGGACGACGAGGCCCCGGTGGAGATCGATGACGTGGATGCCTGGGCGGCATCGGAGCTGGTGATCGGCAACTATCCCGCGCAGGAGCCGGCGAGTGGCATCACCTTGCGCCCGTGGGAGACCCGGGTCTACCTGCGCGAGGGCGACGCCGGATGACGCCAGGTTTTTCGGCGTGATTGCAGCGTGAAAGCGGCGAATCGCGCTAAGATCAGCACATCGGACTGGTGACTGTCGCGTAGGCGATGGTCCGGGAGTTGCGTGAGGGAAACCCGTAGACTGCCGCGGCGCATCTTCGACATGCGTGCAGCCGCGGGACGAACGTGGAGTGGTTAGGGAGAAAAACATTGAAGTCGAAACTCATCTGGGGTAGCGTCGGCGCCCTGGTGGTCTTTATCGCCATCATTGTCGGGCTGTTCCTGCTTGGTGGTGACCATCAGTCCGCGTTGGAGAAGCTGCGAGATATCGCGGTCATCTTCGTCGTGCTCCTGTCGCTGATTACCGTTGTCCTTCTCGCGGGGATCACGGCCGCGCTCGTGTGGCTGGCCTTCCAGATCAAGGATCGCGTGATCCCGCTGCTGGAGGAGGCGACCGGCACGGTCAACCGCGTCCGCAACACGACGAACTACATGACGGAGGAGGCGGTCAAGCCGCTGATCAGCGTCATGAGCAACTTCTCGAAGGTGCGCCAGATGCGCAAGACCGTCACCGGGGCCCGCAAGAAGCCGCCGCAGCCGCCGACCTATGGCACGTCCGAGGGTGATAAGGCCTGAGCTGCACCTGAAGGAGACAGACCATGGATGAGTTCCTGAAGCAGGCGCGAAAGCACATCGAGGACATCGATCTGGAAAAGGCGCTCAAGGATATCGATCTCCGCGGGATCGATATCGATCAGCTGAAGCATCTCGATCTCAGCAGTGGCGCGAAGAAGTTGCGCAAGCAGCTCCAGCAGCTGGAGCGTCAAAAGCGCGAAGAGGACGCCGCGTCAGAGGGGTTCGTTGGAGGGTTGCTCCTCGGCCTCATCGTCGGCGCCATCCTTGCCCTGATCTTCGCTCCACGTAAGGGCAGCGAGACGCGCGAGCTGGTTGCCGGGACGGCGAGCGACCTGAAGCACAAGGCGGAGGACCTGGTCGGGCAATCGAAGGACGACGAGGTTGCCGGAACGGACGATCTATCGGCGTCGCTTCCGGACGAGCCGGCGATCGAGCGAGACTTCGGCACGACGGACCGGCCGAACAGCAGCGTGCTCTAGAAACGAATATCCACGTTTGCAGGCCCGGGATACATCATCCCGGGCCTGTGAGGTCCCTGCGGATCTCGCGCAGCTCTTCGCGAATCTCCGTCAGTAGCTCGATCACGCGATCGAGCTTGTCTCTTGATGGAGGTGCTTCCTGCTGGCGTTCTTTCCGGGGCCGGGGTGCCCCCTCCGGCGCGAGGGTCACCTGAAGGCGATGGAACGACCTCGGCCCTGATTCGGTCGTGGTGGTCTCGAGGGAATGGACGTCCATCGGGATGGCCGACTCGGATCCCGTGCGGATCATCACCGGCTGGCGGGCGAAGCTGTCCAGGAGCAGGTCCCGTTCATGGTCGCCGCGGGCGATGATGACGAAATGGACGCCTCCTGTCTCCCGGTCGTGTCGCCACGATGTGACCCGGACCGCATGCTCGTTGATATAGACGAACTCCGGTATGGTCATGAGTCTGGCTCCCTCTTCACGATCATGTCCGGCTTTGCCCGAATGATACGGGACGGACTGGGTTCCGGGGGGAGAGGACAGGGACCAGCGCCGTGCCGGAATGTGTTTTCCTCCCGATTCACGGCAATATACGCACCGATGTGTTGTACATAGACGTCAGATATCGGTTACGATTGAACCGGCGAACGACGTCGCGTGATGGATGCGAACTGGCGCCAGCCAGACAGCCATGGACTGCCGCAATGACAGCCCCACAAGGCTGATTCATCAGGCAGGAGGCCACCCCGGCCCGGCGTCGACGAAGAGCGCGCGCATCGATTGTCCCCTGGAACATCATGTGTTGACGTTGACCAACCCACGGAATCCGATCCGGGCGATGGCGGCTCGCCGTTGTTTCCCGTACCCAACCCAAGGGAGGGTCCTTGGACATCGTGAATCTGGACACTCTGAACCCTGCGATGGTACTCCTCATCGCGGCATTCGCAGCGCCTGCACTCGTGGCGCTTGCCGGTGCCGTGCGGCCATCGTGGGTTCCGGGCGTTGCCATTTTCACGACAGCGATCGCCCTGCTGGTGGCCGTCTGGGCGTTTTGGCAGCCTGACGCCACCGTCCTCGAGCAATGGGCGCCCACCTGGGATCTCTACTTCCACCTGAGGTTGGATGGCCTGGCGCGCATGTACGCTTTGCTGGCCACGGGCATCGGCATCTTCGTTGTCGTGTACTCATCCCGCTATATCCCGCTTCACCTCCAGCACGGGAACCGCGCCCAGACCGAGCAGACCCGTTTCTTCGGGTTCCTCCTGCTGTTCATGGCGTCCATGGTTGGCCTCGTCATGGCGCAGGACCTGATCATGCTCTTCCTGTTCTGGGACCTGACCGCTGTCGCTTCCTACTACCTGATCGGTTTTGACCGGATGGAGGAGGAGTCGCGCAGCTCCGCGCAGATGGCGATCCTCGTCACTGGCATCTCGGCGGTGTTCGTCCTGATCGCCGCGGTCATCCTGAATCATGAGTACGACACGTTCTCGCTGCCGGATATCATTGCCGCTGGCGAGCTGACGGGGCAGGCTAGCCTCGCCGTCTTCCTGATCATGATCGGCGCGCTCGCCAAGAGTGCCCAGGTCCCGATGCATTTCTGGCTGCCCCGGGCGATGGCCGCGCCAACGCCGGTCTCCGCCTATCTCCACTCCGCCGCCATGGTCGCCGCCGGCGTCTTCCTGATCGGCCGGATCTACCCGCTGGTCCGGATGGACGACCTGTTGCTCAACGTCCTGATGGTGATCGGGTACGGGTCGATGCTCGTCGGCGGCATCATCGCGCTGACCCGCAATATCCTGAAGCAGATCCTGGCCTACTCGACGATCAGCCAGTACGGCTACGTCGTGTTCATGTTCGGCCTCGGCTCCGACGCCGGTATTGCCGCGGCGACGTTCTACGTGCTCGCCCACGCGATCGTGAAGAGCGCACTTTTCCTGACCGCGGGCGCCGTGACCGAGGCAACCGGCAAGAAGGCCCTCGCGGACGTCGGCGGCCTCGCGAGGCGGATGCCGCTGCTCGCGATCGGCAGCGGTTTGGCCGCCTCCGGTCTCATTGCCTTGCCGTTCACGATCGGTTTCTTCAAGGACGAGCTGTTCTTCGCCGCCGAGAGCGACCGTGGGGCTCTGTACGCGACACTTGCCGTGATCGGCGCGGCGCTAACCTTCGCCTACATCGTTCGCTTCTGGGCGCAGACCTTCCTCGGGCCGCTGCGGAGCATGCCCCGGCCGATCTCCGGCGTGCTCGTCTGGCCGGTGGTCATCCTTGGCGCGATCACGGTCGTCGGCGGTCTCTGGACGGATCCGTTCGTGAAGATCGCTGAGCCAGCGGCGTCCGTCTCCGCGCTCAGTGACATTCACATCAAGATTGCCTACCACCTCGATACCCGTATCGAGAACCTGATGGCCGTTGCGACGTGGACGCTCGGTTCCGTCATCTACCTCACGCGGCGCGTCTGGTGGCCCGTGGCCCTCGGCGTTGCCCATCTGGGCGAGCGGTTTGGCCCGGCGCATCTCTACTACGTCGGCCTCGCCAACCTGAACCGCTTCTCCGACCGGATCCACTCGATCGAGGTCCGTGACCTTCGCAGCCGCGTCGCGACGATCCTCCTGCCGGCGGGTGTGCTGGTCGGAATCGCCGTCATCGTGACCCCGAACTCCAATTCATTCGAGATCGGCCCTATGGGATGGGATGACCTTCCGGTCATCACCATGATGGTCGCGTCGGTCGTCAGCGCGCTCGTGGTGGCGGTCGTCCGCGATCACTTCCGGCTCGCGATCGGCCTGTCGTCGGTCGGGTACAGCCTGGCCGCGGTCTACGCCTTCATGGGCGCGCCGAACGTCACCGTGGTGGCGTTGGTGGTCGAGACGCTCCTGTCGATGTTCATCATCGGGATGCTCGTGCTCATGCCGCGCCCGATCTTGCGGTTCGAGACGCAGGTCCGCGCGGACAAGCGGGCGATCCCGCGTGACGCGATCGTGGCCGGTGTCGCGACCCTGGCCGCCTTCTTCGTGATCTGGGGCGCGCTGTCGCGTCCCGCGCCGACAACCGAGATCATCAACCAGTACGAAGTCCTCACGCCAGCCGTTCATGGCCGGAATATCGTGACCGTGATCCTGGCGGACTTCCGCGGGTTCGACACGATGGGTGAGATTACCGTGATCGCGCTCACGCTCCTCGGGATCATGAGCCTGCTCCGAAGCGGGAGGTTGCGCTGATGCCAGACCAGGATGCTCGCCGCAATGCCGGCATGCTCCAAAGCGCCGCCCGCATCTTGCTTGTGCCGGGCTGGGTCATCGCCATCGCGATGACGCTCAAGGGCTACGTCGATATCGGCGATGGCTTCTCGGGCGGTGTCATCGCGGCGCTCGTCATGTTGCTGCAGGGCCTGGCGTTTGGCGCCGACGAGCTGGAGCGAATCTGGATCGTTCGGTATTCCTCGGTCCTGAGCTTCGTTGGCCTGGCGCTCGCGCTGGGCACGGCGTTCACGCCGCTGCTTTTCGGGGAGCCGCTGTTCACCCACTGGCCGCCGATGAACGAATCGGCTATTCATTTCGGCGTTTTGGAGATCATCACGCCGGTGTTGTTCGATATCGGGGTCTTCCTCGTTGTCTACGGTTTTGGCGTCGGTATCCTCACGGCGGTCGCGCGAGCGGAAACCCGGCAGGTGCGGCTGCGCGAGCGCGCCCGGCAGCAACGCCGGCATGATATCGAGCAAGCCGTCCATGCCGAGACGCCGGAGGTGAACCCGTGACACTCCTGTTCTCCATCACCATCGCCGGCATGTTCGGGACGGGCGCGTACCTGATGCTCAAGCGTGACCTGATCCGGCTCATCGCCGGCATGATCCTGATCGGCAACGCCGCCAACCTGTTCATCATGGCGTCGGCGCTCCGCACAGGCGTCGCCGCGATCCTGCCGGCGTCCGGGCAGATGGCGGACCCGCTGGTCCAGGCCATGGTGTTGACGGCAATCGTGATCAGCTTTGCCACAGCCGCGCTTGCGATGGTGCTGGTCTATCGTGTGTACACCTCGCACTATTCGGTCGACCTCCAGCGCCTCTCCGCTGCGGAAGAGCAGCAGTCCGAGCGCGACGAGCCGGAATCCGAGGACCTGCAGGAGGATATCGAGGACGATACGGATGGCGAACCGTTCGAGGTCTATGCAACCGCGGAGGGACGTCCATGATCGCGCTGCCCATTGTCATCCTGTGGCTCGGCGGTCTCTTGCTTGCCGTTGTTGACGGCACGAGGAAGCCCTGGGGATGGATCGCTTCCGCCATCATGGCGGCCGCGGTGATCGCCACGATCATTCTCGGCATCGACATTTATGAGAACGGCGTGCGGGAAATGGCCGTCGGCGGCTGGTCGATGGGCGTTGGCATCACACTGCGCGTCGACATGATGGGCATCGTCTTCGCGGTGCTCTCGCAGGTCGTCCTGCTCGTCTCCCTGATGTACGAGGTGATCAATGACGTTGGCGCCCGGATCTTCCCGGCGTTGGTGCTCTTCCTCGGTCTGGGCCTGACCGGCCTCGTGTTCACGGGCGACGCGTTCAACTTCTACGTCTTCTTCGAGATCGCGATGCTCTCGTCCTACGTGCTCGTGAGCTACGGCGAGACGCCGCGCCAGTTCCGCGCCGCGTTCGTGTTCATCACGGTGAACTTGCTGGGTTCGGTGCTCTTCCTGATCGGCATCGCGGCGATCTATCACACGACCGGGTTCCTCGACATGGAGCGGATCCGCGATCACATGCCGCTGGTGCAGGAAAACCCGGCGATCCTCACCGCGACGCTCATCTTCATCGCGTTCTCGGTCAAGCTCGGGCTGTTCCCGTTCCACTTCTGGCTGCCGGCCGTCTATACCGGCACGCGGCCGGCCGTGGCCGCCATCCTGAGCGGCGCGCTGGCCAATATCGGCAGCTACGGCCTGTTGCGGTTCGGTGCCGACATCTTCCCCCGGGAGCTCGACCAGGCGTCGGGCGTACTCATCTTCCTGGGCGCGGCGAGCATTATCTACGGCGGTCACCAGGCGGTATCCCGTCACGCCGCCAACGAGGTGCTGGCGTATTCCGCCATCGGCCAGGTGGGCTACATCATGATCGCCCTGGGCATTGGCGGGCCGCTCGGCTGGGCCGCCGCGATCCTGTACGCGGTCCTGAACAGCCTCAACAAGGTCCTGCTCTTCCTTTCCGGCTCGCTCCGCGGATGGCTCGCCGGCGCAGCCTTCGCTGTCGGCGCGTTCTCGGTCTCCGGGTTGCCGCCGGCCGGTGGCTTCCTCGGCAAGATGGCCCTGTTCCAGCTCAGCGTCGATCAGGGGCATCCCGAGCTGGTCGCGCTCATCTTCCTTGGTGGCGCGCTGTCGTTCGTCTACATGTTCCAGATCTACCGGCGGCGCATAAGTGAGGCGAGCGAGGAGGACACCAGTCCGGTCGCGGTCCAGGGGCTCCTCGTCGGACTGGCCGTGCTGGTACTTGTTATCGGCGTCTATCCGGAGCCGCTGCTCTCCATCGTCGAGCACGCGTCGCTCGCGTTGCCGGAGGGACTGTTCCCATGATCCTCCTGCTGGGCATCCTTGTCTCTTCGGTGGCGATGTTCGGGCTTATCGTCACGGATTTCAGCTGGGAAACCATGCTGATCGCGACGTTGGTCGTGGTCGGGCTGATGTACCTGTTCCGGAAGCAGATTGTGCCGAAGCCGTTGCCGCCGGCCGGCCTGTCGTTGCACATCGTCATCTACTCGCCGGTGCTGTTCTGGTACCTCTTCGTGGACATCATGAAGGGGACCTTCCAGATCATCTCGATCACGCTGGGATTGCGGCCGCTACGGAAGCCCGGCATCGTCAAGTTGCCGATCGGCAGTCATTCTCCGGCTGGTGTGGGGCCGGTGGGGTATTTCATCACGCTTTCCCCTGGATCCTTCCTGGTCGGGATCGACTGGGAGGAGAAGGTGATGCTGGTCCACGTCGTTGACGCCAGCGATCCCGACGCCGTCCGCAAGGATGCCGAGAAGTACTATCGCCTCTGGGAATACGGTACCTATATCCCGGAAGGATTGAAGGAATCCGACGAGGAGCGCACACCCGATGCATGATGTCGTCTTCTATATCGCCCTGTTGTGGCTCGTGGTGCTGTTCTGCGTCTGTGTCGTCATGGTGGCGAAAGCGAAGTCCGGACTGGTCCGGGTGCTGTCGCTGGATACGTTGACGCTCGTCCTCGTCGCGCTGCTCATCGTCTATTCGGTGACCACCGAGACATCGTATTACCTTGACGCCGCGCTGGTGCTCGCCCTGATCTCCTTCATCGGGGTCATCGCGGCGGCCCGGTACCATAGCGAGAGGAGGCTCTTCTAGCCGTGGATGCCATCTTCTACGACGTCATGGTCATCGTGTCGCTGAGCGTCATGACGCTCGGTATCGTCGGCATTCTCCGGATGCCGGACATCTACACCAAGCTGCACGGCGCCAGCAAGTCTGTCTTCCTCGGCATCGTGCTCCTCTCGATGAGCGCGACGGTGGTCGCGACCGAGGCCATGATCTATCGCATCATCCTGATCGCCTTGCTGGTCGTGATGACGACGCCGATCTCGTCGCATGTCATCGGGGCCGCGGCCTACAGGATGCAGGAGCGCATGGAGACGCCCGGCGCGGTCGACGAGACGCACACGCTCCTTCCGGACAGCGAGGAGCCTGACGAGCCAACCTGGCGCCTGTAGCGCGCACGAAGCCTCCGCCGGTCCGCACGGGCCGGCGTTTTCGTGTTTATGACCCTGGTGCCGGTTCTTCCCGTGCCCGGTAGATCGGCACCCCGTCGATCATTGTCTCGAGATCGTAATAGAGGCTGACCTCGCGCCAGAAGGCCCGGCTGTCGTCGGGGAACGGACCTGGATGGAGCGTGCTGACGATATACGTCGGCCGGTTCGGGCCGCTGATGATGGCGATGATATCGGCGTAGGAATCCGGCAGCGCGCGTAGCTCCTGGTCATAGAGGTGCCGGTAGGCCGGCTTGCGGTCCGACAGGTAGTAGATCGCCGCCTGGTCGAACGCGACATAGATCGTGTCGTCCGGTTCGGTGTTCTCGCGAATGTACTGCGCGACGTCCGCCTGCGCCGGGTAGCCGGGATGGCCGTAAAGCCGCTCCAGCATGCTGTCATACCCGTCGACGATGATCGCGTAGGGGAGGAGGACGAGGACCGACATGAGGGCCACCGCGAGCCACCGTCGCCAATGCCGCAGGGCGCGGATGATGCCATCGAGGTTCCACGCGATCCAGAGCGACAGTGGTGGCACGATCTGGATCATGTAGTGCGACCACCAGTCGCCGCCCATCGCCAGTCCGGCGATCGAGCCGATCACCCACAGCAGGATCAAAAGGCCGCCTTCGTCGTGCGGTAACCGGAAGCGGGTGAGGAAACCGGTCCAGCGACGCGGTGTGTGGACGACGACCGGCGCGGCGGTTGTCCGCAGAAGGGGGAGGCGAGCCCGGAAGATGCCGATGAGGAGCAGGATGCCGACGAGCGCGGCGGAGGTGTACGTCAGCGAGCCGATCGCCCGCAGGTGATGGAGGAGGCTGACCGTCGCGCTGCTTTGATGCGTGAGCCGGTAGGTGACGGTCGCGTAGATGAAATCGTCCCATCCGAGCGTATAGCCGTGGATGAGCGTGATGATTCCCACGAACGAGATCCCGGCGAGGACGTAGCCGCAGCGACGCAGGCGTTGGCGACGGGTTCCGTCCAGCAGCCAGATGAACGCCCACGCAATGAACAGCGTCACGATCCCTGACGGCTTCAGGAGCGTCGACAGGCCCGCCAGCACGCCGACACCGGCCAACTGCCACGCCGACCAACCGCGCTGCGACATGCGAAGGAGCCAGAGCGCGGCAAATGCCGCCGGCATGCCCATGAACACCTCGGCGTTCGCGGTGAACCCTTCGAAGTTGGGCCACGAGAGGAAGATGGCGGACAGGATCGCGGCGAGGTTCGCGATGCGCGGGGCCGTCCAGCGCCGCCCGATCATCCACACCGCGATCACGGTCAGCGCCGCGAACACCCAGGCAGTGAAGCGAAGCGCCCACGTGCCTGTCCCCAGGAACTCGAAGACCAGCGCGTAGAGCGCGAAGATGCCTTGCGGCCGGCTGATCCAGAGATCGTCGTAGAGTTGGCCGGTCCCCTCGATCCAGCCACGCGCCGCATAGGCATAGCCGCCTTCGTCATGGATCATCGGGATGTTGAAGAAGGGGATGCGGCTGGCGAGGCTCAGCAGCACCGCGATCGTTACCCACAGGACATCGGTATGCGTGACCGGTGGCGGACCGCCTTTCCGGGCACGCCACTCGGAACGCGCCGGCGGCTTCGCCGGCCCGGTCTCGGGGGTGACAATCGGTGGGCTTTCCGGTCGTGCCACGTGGGTCAGCTTTCGGTGCGCCGGCAGGACGTATGCCGCGGACGTCATGGGAAACGGGGCCGCGGCCCGTACCAGCATACGCCTCCTCGGCGTCAGCCGCGTGCGTCGGATACGTCGCTGCTCAACAACACGGTTCCCGTCGGGGCGGAGCTCCCGCCTTCCGGCTCGATCGATACGGCAATTGACTTCACGCCGTCGACGTCGGCCGGAATCAGCATGAACCCCTGCCCGTTGCTGTCGACGGAGAAGGTCCCGCCCGGGATCGGGGCGTTCGGCGAGTCGGTCACGTACCAGAACTGGTAGGTAGTGCCCTCTTCGAGCTGGGGCATGTTGGCGACGGAGAGCACGCCCGAGCCCTGGATCGAGAACCACGCCTGCGCGTGGGCGTTCTGCGGGGCGTCTTCCGTCGGGAGCAACTGGTACACGGTCGCGTTCGCGTTCTCCCGGAGGGACGCATTTTCGCCGCGTATTGTCTCCAGCTCCCCGCGGAGGTCGCTGACGTCGTTCCGGAGGTTCACGTTCCAGATCAGCATGCCGATCATGGCAACAGCGGCGATTGCGCCGATGGCGCCCAGCAAGGCCCGCGGGTCGGTCGACGTGCGCCTCGCGACACCGGAGCGCTCCGTCGCGCGTTTTCGGGTTGAGGGTGGGCGCGCTGTCGACGGACGCGGCGAATCGGGATCGTTAGCCATGGAGAATGATGCTCCCTGTTATCGTGGGTAGTGCGGGAGTGTTCAGTCCCGCTGAAACGGTGTAAACTGTGTACGGTCAGTACATGGCGAGTTGACCGTAGTTTTGATGATTGCGGTTCGCCATTCGACGCTTCGCACCAGACAAGAAGCGGGTGCGACGGCATAACCTCGATAATCATCCCGATTTTTCGGGCGCGGAACAAGGGAAGGGTTTCGCTCCAGAGGATATGGGGCACAGGGACGCCCCGGGATGTTGGCTGATTTCCTTAGGACAACGGAGAACCACATGACACGTGGGAAGATGGATGGAATCCGAAAGGTGTTGTCGATCACGGCATGTTTGCTCGTGCTCGTGATGTCGTTCGGCGCACCGGCGTATGCACAGGATGAGGAGCCGCGTCCGACCGAGGACCCGGCGCAGCTCGTCCCGAATGACCCGACCGCGCCGCAGGACAATGCGGACGAGGAAGAGAGCACGCCGGAACCGACGCAGCCACCGGCGGACGAAGAGGAGGACGAGCCGGACGCCGAGGAAGAGGATTCCGGGAACGAGGGTTCTTCCAACCAGCCCCGGCTCGCGGAGCGGGCTGAGGACGCCGCGGGTCCAGGCGCTCCGGCGGTCCTCGCGCATGGCCTCGCGTACATGAGTGGCGACGATGTCGTCTGGCAGGTCCGCGAGCTCGAGGTTCCGGACGTCTCCGACGCGAGCTCTGACTCCACCGACGAAGCCGTGCTGCTCCAGCGCGACGGAACGTCAATCGTCCGTAACGACGCGACCGGCAAGCGGGCGCTGCTCGATCCGGGCGAAGCCTATTTCCGGGCCGCGGATGACCCCTACACGGTCATGACGGAGGGGAGCGGATCCATCATCTGGCACTTCGAGTTGGTCGATCCTGATGATGTCGCTCTCGACGCGTTCTACGAGAGCCCGGTGATCGAGGACGTCGACGAGGGCGTCTACGACATGATGCTGACGCGCTACGTGCTGCAGCCGGGCGAGTCGGCGGACCTGCCCGATCACAATGGCGCCGGGATGGTGATGGTGACCTCCGGCGAGGTTCGCGTGGATATGGATGGCGACCTGAGTGCGCTCGAGAGCGGCGATGGCCAGAGCCTCCAGGGCGACACCATGGTGACCAATGATGGTTCCCGCCCGGCGGTCTTCGCCTACGTCTATCTCGGCGAAGAGGTCGGTGATGCGTCGGCCGGCGCGCCGCAATCGACTGCGACGACGTCCGACGACTCGGACGATTCGGATGGCACCGAGGGCACGACCGGGACTACCGGTGACACCCTGCAAGGTGAAGCCGATCCGGCCGCTGATACGCAGGAAGCCGCGCCTTCGTCCGATGAGTCCGGAGCCTTCATCACCTCGATCAATGTGACCGCAGATGCCGAGATCTATCTCGTTATCACGGTAGACGGCCTGACGGTCTTTGACGGAACGTTGCCCGCCGGGTCGAGCTCCGGTCCGGTCGTCGGCTCGACGTTCGAGGTTTACACGTCTTCCGGCGTGAACACGAACTTCACCAATGCGTGTGGCGAGACCTTCAAGATGGGGTACGAGGAAGGCGAGGCGTACTACTCGCTGTCGGCCTCCGCGGAGTCGTGCGCGCCATAAGACGGATTCCACGTGAATTCGCGAGTAAACGCCGGGTCGCGCGTATGCGGCCCGGCGTTTACTCTATGGTCATGCCGGAATTGCCAGGTGAAAGGGTTGCCTGCTGATGAGCCGGCTGGGAGGAGGACCATATGCGGTCGATTGGATCCGAGTTCAAGGAATTCATCCTCAGGGGCAATGTCGTATCCCTTGCTGTCGCCGTCATTATCGGCGCGGCATTCAACGACATCGTCAACTCGTTGGTCGCGGACATGATTACCCCGCTACTCGCCGCGCTCGGTGGGCAGCCTGACTTCAGCGAGATCACGTTCACCATCAATGACAGCCAGTTCTTCATTGGCCGGTTCATCAATGCGGTGATCGCGTTCCTGATCATCGCGGCCGTGGTGTTCTTCTTCATTGTCAAGCCGATGAACATGCTCATGGAGCGCTCTGCGAAGAGCGACGAGACGGAGGACCCGTCCACCACGAAGTGCCCGTACTGCATGTCCGAGGTGTCGATCGAGGCGACGCGATGCCCGCACTGCACGTCCGAGCTGACGCCGGGAGCATCGGGGGCCGGGGCCTAGCTCTTGCCTCGACACTGGTCGCCGTTTTCGACTGACGACCAGGACAACAGCGCCGCCGGATGGTTCCACACCATCCGGCGGCGCTGTCGCGATAGATCAGGTGGGTTCGGGGATGTGGCCGAAATCGCTGGGCAGATTGCCCTAGCAGGCGAGGCCGAGGCCGGTCGTCCCGGTTTCGAGGGGTGACATCATGCCCGCTTCGATCGCGAACTGGATCTGGTCCGCGTAGGTGCTGATTTCCCGCCCGTCACTGTCCCGCAAGATGGCGCGCGTGAGCCCGAAAGGATCGTCGACGATCCGGGCAACGGTCATCACCGATTCACTCGAGGGGTCTTCAACCCGAAACTGCTGTCCGGGGCTCAGCCACCACGCGACGGTACTTCTCTTCTTCGTCCTGGTAGTCATGATCTTTGCCTCCTTGCATGCATTGCCGCGCTGCAATGCCGGTAGTGGGGTGCCATAGCAGGTCTGTTTACTGACTGCAACGCAAACGTCGCGCCACGTCAGGTCAGGAGTTCCAGATGCTGATGCGTCCGACCATCGGACTGATGACCCTTGTGAGAGATTTCACACTCACCATCTATGAGAACGTTCAGGGTGTCAAGAGGGTTTCATCGGTATTCTTGATTTTCCTGCACATACCATGTGTCGTGGCGGCGAGCGTCGGGTAGAATAGTCCTGATTCCGGCGCCGGTCATCCCGCGCTTCACGCCGGCTATCGGGTCCCCGGGCCAAAACGTCAGGGCGGCGAGGACGCCAGCCGATACGCGCACCGGGCCTTATCCCAGCTTTATTCATGCTGTATCGTTGTCCGGAGAGCAGCTCGCCGCGCATGGCCTTGCGTGGCGCGGCCAGGTCTCAGGGTTCCGGGGATTTCCTGCCCGTTCCGCTCGCATATCGTCAGGGTTTCAGCACTATGATCACAACACAGGACGTTCAGCAGCGCGAGCAACATCCGGTAGCCGACGCCCGGTCCGGCCTCATGGGGCTCGTGAGCGACTATGTCGCGCTCACCAAGCCGGGCATCATGGCGTTGCTGCTGGTCACCACGCTGGGCGCGATGCTCGTGGCCCAGGCTGGCGCGCCACCGTTCTGGCTGATTGTCGTGACCCTGCTTGGCGGCTGGATGACGGCCGGGGGTGCAAACGCTTTCAACTGTGTCATCGATCGGGATATCGACTCCAAGATGCCGCGCACCCGGCGTCGTGGCACGGCCAATGGCCGCATCTCGGCGGTGCAGGGCACGATCTTCGCCGCCTCCCTGACTATCGGCGGTTTCCTTCTCCTCGGATTCTTCGTCAACTGGGTCGCTGCCTGGATTGCCCTCGCCGGCAATTTCTACTACGTCGTGATCTACACGCTGATCCTGAAGCGCCGTACTTCCCAGAACATCGTGATCGGCGGCGCCGCCGGCGCGATGCCGCCGCTGGTGGGCTGGGCCGCGGTGACGGGCTCCATCGCCGCCCCGGCGTGGATCCTCTTCGCGATCATCTTCTACTGGACCCCGCCGCACTTCTGGTCGCTGGCGTTGCTGAAGCAGGGTGAGTATGGTCGCGTCGGCATGCCGATGCTGCCGAATGTCGCCGGTGAGGACGAGACCCGCAAGCAGATCCTCCTCTACACGGTGATGCTGGTCGCGGTGTCGATGCTCCTGCTGCCGTTCGGGATGGGACTGATCTACTTCATCGGCGCGCTCATCCTGGGCGTCTGGTTCCTGCGGCTGGCGCTGATGCTGATGATGAACCCGAGCAAGGCGCTCGCCCGGAAGACCTTCTTCTTCTCGATCTGGTACATGGCGGGGATCTTCTTCGTTATGGCGATCGACCGCCTGATCCTCGGATAAGCCATCCATTCCAGGACGATTCGAACAAGGAACGCCCCGGGAGCCGTTCAGCTTCCGGGGCGTTCCTGATTCCGCGATGTCGCCGTTACTGCGGCGCCTGTCGCCAGTCGACGGCGACGCCATCCTCGAGCCAGGCGCGGAGGGTTGCGATCATCTGGTCGATACCGCCTACGCTCATGTCGCGAATCTCCTGCGAGGCGTGGTTTCGCTCCTCGATGGTGAATCGCGTTCCGCCGTCGACCGGCTCGAATTGGTACGTGTTGACGATGTCCGATTCGAGCACTTGCTCGACGCCGTTCTCGTCGGGGCTGATGGATTTCTCCCAGGTCCAGACGAACCGGGTCGGGCGTTCCGCTTCGAGCACGCGACCTTCCGCTGCGAGCCCGCCGCCGAAGTCGAAGCGCCATGCACCGTTCGCGCGCAGGTCGATCGTCGCCGCCCTGGCGAACCATTTCTCCAGCTGCTTCGGATCGGTGTAGGCGTCGAACACCTGCTCGGGCGTGGCGTTCAGGACCGTTTCCTTGACGATCGGTGCAATGTCATTCATGTGGCCTCCTTCATGGTTCCAGAATACGGCGAGGCGCCGGTTCCTGGTGGGATACCGGCGCCTCGTGGCATCGCATCGCTCCCAAAAGGAGCGGGCCGGGGTGGGCGGTTAGTCCGCCGTGACCACCTGAGGATCCGGCTTGGCGGCCGAGTCGATGTCGTTCCGAACGGTCTTCCTGGCCTGGTCACCGAGCCCGATGCCGTAGTAGGTGAACCCTTCCTTCGCGACGCGCTCGGGCGTGAAGATGTTTCGGCCGTCGAAGATCACCGGCTCCTTCAGCGACGAGCGGAGTTTCTCCCAGTCCGGGCTGCGGAACTGTCGCCACTCGGTGGCGATGATCAGGGCGTCCGCGCCGTTCAGCGCATCGTCGCGCCGCTCCGTCAGAATCAGGTCATCGCGCTCGCCGTAGATACGCCGGGCGCTGTCCATCGCCTCCGGATCGTATGCCTGCACCTTCGCGCCACGAGCCCAGAGGCCCTCGACGATCTCGCGGGCCGGGGCGTCGCGCATGTCGTCGGTCTTCGGCTTGAATGCCAGGCCCCACAGGGCAAAGGTCTTGCCGGTGAGATCCTCGCCAAAGTGATCGACGATCTTGCTGAGCATGACCTTCTTCTGGTCCTGGTTCACCGCCTCGATCGCGGAGACCAGGCGCGGCTCATAGCCATGCACCTGCGCAGTATTCACCAGTGCCCGGACATCCTTCGGGAAACAGGAGCCGCCGTAGCCGATGCCGGCATAGATGAAGTCGTAGCCAATGCGGGAGTCCGAGCCGATACCGACGCGGACGTTCTCGATGTTCGCGCCGACGCGCTCGGCGATATTCGCCATTTCGTTCATGAAGGTGATCTTCGTGGCGAGCATCGCGTTCGCGGCGTACTTCGTCAGCTCGGCCGAGCGGATATCCATCACCATGAACCGGTTGTGGTTGCGGTTGAACGGGGAGTAGAGCTGGCGCATCGCCTCGATCGCCTCGGCCGACTCAGCGCCGACAATAATGCGGTCCGGCCGCTGGAAGTCTTCGATCGCCGCGCCTTCCTTCAGGAACTCCGGGTTGCTCACCACGTCGAAGGGGACGTCGACGCCACGCTCCTTCAGCCGTTCCATGATGATCTCGCGGACGCGGTCTGCCGTGCCGACAGGGACGGTGGACTTGTTGACCACGATCGTTTCCTGCGTCATCAGGTCGCCGATTGTCCTGGCGACCGTCTCGACGTACTTGAGGTCAGAGGAGCCGTCCTCGTTCGGAGGTGTGCCGACCGCGATGAAGATGAAACGGCCATGATCGACGCCTTCCTTGGCGTCGGTCGTGAAATGCAGCCGGCCGGCAGCGGAGTTCTGCTCGACGAGCTCCTCGAGACCCGGCTCGTAGATCGGGATGATCCTGTTCTTGAGGTCGTTGATCTTCTTCTCGTCGACATCGACGCAATACACGTTGTTGCCGCTCTCGGCGAAGCAGGCGCCGGTGACGAGGCCGACATAGCCGGTCCCGAAAATGGTGATGTTCATTGGATGAGGTTCCTCCGGATCGCTGAAGCCTGTGGAAAAGCTACGGTGACGGCGTCTTGGATCAGCGATATTGATGCCAGGCGTCGTCTGCGCCCCCGGATTCCGGGGTATTTCAGACCAGTAGAGTGTACAACGATGGATTTTCGTACATCGTTAATGGAAGGGGCCGCCTCGGAAGGCGGCCTTGGCCGTGAATGGCGCCACTGTAGATTAGTGGCTAACCATCAGTTCGTGCAAGGAGCGGTACTGTAGGGTGTTGGGACCGTCACCGCGAGCGAGGAAAGGATGTTCATGTCAACCCCGTCCTGGTATCCCGACGAGCGGCTTCACGCCGGCGACGAGCATCTCGACCCGGAATACGTCGCCACGTACGACCGGAAGGCGCAGACCGATCCGGCAGACGACCTGGCGCGATTGCCGATCTGGCCGGATTCGATCCTGGTCGATATCGGCGCCGGAACAGGGACGTTTGCCCTCGCCGCGGCGGCGCTGTGTCGCAAGGTGATAGCGGTGGACGTCTCGCCCCACATGATGGATGTGCTTCGCCGCAGCATGCGGGAGCAGGGGATCGACAACATCGAGACTCATGAGGCAGGGTTCCTCTCGTACGAGCATCATGGCGACCCGGCCGACATCGTGTACAGCAGGCACGCCCTGCACCATCTGCCTGATTTCTGGAAAGCGATCGCGCTCCGGCGGATCCACGACCTCCTGAAACCGGGTGGCATCTTCATGCTGCGCGACCTGGTCTACTCCTTCGATCCGGACGAGGCGGACGCGGTCATCGAGTCCTGGCTGGCTGGCGCGGCGTCGAGTCCGGACGCCGGATGGACACGTGCCGAGCTGGAGACGCACCTGAAGGACGAATACAGCCCGTTCAGCTGGCTGCTTGAGCCGATGCTGGAACGGGCCGGATTCCTGATCGAGGACGTGACGCATCACGGCTCGATCTATTCAACCTATATCTGTCGGAGGCCAGAGTAAGGCTACCGGTTCACCACCGGGTTGCGGAGGACGCCGATTCCCTCGATGTCGATCTCGATGACGTCGCCCTCCTTCATCGGGCCGACGCCGTGCGGCGTGCCGGTCATGATCACGTCACCGGGATAGAGCGTCATGACCTTGCTCACGTAGCTGATGAGGTAGGGGACGCTGAAAATCAGCACCTCGGTGCTGGCCGACTGGCGCTGCTCGCCGTTCAGTCTCGACTGCACCTGGACCTTCCCGGGGTCAAGCTCCGTCTCGATCACCGGGCCGAGCGGGCAGTAGGTGTCGTAGCCCTTGCCCTGGATCCACTGTCCCGCCGCGTACTGGATCTTCCGGTCGGAGACATCGTTCCCCGCCGTGTAGCCGAGCACGTAGTCCAGCGCGTCCTCTTCGGACACATCCTTCGCCGTCTTGCCAATGACGACGACCAATTCCGCCTCGTAGTGCGTCTCGTTCTCCGGGTTCGCCAGCTCGATCGGCTCGTCCGGCCCGATCACCGCGGAAGGCGGCTTCATGAACATCACCGGGAACTCCGGCAGCTTCCGGTTCGGGTCCAGCTCGGTGACATGGTCCTTGTAGTTGAGGCCGATCGCCACGATCTTGCCGGGATCGAGCGGCGCCAGCAGCTTCACGTCACTGACAGGGCCAACCTCGGCGCCCTTGCGATGCTCCCCGAACAGGTCGCCCTCGAGCCCGAAGACGGTTTCTCCCTCGAGGATGCCGAACGACGCCTCGCTGCCATCCTTGCCTGCGTACCGAACGATCTTCATGTCTCTCGCCCTTCCTCGTGCTATCCGCTTCCAGTGTTTGCGGCGAAGCTGCCTGTTGATTCCCGGACATGGTACCGGGGATTCGCCCCGGAGGCGATATGATAGGTATTTGGTATCGCCGTCACGATCCGGGAGCGACGTATGCCCGACCTCAATCTGCAGCTCAGGGATCAGGAAACCGGCGAGATCATTCCGCAGCGAGAGCTGGGGGAGGAAGAGGCGCTGCGGCTCCTTGCCGAGAGCGAGATTACCGCCGCAGAGTTGGTCCCGTGGGGGAGTAACCACACCTTTGCCGTCGTCCTCGAGGCCGAGGATCATCCGGGGCATCTTGCGATCTACAAACCGGCGTCCGGGGAGCGCCCGCTCCACGATTTCCGCTATGGCACACTGCACAACCGGGAACTGGCCTCCTACGTGCTCAGTCGTGCGCTCGGGTGGGATCTCGTGCCGCCGACCGTCGTGCGTGACGGGCCGTACGGCATCGGCAGCGTCCAGATCTATGTGCCGTCCCAACCACAGTTCATGGAGGACGAGGAATTCTGGGGAGCGCGGACGATCGAGGTCGAGCGGATGGTGCTTTTCGACCATCTGGCGAACAACGCTGATCGCAAGATCACCCATTGCCTCGTCAGCACCTCCGGCAAGGTGATCGGCATCGATCACGGACTGACTTTCCATCACCATCCGAAGTTGCGGACGGTGTTGTGGCAGTTTGTCGGGCGGCCGATCAGTGAGGAGCTGCTGGGTGAGCTGCGCGCGCTGGCGCTCGATGTCCCGGGAAAGCTGCCGGAGCTGCGTGAATTGCTTTCCCCGGAAGAGGAAGCGGCCTTCCGGACCCGGCTTGACGGGCTCATTCGTTCCGGACGGTATCCGCTGCTCGACCCGCATCGCAACATCCCCTATGGGTGGTGGTAGCCGGGAGTCGCCTGACAACGGGTGTATGATCGTCGTCATGACGTCCACGCGTTGCGTAAACACTCATGCCGTCGATGTGTCAGGCACGGTGTCTGGAACCCGGGAGAATCGCTAGTGCGCTGGAAGGAAATGTTCACCTCGATCGATGCTCATGTCGGCGGTCAGCCGCTCCGCATGATTACGTTCGGGGTTCCCCGCATTGCGCCGGGCCCTGTCCGGCAGCAGGCCGCCGAGATTCGGGATAACTTCGATTACATCCGGCGATGGCTCCTCGCCGAGCCGCGGGGCCATGCCGGGCTGACCGGGGCAATCCTGTTGCCGGCGGAAGACCCCGAGGTCGATTACGGCGTCGTCTTCCTGTCGGCGCGCGGATACAAGCCCCTTTCCGGCCACGGGATGATCGCGCTGGCGACGATCCTGATCGATTCGGGCACCGTTCCGGCGGATGGCCCCGACACCCGGATCAATTTCGAGACGGTTGCCGGCCCGATCCAGGCGCGCGCGACGGTCGATCAGGGCAAGGTCCGCGGCGTCCGTTTCCGGAATGTCCCGTCGTTCCGACTGCAGAAGGACCTGGACGTGTCCGTCAACGGCACCGACATCCAGGTCGACGTTGCTTACGGCGGCAACTGGTATGCGATAGCAAAAGCGGAGGATCTTGGGGTGTCCCTGGAGCCGGACGCGTCACGGGAGGTCGCCAATGCCGGAATCGCGGTCTCGCGGGCCGTGATGGAGCAGGTAACACCGGAGCATCCGGAGGATCCCGAGGCGTCCGGGCTGTTCGGCACCGTGATCCTGGGTGACCCGACCTCGGAAGATGCGACGAGCCGGAACGCGACGGTCTACCTCGATGGTCTTGTCGATCGATCTCCGTGCGGTACCGGTATGGCCGCGACAATGGCCTGCATGGCGGAGGACGGGCAACTGGATGTCAGCCTTCCGTTCGTGTCGGAGAGTATCGTCGGCTCCTTCCTGACGGGACGGCTCATGAGCCGGACGACGGTAGGGGAGTATCCGGGTATCATTGCCGAAATTGCCGGGCGCGGTCAGGTCACGGGCACGCACACGTTCTACGTGGACCCAACCGATCCGCTGGCAGACGGTTTCGTCCTGTTCTAGGAATCGGGAGCCTGTCTCAATTTGTGATTTTGCTCACAAGAGATACGGGTGGTACACTCTCGGTGAGCGGTGCCCGGGGGCGGAGAGCCAGGGGCACCAGGTCAGGAGCGCAGTTTGAGCGACGGGAAGTTGCCCAACCGCCGGCAAGACCGGGACCTGCGACGAATCGCGATGGCCTCAACCCTTGGGTTTGGAACCGCGTTGTCGCTCGCCCTATTCGTGGCTGGTGGGGTGTGGTTGGACCGAAGACTCGATACCGTTCCTGCCCTGACATTGGTTGGCCTGGCAATAGGGCTCATCGCCGCCGGGTACCAATTGTATGAGCTTGCGCTGATCGGTCGGAACGACCGAGACAATGGTCCGATCGGCAAAGCGCTCGAGCGCCGATTCTCTCGCAAGGGAAGCCTTGATAGATGAACGGCGTTCTTTGTGTGAACGGTCTTTCAGTTCCGTACTGCGTTCGGTAGATGGTGGGTTAGGAGCAACTCTGCGGATCAGGGCTGCTTTCGCGCGTGAAAACGCGCGCCAACGTTGGAGAGAGGCGCGACAAACGCATGGCTGACGATATTCATATTTCCCTGTATGCCGAGACGCTCTTCCACATCGGTCCCATTCCGATCACGAACTCCTTTGTCGTCATGATCCTGGTCATGGCGTTCCTGCTGCTCTTCTTTTCCTGGCTGGCACGCAAGATCGAGACCGATCCCCGCAAGGGTGGTCGCGCGGGTGCCTTCGGTGAGTTCATCATCGAGTTCCTGCTGAACCTGGTGGAGTCCACCGGTGGCAAGCGCCTCGGGCGCCAGATCTTCCCGCTCGTTGCCGGCCTCTTCATCTTCATCATCACCTCGAACTTCACCGGCCTGCTGCCGGGTATCGGTTCGATCTGGGTCGAGAAGGACGCTGAGGTCGTCGCCGAGAGCGAGGAAGTCGCCTCGACCGACGCGTCGATGGTCGCCTCCGCCGCGGTCGCCGCGGAAGAGGGCCACGAGACGGCTCACGTGCCGATCTTCCGCCCGCCGACAGCTGACCTCAACATGACGCTGGCGATGTCGACGACAACATTCGTCGCGGTCCAGATCTTCGGAGTCCGGGCCCACGGTGTCGGTGGCCGTATCAAGCACATGGCCAGCCCGCCGTTCCTGTTCCCGATCGAAGTGGTTTCCGAGCTTTCGCGCATCATCTCGCTGGCCGCCCGTCTCTTCGGAAACGTCTTTGCCGGTGAGGTTCTCCTGGGCGTCGCCTACGCCATCGCGAATGCCGTCAAGATCGCCATCGTTCCCTTGTTCTTCCCGGTGATCTTCCTCGGGCTCGAGACGCTCTTCGGCACGATCCAGGCGCTCGTGTTCTCCCTGCTGACATTGATCTACATCTACCTTGCGGCCGCCGGTCATGACGATCATGACGACTCCCACGCGGAGGAGCATGACACCGTGCGCGCCGTCGATGACCAGTCCACCGCGCATGGCACATCCCCTGCGCCGGCTGGCGACTAACAACTTTGCGAGTTCACCCTCGGGGAGTCCCGGGGGTCGGGTTCGAACCGGTGGTTTTTCTTAAGTGGGGCGACAGTTGACGTCGTCCGGAATCAGATGGCGAGGCTGGCCTTCGGATTTTCCGACCGGCGTCGACAGGAGGAACAGCACGTGTTTGACGGAATTACAGACGTTGAGGCCATGCGCTATATCGGCTCCGCGTTCGCGATCGGCATCGGTGGTCTGGGCCCGGCCCTGGCCATTGGTATGGCCGTCCGCGCGGCGATGGAGGCCATCGGCCGCAACCCCGAGGCCGGTGGACAGATCCAGACCTCGATGATCATCGGTGCGGCGCTTGCCGAGGCGATCGCCATTTACGCGTTCGTTATCGCCATCATCATCGCGCTCGTCTAGGAACTGGTGGATCATGCCGGCCTGCCGCGCACGGCGGCGGGCTGGCGACCCACTGCTTCGGTCCTCTCCGGGTGCGCTGCGGATGACCGTGGCGCACTCATTGATTGACCGACGGGTCTGAGGACAGCCAGCGAAGGAGTGGCCATGTTCGAATCACTTGGCATCAATGGATGGAATTTTCTCGTCCAGGTGATCGCCTTTTTGATCTTCGTCTATCTGCTCTGGCGGTTCGCCGTCGGGCCGATTGTCCGGGTGCTTGACCAGCGTCAGGCCCGCATCAGCGAAAGCCTGATGGCGGCCGAGCGCATGCAGGTCGAGCTCCGCGAGACGCAGGCGAAGAACGAAGAAGTCATGGCGCAGGCACGCCGTGAGGCGCAGGAGCTCCTGCAGACGGCCCGGCAGAACGCCGAGCAGGTCGAGGCTCGTGCCCGCGAGAAGGCGGAAGCCAGCGCCGACGAGTTCCTGGCCCGGGCCCAGGAGGCGCTCCGTCAGGAGACGGCCCAGGCTCGCCAGCAGCTCCGCCAGGAAGTCGCCGATCTCGCCGTGACCGCGGCGGGCAAGATCATCCGCAAGGAGATCAATCCGGCCGACCAGCGGCAGATCATCGAAGCCACGCTCGCCGAGAACTCCGGCACGGCGCTTCATCAGTAGTACGGCGAAGGCAGCGGGGACTAGCCGACTGCCTTCCGTCGTCTGCTTGACAGGACGACGCCCGGTCACCGGCGCAGGCAATGCCTCCCGGAAGCCGGTCCACGAGGAATTGGGCAATGGCAAGCAGTGCAGCGAAGCGTTATACCCAGGCGCTCGTCGAGATTGCACAGGAAAACAACTCGTTTGACGCCTGGCAGCGCGACTTGGGAACGCTGACCGCGCTTGTCTCGGACGACGAGGTGCGAAGCTTCCTCGAAAGTCCGGGCGTGCAGGATGCGCAGAAGTTCAGCGCCGTTGACGCGGTGCTGAAGGACGCGCAGCCGGAAGCTCGCAATCTGCTCCACATGTTGATCGAGCGGCGGCGCCTCAAGCTGCTGCCGGACATCTCCGAGCTCTTCGATGAGGCGGTGATGACGGCGCGCGGCGTGGTGCTGGTCGATGTAACCACTGCGGATGCGCTCGACGATGCCGGGAAAGAGCTCGTGCGCGAGCGGCTGAAGAGCATCGTGGGCAAGGAAGTCGAGCTGCGCCTGCACACTGATGCCAGCATCATCGGCGGCATCGTG
>DATGPC010000070.1:0-15414 GCA_035305265.1 Thermomicrobiales bacterium | reverse complement strand
ATTCGGCGCGTCAGAGGGGATTCGTATCCCGCGAGTCGTTGATGAGCTGACCACCTCGCGTGTGTTGACGATGGAGCGGGTCGATGGCATCCCGCTCGATGACATCCCGGCGATCCGGGAGGCGGGGCATGACCCGACGGCACTCGTTGACGGCGTCATCCTGATGCTGGCGCGGGGCATCCTCGATATCGGTCTTTTCCATGCGGATCCCCATCCCGGCAACTTCGCGGTCGACGAACATGGATCGCTGATCGTCTATGACTTCGGGATGGTCGGGTCGATGGACGAGCGGTTGCGCGAGCGCCTGTTGCTCCTGATCGTGGCGGTGACCGACCGGGATTCCCAACGCGTGGTAGACGAGATTGCCCGCCTCGGGGTCGTCGAGGCCGGGTGGGACCGGAAGGCGATGGAGCGCGATGTCTCGCACCTCATTGGCCAGTACGTCGGCGTGTCGCTGTCCCAACTGCCGATCTCGATGGTGATCGACGATGTGATGGGGATGATGCGCCGGTACCAGCTGCGCTTGCCGCCCGAGCTTTCGCTGCTGGCGAAGACGGCCACCATGGCGGAGTCGCTGGCGCGATCTCTCGATCCGGACATCAACGTTTTCGAGACCGTCGGGCCGATCATCCGGGAATCGATGCGGCAGTTCTACTCGCCGGCGTACTGGAAAGAGCGACTGAAATATCGACCGCTGGAGGTGGCGCTGCTTGGCGCAGCGCTCCCGGGGCATATCCAGCGGATCCTGACCCGCATCGACGCCAACGATCTCGCGTTCCACGTCGAAGTGGACGAGCTGCAGACAACGATGCGCACGCTGGAGCGTCTCGTGAACCGGATCTCGCTGGCGGTGATCACCGCCGCGGGCTATGTGGCGTTGGCGTTGGTTTATCTGGGGTTGCGGCCGGCCCTGGGGAGCTGGCAGGGGGTCGTGATGATGCTGGCGGTGATCCCGCTCGTGGTCTTCACCATCACGGTAGTGCTCGGGATTCGCCGGAACGGTCGCTAGGTGGCGCAATCCTCGTCCGGCAGCCACTGCTTGCCGAACTCGCGCATGGTGTCGATGACAGGCAGCAGCGCGTGGCCCTTCTCGGTGAGCCGGTACTCGACGCGGGGCGGCACCTCGGCATAGCACTGCCGATCGATGACGGCGCTGTCCTCGAGGCGCTTGAGGCGCTCGGAGAGCGTCTTGGGACTGATGCCCCGGAGTGAGCGCTCAAGCTCGCTGAAGCGCTTGCACCCGTCGGCAAGATCCCGAATGATGAGCGGGGTCCACTTATTGCCGATGAGCTCCGCGGTCCGCGCGACCGGACAGCCGACGTCTGTTGTTTGCGATGCAGTAGCCATATTCCACGTCTCTGTAAATGCGTGCTGCCAATCTATACTTACCAAATGATAGCACGGTTCCGGGAAAAGGTTAGTTTACGGCAACTTGCGGGGTCTCGAGCGCCGGTATATCGGTCACCCTGGCTGCCCGCGAGCGGATGATCACGGCGGCCTGCGCCAGGAACGCGACCCACGATACGGTGAGAACCGCCTCGTAGCCACCCAGGAGGTAGGAGACAGCTCCCAGACCGGCGCCGACGGGTCGAAACCCGGCCGTGGATGTCACGAGGAGCGCGGAGACCCGACCGAGCATGTCCGGGGGCGTGATCATCTGGCGAAGCGTTGTCGTGCTGATCGTCCAGATCATCGGGCCGCTCCCGAGCAGGAGCCAGGCGAGGGACGGCAGGAGCCAGGTGGGCCAAACAAGCGAGGCGATCATCAGCGTTGACGCTAATGCTCCGCAGATCGGGCCGATCACCACGAGTCTCCCGAACCAGACCCGACCGGCCAGCACGCCGGCGAGCCGGGATCCGACGACCATACCCACCCCGTAGAGCGTCAGGGTGAGCCCGGTCTGGCCAGAGGTCATGTCCAGACGGGTCATGGCGTAGGCCACGTATACGCCCTGCAGGCAGAACCAGCCCGTGTTGAAGAGTATTGCCGTGATCACGATGGGACGCAGAACCTCGTGACCTGAAACGAAGCGCGCCCCTTCAATGATGTCCTTCAGCGGGCTCTTTGTGGACGCCCGTTGCGTCCGGGTGTCCCGGGGGAGCGACGCGAGGTTCACGACAGCGAGGATCGACAGCGATGCCGCGATGCCGAAGGCGGCGTTGGAACCGACATAGCCGACGAGGGCGCCGGCCAGGGCCGGGCCGGCCGTGGTTGCAATGCTCCTGGCCAATTCGATCTGGCCGTTCGAGCGAGCGAGCGAATCGGGCGGGACAAGGTCTCTCACGGCATTCGGGACGGCCACGGAATACGCGACGGTCCCGATGCTGCCGGCCACTCCGAGCGCCGTGAGCGCCGTAAGTGAGACAGCGTCCGTAAATGCGAGGACGATGAGGACGAGTATCGTCAGGGTCCGGACCAGCTCCCCGGCCGTCATGATGCCTCGGCGCCGGCCGCGATCCACCAGTAACCCAAAGGGAACGGCGAGCAAGAGGTAGGGGAGGGTGTTCAGCATCTGGATGATGCTCGTCGCCCCGCCGCCGGCATCGAGCGCGGTCACGGCGACAAGCGGGATGGCGATGAGGGCGATCTGGTCGGACATGTGCGCGGCCAGGTTGGAGACCGCGAGTTTCTTGAAGGGTGAAATGAGCGGTGATTTACGGGCGATCGAAGACACAGGCATCCTCCGGTCATGACTCATCCAGATGAGATGAGGATGCGCCGGAGGATGTGTCCTGGCTCCCGGATTGTTGCGGTCAAACCTGATCAGGTCGTGACCGGGTCTCGCTCACGGTCGAGAAGGTCGCGCTTGCGCTCGACCCCGTAGCGATAGCCGGTCAGGCTGCCGTTCTTGCCGATCACGCGGTGGCAGGGCACGAGGAGCGGCACCGGGTTGTCCGCGCACGCCTTCGCCACGGCGCGGACCGACCTGGGCGAGCCAATCTGCTCCGCCAACTCCGAATACGTCCATGTCGTGCCAGCCGGGATGCGTCGGAGCGCATTCCAGACGCGGTGCTGGAAGGCGGTGCCCTTCGCATCGACCGGGATCGAAGACGGGGTCGATGGCTGCTCGGCGAGGGAAACGACGTCGGCGACGATGCGGGCAAAGTCGGGATCGTCGGCGATCAGCTCTGCGTTGGGGAAGGTTTCGTGGAGACGCTCCAGCATCTCTTCCTCGCTATCGCCCATCTGGAGGGAGCACACGCCCCGGTCCGTTCCGGCGACAAGGAGCGAGCCGAGCCACGTCTGGACGATCCCGTACCGGATGCGCTCGCCCTTGCCGCCAGCTCGATACGACGAGGGGCGCATACCGAGCTCTCCTTCAGTTGCCGCGTAGAACTGGCTGCTGGAGCCGTATCCCGCGTTGTTCATGGCCTCCGTGACCGTTGGGGCGGCCTGAAGCTCGTCGCGGATGCGGCTTGACCGAAGGCTGCGCTGGTACTGGGCGGGTGTGAGCCCGGTCTGCTGCCGGAAGATGCGCTGGAAGTGCCACGGGCTCATGCCGACATGCGCCGCGAGCGCCTCCAGCGTCAGCCGTGATTCGGACTGCTCCATCGCCCGAATCGCCGACTCGACCATCCGGGCGTGGTCCTCGCTGATCGATGTGCCGAGCGGGCGGCATCGCTTGCAGGGACGAAATCCGGCACGGAGCGCGTCCGCCGTCGTGTCGAAGAACGAAATGTTCTCGCGTTTCGGGGTGCGGGCCGGGCAGCCTGGCCGGCAGAAGATGCCGGTCGTGTGCACGGCGAGCACGAATTTGCCCTCATAGGCGCGGTCCCGATTGACGACGGCGCGCCATCGCTCCTCGTCAAGCGTCGTGGTGGATGGGGTTCTGGTTAGCATGGTTCCTGTCTCCAGTCGGAATGCGTGTCCATGGTGCATCACCGCGTACCAGATTGCATCCACCACCTGCGAGCTGTCGTTCCATTTCTTGCGGTCAAATCCGGGTCATAGGTCCGGGTCGGGAACGTATACTCTCTGAAGGTTTGGGCATACGACGCCAAGGTAGACGTGAAGAGGGGACATGATCCGGATCATTGCCTATGCGCTGGCTGCAGTTGTCGCCGCGCTCGCAACCGCCACCATCTCGGAGCGGTTCTTTTCATTCGACACGGCGGAGAGCGTGCTGCTGTTCGGCATCGTGATGGGCGTCATCAACTCGTTCATCAAGCCGATCGTCTCGTTCCTCTCACTGCCGATCTCCTGCCTCACGTTCGGGTTGTTCGCCGTTGTGATCAACGCGGGCCTGTTCGCGCTCGGCGCGTGGCTCGTCCCGGGCGTCGAGGTGAGCTGGTTCGGGGCCGTTATCGGCTCGATCATCGCCAGCATCGCCGGCGGCATCATGTTCTCGGTGCTCGATGAGTAGCCACGATATTCCGGCCGGGATCATTACCCGGGACCGGTCGTTCGAGGCGCCGCTCACGATTGGTGTCATCTCCGACACACATATCTATACGGGCAGCCGCCGGATCATCCATCCCGCGATCTACCGGCTCTTCGAGCGGGCCGGCGTGGGATTGATCATTCATCTCGGGGATGTGAACTCGCGCAGCGTGCTCGAGGAGGTTGCCGAGCATGCGCCGCTGATCGCGGTGCCCGGCAACAACGACGATGACGAGCTGCAGTTCCTGTTGCCCGAGACGGTCCGGATTACCGTGGGCCGGTTCACCTTCGGGATCCTGCACGGGCACGGCGGCCGGAGTGCCCGGGACGAGGCGATCCGCCGGTTCGTCGGCAAGGTAGACTGCGTGCTTTTCGGCCACAGCCACAAGCCGTTGCTCGAGAAAGTGCGGGAGACGGTGCTGTTCAATCCGGGCTCGGCGACGGAGCGCCGGTGGCATCCTCATTTCGGGATCGGCCTCATTCGGGTCACGGAGGATGCGTTCACGCCGGACCTCATTGTGTACAGCAATCCGGAACATTTGGATAATGTCAGCGTTGAGCCGGGCGCCTCATAGCGCATTCAGTCATAGAGAAGGGACGTTCATGGACTCACGAATCGATCAGGGACGTTGGCTGCGGATTCCGGGGCCAACACCGCTGCATCCGGATGTCGTCAAGGCGCTACCGCACGAGATGGTCGCCCATCGCGGGCCGATGGTGATCGAGGCCATGGCGCGCATCCAGGAGAGCGCGAAGAAGGTCCATGGGACGACGAGCGGCCGGGTCATCCTCTGGGCGGGGACAGGGACCGCCGGGTTCGAGGCATCGATCGTCAACCTGTGCGCGCCTGGTGACAAGGTCGTCGTCACGGCGGCGGGCGACTTCGGCGACCGGTTCGCGCAGACGGCCGAAGCGCTGCGGCTCGATGTCCACCGGGTGAAGGCGGAGTGGGGCGATGCGGTCACGCCGGACCAGCTCGATGCCGCAATCCGCGATCACGGCGACGTCAAGGCCGTGATGATCACGCACAACGAGACATCGACCGGCGTCACCCAGCCGTTGAAGGAGCTGGCGGCGGTCGCGAAGCAGCATGGCGCCCTCGTGCTCGTCGACGCGGTGAGCTCGGCCGGCGCCCTGCCGATCGACATGGACGAGAACGGGCTGGACTGGGTGCTGTCCGGCGTGCAGAAGGCGTGGATGTGCCCACCGGGCCTCATGGTGAGCGCGGTCAGCGAGCTCGCGATCGAGACGGCCCGCAAGAATGACGGGTTCCCGCGGGTGATCTGGGACCTGCCGACGATGGTGGAGCATTCTGAGAAGAACGTGCATCCGACGACCGGGCCGTTGACGGCGATCTTTGCGCTGGACGCGGCGTTGCAGGCGATGGAGCGCGAGGGGATCGAGAACGTCTTCGAGCGGCACCGGCGCCTGGGGGCCTATTTCCGCGAGGGCATGGAGCGGATCGGCGTGCCGGTGTTCGCGAAGCCCGAGTACCAGAGCAACACCGTGACCGCGTTCATGGCGCCGGGCGGGAGCGCGAGCGCTTTCCAGGCGAAGGTGCGCGAGGCGACCGGGATCGAGATCGCGGTCGGGCAGGGCGCGTACGCGGACAAGCTCAACCGGGTTGGTACCATGGGCTGGGTCGACACGCCGGAGCTTGACGCCACGCTGGAGGCGATCGAGGCGGCGGCGAAGGCCTGACCGTCACCACCGAGTGGAGATGGAAGAACCGGTATCTTGCAGGAGATGCCGGCTTCCCCTTGTTGCGTCATTAAACGACTTCCGCTATCCTTGAACGAAGCCTCCCGAGGAAGGTCATTTTTGGCGTGACTGAATTCTGTGCAGGGTGGTGGATTGGCACTGTTGGTTTTTTAAGGAAGGTCTATGGACGGTACGGACGTTCGCGAGCAGGCAGCACAAGTGAACGGTGACGGGGAGGCTCAGGAGACTGTGAACGCCCAGGTTACCGGTGACGAGGTTAACCTCGATGAGGAGCTTGATGGTGCCTCGCTTATGGAGCAATTCCTCAGCGATCCCAGCCATGACTACAAGACCCTGAAATACGGGGACGTCATGGAGGGCATCATTATGCACGTCGACCGGGATGAGCTCCTGGTCGATATCGGGTCCAAGGCAGAGGGCATCGTCCCTTCCAAGGAGTACTCGAGCCTGTCGGCTGAGGAGAAGGACGCGCTCCAGGTCGGTGAGAGCATCCTGGTCTTCGTGGTACAGCCCGAGAACCAGGAAGGTCACCCGGTCGTCAGTATCGATCGTGCCCGCCAGGAGAAGAGCTGGCGCCGGCTGCAGGAGATCCACGAGGCCAACGATGTTATCGAGGCCGAGGTCACCAATTACAACAAGGGTGGCCTGCTGGTGAACCTCGACGGCGTGCGTGGTTTCGTGCCCGCATCCCAGGTCAGCGAGATCCGCGGTGGAGACGAGTCGTCCAAGCAGGCCGATATGGCCCGCCTGATCGGCACCAGCCTTCCGCTCAAGGTCATTGAAATCAACCGGCACCGCAATCGCCTCATCCTTTCGGAGCGACAGGCCGTCCAGGAGCGGCGTGACGCGATGAAGGAGCAGCTCATCAAGGAGCTCAAGGAGGGCGAGATCCGCACGGGTCGCGTCTCCTCGATCTGCGACTTCGGCGCCTTCGTCGACATTGGGGGCGCTGACGGACTCGTTCACCTCTCCGAGTTGAGCTGGAGCCGTGTCCGCCACCCAAGCGAACTGCTCAAGGTTGGCCAGGAAGTGGACGTTTACGTCCTCGGCATCAACGCCAACGAGCGCAAGATCGCCCTGTCGATCAAGCGCACCCAGCCGGAGCCGTGGAGCCGCGTTGCGAGCTCCTACGAGGTTGGGCAGCTGGTCAAGGGCACGGTCACGCAGCTCGCCAACTTCGGTGCGTTCGCTCGCATCGAGGATGGCATCGAGGGCCTGATCCACGTGTCCGAGCTGGCCGACGAGCGCATCCAGCATCCGAAGCAGGTCGTGTCGGAGGGCCAGGAGCTCATCCTGCGCATCATCCGCATCGATCCGCAGCGCCGCCGCATGGGCCTGAGCCTGCGCCGCGCGCTTGATACGCCGGATGCCGAGCTGGTTGCGATCTTCGGTGACGAGATCATCGCCGAGCGCGATGCGCTGGTCCAGAAGGTCCGCGAGTCGCTGGAGGCCGAGGGCCTGACCGGCACGCGCCAGGACGAGCCGGAGCGCTCCGATGCCTCGGCCCCGGTCGACGTCGCGTCGATCGACTCCGAGGCCTTGGCCCGCGAGGCCGGCGAGCACCAGGTTGCTGCCTTCGAGGAGCGCCGCCGGCGCGCCGAGGAGGAGGCCCAGCGCCGCCAGCAGCGCCAGCGCCAGCGCGAGGAGAAGCAGCAGCAGGACCAGGACGTGAGCTTCGAGGGCGAAGGGCTCTCGGCGATGGCCATGGCCTTCGCGATGGCTGGCGCCGATGCGGACCTGCTCGAGGAAGCCGACAAGGCTGCCGAAGCTCCCGCCGAGGAATCCGAGGACGAGGAGAAGACGTCCGAGGAGTAATCTCCGGGCCGGTCGATGGTAGACCGGGCGCACCGAGATGAGTAAAGTAGGAATGCCGGCATGTGCGTTGCGTCGCACGTGTCGGCATTCCGTCATCCCTGGAGTTGTGACAAGAGGGCTCGGACGGTATAGCATTAGTTATGCGGGGCGAAGATAACTGAGAGTGGAGTACCAATCATTCCACGGGGTCGGTGTCGGACGTCGCGCGTATCATCATCATCGCCCAAAGGGCATGGCTCATTGGGCACACGACAGACGGGAGAGCCCAGGATGGCAGAGCAGTTCGACAAATTCACAGATCGAGCTCGCAAGGTCCTCACGCTCGCCCAGGAAGAGGCCCAGAGGTTCAATCACAACTACATTGGAACCGAACACTTGCTTCTCGGGTTGGTGCGTGAGGGTGATGGTGTTGCTGCGAAGGTGCTGGCGAACATGGGAGTTCAGCTCCCCAAGGTTCGCTCAGCGGTAGAGTTCATTATCGGCCGCGGCGAGACGATGATCGTCTCCGAACTTGGCCTGACACCCCGTGCTAAGAAGGTGATCGAGCTTGCAGTCGATGAAGCTCGACGCCTGAATCATCATTACATCGGGACCGAGCACCTCTTGCTTGGTCTTGTCCGGGAAGGCGAGGGCATCGCCGCCGGAGTGCTCGAAAGCCTGGGCGTGAACCTGGAACGCGTGCGCACGCAAGTGATGCAGGTCGTCAGCCAGGGGCCGCAGCAGCATGCGCCTTCGCCACAGGGTGGCAAGGGCCAGGCACAGAGCAAGACCCCGTATCTCGATTCCATGGGATTCGATCTCACCGATGCGGCCCGGACCGACAAGCTGGGACCGTTGGTTGGTCGAAGCATGGAGATCGACCGTGTCATGCAGATCCTGTCTCGGCGCACGAAGAACAATCCTGCGCTGATTGGCGAGCCAGGTGTCGGCAAGACCGCGATCGTGGAGGGGCTGGCCCAGCGCATTGTCGCTGGTGACGTGCCCGAGCAACTCCAGAACAAGCGACTGGTGTCACTGGACATCGGATCGCTGGTGGCCGGAACGAAATATCGAGGTGAATTCGAAGAGCGTCTGAAGAAGATCGTCAATGAGGTCCGCGAGACCAAGGCGATTCTCTTTATCGATGAGCTCCACACGCTCGTTGGCGCGGGCGCGGCCGAGGGTGCCGTTGACGCGGCAAACATCCTGAAGCCGGCGCTGTCTCGCGGCGAGCTCCAGACGATCGGCGCGACCACGCTCGACGAGTATCGCAAGTACATCGAGCGGGACGCCGCACTCGAGCGCCGGTTCCAGCCGATCCAGGTTGCGGAGCCGTCGATCGAGGATACGATCCTGATCCTTCGGGGTGTGCGGCCGCTCTACGAGCAGCATCACAATCTCAAGATCTCGGACGAGGCGCTTGACGCTGCCTCTAACCTTGCCGCACGCTACGTGACCGACCGGTTCATGCCGGACAAGGCGATCGACCTGATCGACGAAGCGGCCTCGCGGGTCCGGATGCAGCGATCGGCCGCGCCGCCGAGCCTCAAGGAGGCGATGGCAGGCCTGACCGCACTGCAGAAGGAGCTCGACGCCGCGGTGACGAGCCGCGAGTTCGAGCTTGCCGCCGAGCTTCGGGATCGAGAGCGGAAGCTGCGCGACCGGATCGAGACACAGCAGCGCGAGCGGCGCGAGACGCAGCAGTCCGAGGACGTGTACGTCACGGAAGAGGACGTTGCGGAAGTTGTCGCGATGTGGACCGGTATCCCGATGGTGCGAATCGCCGGGGAAGAGTCCGAGCGGCTGCTCAAGATGGAAGACGAGCTTCACGAGAAGATCGTCGGCCAGAGCGAGGCGATCTCGACGATCTCCAAGGCCGTGCGGCGTGCCCGTGCCGGTATCAAGGATCCGCGTCGGCCGATCGGATCGTTCATCTTCCTTGGCCCGACGGGCGTTGGCAAGAGCTATCTCGCGAAGATGCTGGCCGAATTCATCTTTGGGTCGGAAGATCACCTCATCAAGATCGACATGTCCGAGTTCATGGAGCGTCACTCCGTGGCGCGACTTGTCGGAGCGCCTCCAGGCTATGTCGGTTATGAAGAGGGCGGTCAGCTGACCGAGGCCGTGCGCCGGAAGCCGTACTCGGTGATCCTGCTCGACGAGATCGAGAAGGCGCACCCGGAAGCGTTCAACATGCTGCTCCAGATCATGGAGGATGGCTCGCTCGCAGATGCGAAGGGCCGGCGCGTGGACTTCCGGAATACGATCATCATCATGACGTCGAATATCGGCGCCGAGGAGATCTCGCGCGATATGACGATGGGCTTTGTCTCCCGCGCCGATGAGGAAGCCGAAAGTAAGCGCGAGCACTCCCTGATGACCGACAAGGTCATGCAGCGGCTCAAGCAAACCTTCCGGCCGGAATTCCTGAATCGCATCGATGCGACGACGGTGTTCCACTCACTGACGAAGGAAGAGATCCGCCAGATCGTCGATCTCGAGATGGATCGGGTCCGGGAGCAGCTCAAGGAGCAGGACATCACCCTGCAGATCACGACCGAGGCGAAGGATGTGCTCGGCAAGGAAGGGTACGACCATACGTATGGTGCCCGACCGCTGCGCCGCGTCATCCAGAACCGAATCGAGGATCCGCTGGCCGAGGGCTTGCTGAACCAGAAGTACCAGCCGGGGTCGACCATCCAGGTCGATGCTGAAGACGACGAAATTACCCTTGAGCGGGTCGAGGAGCTTGTCCCGGCCTAGGCTCAAGCGGACATGTGACCAGTCGGGCGGCGCGGGGGCATCAGGTCCCCCGCGCCGTTCGCTGTCTATGAGAGCGGATCATGGCGAAGAAGCGAACACAGTGGGTGTGCCAGCAATGCGGCACCGCAAGCCCGGCAGTCCTTGGGCGATGTCCGGGATGCGGCGAGTGGAACACGATGGTGGAGACCATCGAAGAGCGGTCGTCAGGTTCGTCGTCGCCTCGCCGGCGTGCCGCAAGCAGCGCTGCAATGAAACCACTGGGCCAGATCAAGCCGAGTGGCCAGGCGCGGTTGCCGGTCGGGATCGCGGAGTTCAATCGCGTGTTGGGAGGCGGACTGGTACCTGGCACGCTGGTGCTGATCGGCGGCGACCCGGGAATCGGGAAGTCTACGTTGATCCTGCAGGCGGCCGGGGCGCTGGCGGAGGAACACGCGCCGATCCTCTACGTTTCGGCGGAAGAGTCACCGCAGCAGATCAAGCTCCGGGCCGATCGGCTCGGCGTCGAGACGGACGACATCCTCGTTCTGGCGGAAACGGATCTCGACGCGATCCTTGCCACGGCGGAGGACGCGAACCCCGGCGTGCTGGTGGTCGACTCCATCCAGACCGTGATGATCGACGAGATCACGTCGGCGGCGGGAAGCGTCTCCCAGGTGCGGGAGTGCACGAGCCGGATCATGCAGTGGGCAAAGCCACGCAACATTCCGGTGTTCATCGTCGGGCACGTGACCAAGGAAGGCGCGATTGCCGGCCCGCGAGTCCTGGAGCACATGGTCGATGCCGTGCTGTACCTGGAAGGCGAGCGGTTCCATCAGTACCGCATCCTGCGGGCGGTGAAGAACCGGTTCGGGTCGACGGACGAGGTAGGCGTTTTCCAGATGATCGGTGACGGCCTGCGGGAAGTGCGAAATCCTTCAGAGGCGTTCCTCGAAGAGCGCTCCGCAATGGCTCCCGGTACGACCGTCGCTGTGACGATGGAGGGATCGCGGCCGATCCTCGTCGAGGTGCAGGCGCTCGCGACGCCGAGCAACTTCTCGATGCCACGCCGGAGCGCGAACGGCCTGGATGCGAACCGTCTGCAACTGCTGGTGGCGGTGTTGCAGAAGCGCGTCGGACTCGGGCTCGGGACGCAGGATGTCTATGCCAATGTCGTTGGCGGTATGAGGATCAACGAGCCGGCGGCCGACCTGGCGATCGCGGTGGCGGTCGCGTCGAGCCTGCGCGAGAAGCCGGTGGACCCGGGGACGGTGTGTATCGGAGAGATCGGGTTGGCCGGCGAGATCCGGAGCGTAAACAATCTCGAGCGGCGGATCCAGGAGGCCTCGCGTCTTGGGTTCCGTCGAGCGATCGTGCCAGAGCGATCGGGCAACATCCCGGCCGCGTCGTCGCTCGGACTCGATATCGTGAAGGTTTCCTCGGCGGCAGAAGCGATCGACCTGGCAGCAGAGTAGGGAGCGACGGGGAGGAACGCCACCGGCTTTCCTCCCCGTTTTTCAACGTGCTGCGAATCGGGGATTACCGCTTACCTGCCAATGACAGCAGCTCATCAGCCAGGCGGGCCGCGGCGTCAGGGCGGGCGAGACCCGCGGCACATGCCGCCATATCCTGGCGGCGAGCGGGATCGGCTAGCAACTCCTCGATGTGCTTGCCCAACGCCTCCGCCGGCGTTTCTTCCTGCTCCACGATGATCGTCGCGCCCGCGCGTGCGAGCACCGCCGCGTTCTTGCGTTGCTCGTCACCCCACGTGCCGGGAAGCGGCATGAGGATCGAGGGTTTGCCGAGGAACGCCAGCTCCGCGACCGTTCCGGCGCCGGCGCGTCCGATCACCAGGTCGGCGATGGCATAGAGGTCGGAGAGCTCCGGGCCGAGGAATTCGCGGACAACGTACCGTTTCCGGATCTCTTCCGGCCACGATTCCCGCAGCTTCGCCAGCCGTGCCGCATCGTCGTTGGCGGAGGATGGTCCGGCCTGGTGAACGACCTGGGCGCGGTCGAGGAGACTCGGCAAAAGCCTTTCGATGCGCTGGTTGATCGCGGACGCGCCACGGGCACCGCCGGTGACGAAGATGACCGGGAGATCCGGCGTGAACCCGAATGTCTCCCACGCCGCCTCAGGCTTCCCCTTTGCGAGGGTTGCGCGGACCGGATTCCCGGTCACCACGACATTCTTGTGATAGCCGCGGGCGATCTGGGCGGTTTCCTCGTACGAGGCGGCGAAGCATGCCGCGAAACGCGCAGAAATCTTGTTCGCGATGCCAACCTGTGCGGTCTGCTCATGGGTAAGGATCGGCGCGATGCGCGCACCGGCGATTACGGTGGGAACGCTGACATTGCCGCCGGTGCTGAAGATGATGTCCGGCCGGAAGCGGCGAACCCGTGTCCATGCCTGGGCGAGGCCGACCGGCAACCGGAACATGTCGGTCACGGTCTCGAGTGACAGGTAGCGGCGAAGCTTCCCGGTCTGGATCGGGATGAACGGGATGTCGTGGGACCGGGCAATGTCTCGCTCGACGCCGTTTCGGCTGCCGATCCAGAGCACTTCGAGCTGGACGCCGCGAGACTTGAGCTCATCGATGACGGCGACGGCAGGGAGAACGTGTCCCCCGGTTCCTCCCGCGGCGACGAGGAGGCGCAAGGGTGAGCTGGGCATGAAGAGAATCGTCCTTTTTCCGGTGGGCGGTTCGAAGCCGGGCGCGCCAGGGCGCCATGCTTTGAATGAGTATAGACCTGCGAACCGGAAGCGTCCGGGCCAGCGGGGAAGTGCCAGCGTGCTACTATCCCATCGAGTACTGTCAGGGTGGGGAATTCTGTGAAGGGGATGGCGGGATGCTTGCCCGCGAGGGGAACGAGACGACGCAAACGGGGCCGGCAGTCGCCGGCTTCCTGCCGTGGTTGATGTTGCCCGTTGTGTTGGTCGTGCTCGATCAACTCCTGAAGGTCCTGATGGTTGCCTGGATCGGCCCGGATGCGGACCGGCATCGGGTCGACGTGCTCGGAGACGTGTTCTCGTTCGAGTATGTCGAAAACCGGGGTGCTGCCTTTGGCATCTTCGGCTCAGCCACGGATACGCTGGCGATCATCTCCATCGCCATCGTCGCCGTGGCGGTCATGATGCTGTGGCGGGAGCATCGAAAGAACCCGCTGGCTGCCCTGGCTATCTCGCTCATCGTCGGTGGGGCACTGGGAAACCTGATCGATCGCATCTTTCGCGGTTTCGTCGTTGATTTCATTGCCGTGGGCTGGTGGCCCCGGTTCAACCTTGCAGATTCAGCGGTCACGATCGGGGTGCTCCTGCTCCTTTGGGCGATGATCCAGGAAGATCGCACGCAGCGAACATCAGACCAGGAAGGAACTCGTAGTGCCGATGGATGACCAGACGCTCCAGCCCGATGCAGTGGAAACGGAAGACCAGGAAGAGATTATCGAGCTGTGGCCGCAGCGCGAGCACCAGTTGATGCGGCTGGACAAGTACGTGGCGAGCCAACTGCCGGATCTCAGCCGCACGTACCTGCAGCAACTCATCACGGAAGGTCGGCTTCTTGTTGACGGCCAGGTACGCCGGGCGGCGTTCAAGATGACGCCGGGCCAGGTCGTGACGCTGAGCCTGCCGCCGACGGAGGACTTCGAGCTCGAAGCGCAGGACATCCCGCTCGACATCATCTTCGAAGACGATGACATCCTGCTCATCAACAAACCGGCGGCGATGGTGGTGCATCCGGCTCCGGGACACCCGCGAGACACACTTGTCAACGCGGTGCTTCATCATGCGCCGTCGATCTCGATCCAGGGTTCGAACCGCCCCGGGATCATCCATCGGCTGGACAAGGACACGTCCGGGGTGATGGTGATCGCCAAATCGAACCGCGCGCAGATGTCGCTCGCGGAGCAATGGCAGGAACGGTCCGTCATCAAACGCTACACGACCCTCGTGGCCGGGGTGGTGGAGGAAGACAGCGCGACGATCGATGCGCCGATCGGTCGAAATACCGTCAATCGGCAACAGATGACAACGACGCGTTCCGGGCGCGAGGCCATCACGCATTTCACGGTGGTCGAGCGGTTCGAGGACACGACGCTGCTCGATGTGCAGATCGAGACGGGCCGGACGCACCAGATCCGCGTCCATCTGGCATTCATCGGATTCCCGGTTGTCGGCGACGCGCTCTACGGGAACAAGGTCTCGGCGAGAATTGCCGAGCGGCTCGGGGTGGAGCGGCAATTCCTGCACGCCTCGTCGCTCGGGATCCGGGTACCTTCTAGCAACGAGCATCGCACGTTTGACGCACCGCTCCCGGCAGAGATGGCCGAGGTTCTCGAGCATCTCAGGAGCGACGGGCCGGCGGAATGAACCCGGCCTGGCGGCAGGCGCACGAGACGATCCGGCGCTGGTTCGATCGCGCCCTGACGGTCGTCAATCCATGCGAGTCGGTCGGGCGGGCCCTGCGCCTGAACGGTGATCGGCTCAAGGTGGATGGTGCCGAGTGTGTGCTTGCTGACGATGGGCGCCTGGTTGTCCTCGCGATCGGGAAGGCGGCTCCCGCCATGGCGAGAGGTGCCGCGCGGGTCCTCGGGGACCGCATCCACTCCGGGATCATCCTCACCAAACATGGTCACTTGAGCGAACCGGTGCCCGGATTTGCCGCCTTCGAAGCCGGACATCCCGTGCCGGATCCGGCAGGTCTCGAGGCGACTCGCCAGATCCTGGAAGCGGTCGAGGGCCTGAGCGAGCGGGACGTCGTCCTGGCGCTCATCTCGG
>DATGPC010000069.1:0-5418 GCA_035305265.1 Thermomicrobiales bacterium | reverse complement strand
TCCCCGGGCCAGCTTCGAGCATCTCGTGAGCCGGGTCCGGCCGGGCGGGACGCTCGCCTTTTACGTGTACAAGGTGAAAGGGCCGGTCCGCGAGTTCTGCGATGATCATCTGCGCCAGGCCACCGTGGCGATGTCCGAGGCGGAGGCCCTCCGGCTGTCCGAGGCCGTCACACAGTTCGGCAAGGCGCTCACCGAGCAGCAGGTGCAGATCGCCATCCCGCAGGACATCCCGGAACTCGGCATCGTGGCCGGGACCTTCGACCTCCAGCGCTGGATCTACTGGAACGTCTTCAAGTGCTTCTACAATGCCGATTGGGACTGGGAAACGAACGTAATGACCAACTATGACTGGTACCGGCCGGTAACCGCGTACCGGTACCGCCCGGAGGAAATCCGTTCCTGGATTGCCGAGTCGGGTCTCGAGGTCGTGCATGAGGACATCGGGGACGCGGGGTTGTCCTATCGGTGTCGCATCCCCGTACGCTGACTGGAGCTGGGCACATGGAACTGAAGGGCGCCAAGGTCGTGGTGGTGGGCGGAGCAGGACTCATCGGGTCCCACGTGGTGGACCGACTTACGCATGAGGATGCCCGCGAGATCGTGGTGTACGACAACTTTACCCGCGGAACACTCGGCAACCTTGATGGTGCCATGCGGGACCCCCGGGTCCGCATTTACGAGCTGGGTGGCGACATCCTCCATACCGACATCCTCGAGAAGGCGCTCGAAGGGGCTGATGTGGTGTTCCACCTGGCGGCGCTCTGGCTGCTGCATTGCCACGAATTCCCACAGTCCGCATTCGAGGTGAACATCCGGGGCACCTTCAACGTGCTCGAGGCGTGCCGGAAGCAGAAAGTCGGCAAGCTGGTGTACTCATCCTCTGCGTCGGTCTACGGTGACGCCGTGGCGATTCCCATGGAAGAGGACCACCCCTACAACAACCGGACATTCTACGGTGCCACCAAGATCGCCGGAGAACACATGGCGCGGGCGCACCATCACCGGTACGGGCTGGACTACGTGGGACTGCGCTACATGAACATCTATGGCCCCCGCCAGGACTACATGGGGGCCTATGTGGCCGTAGTCATGAAGATCCTCGACCGGATCGACCGGGGAGAGCCGCCCATCGTATATGGTGATGGCACGCAGTCGTACGATTTCATCTATGTCGAGGACGCAGCCGAGTGCAACGTCCTCGCCGCGAAGTCCGCTGCCACCGACCGATTCTACAACGTCGGCATGGGGGAGCCCACCACCATTCGCGAGATCTGCGAGTTGCTGCTCGATCTCACGGATAGTCGGCACCTCGGGATCCAGTACGAGCCGGCCGGCCAGACCTTCGTGACCCAGCGCCTCGGGTCCATCTCGGCGGCCGAGCGGGATCTCGGGTTCCGCGCCGGTACGCCGCTCGAGGAAGGCCTTCGCCGCCTCATCGCCTGGCGCGCCGCGCACAAGGAGGCAGTCGCCGACCGGATCGCGGCGGCCCAGGCACGTGCCGGCTGATGTGCGGCATCGCCGGCTGCGTTGACCTGGCGGGTGGGCCCGTTGCCCACGAGACCGTCCGCCGGATGACGGACGCGCTGGCCCATCGGGGACCCGACGGGGATGCGGTCTGGTGCCGGGAGAACGTCGGGCTGGGCCATCGGCGGCTGGCGATCATCGACCTCTCGTCCGCCGGCTGTCAGCCGATGGCCTCCCCGGACGGCAAGACCGTGGTCGTCCACAACGGCGAGGTCTACAACTTTCCACAGCTTCGGGCTGAGCTCCAGAGCCTGGGTCACCGCTTCATCTCCGGCACGGATACCGAGGTGGTGCTCAACGCCTACCGCGAGTGGGGCCGCGGCATGCTGGAGCGGCTCAATGGCATGTATGCCTTTGCCATCTGGGACGGCGAGCGGCGCCGTATCTTTCTGGCCCGGGACCGGCACGGGATCAAACCGGTGTATTACTGGACGGACGGGCGCACCTTCGCGTTCGCTTCCGAGATCAAGGCGCTGCTGACGCTGCCCGGCCTCCAGCGCCGGCTGTCGCTGACGGCGATGCACCAGTACTTCACCTTCCAGAACATCTTCACCGACGAGACCCTCTTCGAAGGTATCCGGCTGCTGCCCGCCGGGCACGCGCTCGAAGTCGGCCTCGACGGAGTTGTCGGAGCGCCCGAACCATACTGGGACTATACCTTCGGGATCGCCCCCGTCGAGGCCACCGAAGATGAATGCGTCGACGAGCTCTTCCGGCTTTTCAGCGAGGCCACGGCGCGCCAGCTCATCAGCGACGTGCCGGTGGGAAGCTACCTCAGCGGTGGCATGGATTCGGGATCGCTGACGGCGCTCGCCTCGCAGCACCTGGGTCGAATCCACTCGTTCACAGCGGGATTCGACCTCACCTCGGCGTCAGGCATCGAGCTCGGCTTCGACGAACGGGTGCCGGCCGAGATGATGGCTCACCGCTTCAAGACCGAGCACTACGAGGTCGTACTGCATGCGGGAGACATGGAAGCCGTCATGGGCGACCTCATCTGGCACCTCGAGGACCTCCGGGTTGGCCAGTGCTACCCCAACTACTACGTGGCCCGGCTGGCGAGCCGCTTCGTGAAGGTCGTGCTTTCGGGTGCCGGGGGAGACGAGCTCTTCGGCGGCTATCCCTGGCGCTACTTCCAGGTGGCGGGAAGCCGCTCGGCGGACGACTATTTCGCGAACTATTACAGCTTCTGGCAGCGCCTGGTCCCCGATGAGGACAAGGGACGGCTTTTTCGCCCTGACGTGGCCCGCGCACTGGCGGGGCATTCCACCTTCGATGTGTTCCGTGGCGTCTTCGACCGGCATTCACTGCCGCTCGAGACCAGCGATGACTATATCAATCATTCCCTCTACTTCGAGGCCCGCACCTTCCTGCATGGACTGCTCGTGGTCGAGGACAAGGTCAGCATGGCGCATGGCCTCGAGAGCCGCGTCCCCTTCCTCGACAACGCACTCGTCGATTTCGCGATGCGGGTCCCGGTTCGCTACAAGGTGGAACAATCATTGATCCAGGGCTCGGTGGATGAAGACGATGTGACCAAGCGCGCCCGGTGGCGCACCTCATCCGAAGGCAAGACGGTCCTTCGGAAGGCGATGAGCCGGCTCATTCCGCAGGAGATCATCGAGCGCCGGAAGCAGGGCTTCAGTGGACCGTACGAGTCGTGGTACCGGGGCGAGAGTCTCGACTACATCCGCCGGCTGCTCGCCAGTCCGGCGAGCCGGTACCGTGAGTATATCGATCCGGCATTCGTGGCCGGCGTGATCGACGAGCATACCTCGGCGAAGAAGAACCACCGGCTGCTCATCTGGTCCCTGCTTTGCTTCGAGGTCTGGCTTCGCAGGTTCATGTAGTCTCCCACAGGATGCCGACGGTGACCGATATCCCCGCCACGCCACCACCGCTGCAGATGCGCCCGGTCGAGCTCCAGGACCTCGCCCGCCGCTTCGGTCTCCGTCTCCAGGGTCCCAACCGCACGATCCAGTCATTCAACTATGTGGATGCTCCTGCGGAGGCCGCGCCCGGGCTGCTGACGTATGTGACCGCGAAGCCCTACGCCGAACGCGCAACGGCACGAGGCATTGCCGGAGCGGTCACAATCGCGGACTTCGCCACGGATGGCGAGACGGGCTGGCTGATCACGGACCGGGACCCGGCCGGCGCCTTCTACACGATGTTTGCGGAGTTGGGCGCCGAGGGCCAGTGGGAGCGGCTCGAGGCGCGGGTCGGACATGGTGCCACGATCGCACCGTCCGCGGTCATCCATGAGAACGTCGAGATCGGCGAGGAGTGCCGGATCATGGATCACGCGGTGCTCATGCCCAATACGCGGTTGGGCCGGAATGTCGTCATCAAAGCCGGGGCGGTGATCGGGGGCGATGGCTTCGAAGTCCGCATGATCGGCGGCCGGCGGCGCGTCGTGCCACATGTCGGCGGCGTCTGGCTGGAGGACGATGTCGAGGTGGGATCGCAGACCTGCATCGACCGCGGGCTTTTCGGAGAGTTTACCACGATCGGAGCCGGTACCAAGATCGACAATCTGGTCCATATTGCCCATCGAGTCCTCATCGGCCCGGACTGCTCGGTCATCGCGTGCGCGGAGGTCTCCGGAAGCGTGAAGCTGGGAAGCGGTGTCTGGGTCGGGCCAAACGCGTCGATCAACCAGCAGATCGAGCTGGGCGACCACGCGTTCATCGGGACCGGGTCGGTCGTCACCCGTGCGGTACCGGCGCACGGACTGGCATTCGGCAACCCTGCGCGGCTTCGGGGGTGGGTATGCCGCTGCCGCACCTCGCTGGAGTTCAGCGGGACGCAGGCGGTCTGCCGTGCATGCGGGACACGGTTTACCATGGAGAATTCACAGGTGGCACGGACGCGGGAATGAGCGACGCGCTGTGGGGAGACCGCTTCGACGGACCGGTCTATGTGCTCACGGCCGACCAGGACTGGGCGCCCGAATGGGCAATGGACGTCCTGTTCGATGAGACGACCCGCCGGGGCGTTCCCCTGCACCTGTTCGTGACGAATGAATCACCCCTCGTAACGGCCGGGGTGGCCGGGCTGTCGCTCGGGATTCATCCAAACTTCCTGCCGGGCAGCACGCAGGGCAACAGCGTCGATGAAATCATCGCGCGATGCCGCGCGCTCGTTCCCGGAGCGGACACGTTCCGCTGCCACAGCTTCTTCGAGAATACCCGCGTCCTCGGCCGTCTCTTCGACGCCGGATTCCGGACGGACTCGAACCTCGGGCTCTTCGGGCAGGCCGGACTGGTGCCCTTGATTCACTGCACCGGTCTGCTCCGATTTCCGGTCTTCTTCGAGGACGACATCTTCTTCAACCTGGCGCCGGCCGGCCTGCCCCTGGAGCCGCTCCTTCCGGCGCTCATGGCGCCTGGCCTCAAGGTGCTCAACTTTCATCCGATCCTCGTGGGACTCAATGCCCCTTCACAGCCTTACTACAACAATCTCCGCGAGCGCATCCGGAATCACCCGGACGCCGGGTCGGACCGTCAGTGTGCCGGACGCGGATCTCGGGTGGTATTGCGGCAGCTGATCGACGAAGTCCGCTCGCGAGGCGGGGAGTTCGTTCCGTTTCCGGACCTGGCTCGCGAGGTCCTGGGCCTGGTGGAACAGGTCCGCGGCAACTCGCTCTACGAATGGCAGCGGCAGTCATGGGCCGGCGCCTGATACCGGGAGGCTGGTGGGGCCATGGGCGTTGACGCCGTCATCATCGGCGGCGGCGTCGTCGGGCTCGCCTGTGCCATGCGCCTGGCGCGCGAAGGCATGGCGGTGGTGCTCCTCGAGCGGCACGAGACCTTCGGCCAGGAGGCGAGCAGCCGGAACAGCGAGGTGATCCACGCAGGGATGTACTACCCCACCGGCTCCATCAAGGCGCGG
>DATGPC010000068.1:0-2341 GCA_035305265.1 Thermomicrobiales bacterium | reverse complement strand
GGATATCTCCGAGCGCTTCCACTGGATCGCGTCCCCGAGCAGCACCATCCTGCAGCCGTCGGCCGTGCACACCGGCCTGACCCGGGATCCGGACGCCACGCTGGACCGCCTGTTCCGGGAGCTCGTCGAGCCGGTGGGGTAGGGCCCTTCGAAGCTCCGCGTGGGCGTTCAGTATCATGGGGACACGGAAGGAACCTTCGCCATGCCCGTCACGGTCCTGGAGCAAAAGAAAGAGGCAATCGCGGCGTTGTGCCGGAAGCACCGGGTGCGTCTGTTGTGGGTCTTCGGGTCCGCGACAACGGACGCATGGGATCCGGCAACGAGCGATATCGATTTCCTGGTGGATCTCGGGGAGTACTCGGAGGATTACGCCAGGCGATTCCTTTCATTGCGTCGAGAGCTCACGTCCCTGCTCGGGTGTGACGTTGACCTTGTCTCGGTCGGTGGGCTCGGGGCCGATGATGACTGGCTCCGCAAGGAGATCGAGTCGACGAGGGTGGAGCTGTATGACGCACGACGCGATCAACTGGTTGCGTGAGATCCATCGCTTTGGGACCCGCATCCTGGAGATGGTCAGCTCCCTGGATCTCGCAACCTACTCCTCCTCGGAATATCCCCGGATCGGCGTCGAACGGTACCTGATTTCCCTGGGTGAGGCGGCTCGTGCCGCGATGCGCCAGGACCCCACGCTGAAAGAGCGAATCCCCGCCCTCATTGATGCCAACGATCTTCGAAATATCCTGACGCACGCATATCTCCGTATCGACGACCGGGTCGTGTGGAACGCGGTGACGGTAGAGCTTCCACGTCTGCTCGACAGGATCGAGCGCGAGATCGGATGACAAGGGACGCCGGATCATGCTGGGCACGTTTCCACTGGATCTCGTCGACCGGCAGCACGATCCTGTAGCCGTCGACAGTGCATACCGGCCTGGCGAGCGATCCGGACCAGTTAGGTGATGCCCAGTGTGGAAGCGGTGTTGTCCGGAGAGGGCACCGCCTCCAGGTGATCTGTCATCCGTGGTTGGGCGGCAGGATCTCCGGCGCAGTGACCTCGGTGCAGGCCTGCCCGGACGCCGTACAGGCTGCCTGCTGCCCCGCGATGTCGGTCGCGATCGCCATGGCATCGTCGACGGTCGTATTCCCGAAAACGTCCACGAACACGAGATACTCTCCGCTGGTGAAGGCGATGCGGACGCTGTCCGCCGGCTCACCGACCCGGAAGGACCCGGTGTAGGTGCGCGTCGCGTCGACGCCCTCGATCTGGTTGCCATCGACCTCCTCGAGCGGCTCCTCGAAGAAGAACGGCGGTGACGGGATGCTCTCCGCAACGTCGAGGACCTGCATGGCCGTGTCCGCCGAGTCGAAGTGGGTGACGGTGATGTTCACCAGCGGTCGGTGCGGGAAGACGACGTCCGGCACGGGCGCTCCGGCGATGATGCGGACATAGCCGCCCTGGTACGCATCGGCGAATTCAGCGGCCGGGCCCTCGGGCCCGAGGATGTCCGTGGCGCTCCGGTAGCCTTCGTTGACGTAGCCCGGGCGCGACCAGAGCGTGTCGGTCGGGAGGAGCATCGACGGCAGGGTCTGGTCGACACCGACATCCTCCCCGGCCTGGACGGCCTCGATGCGCCCGGCCAGCGTGGTGGCGAGACCCTCGACCAGGCTCAGGACCTCCGGATCCGGCGTGGCGCTCGCGGTGTCCGCCATGACCGGCGTGGCGGACATGCCACCTTCGTCGATGGGGGTCTGGATCCCGACGATGACGAGGAGCGTGCCGATGGAGAAGGTGATGCTCATTTCCTCCACGATCGGGCCCTCGAATGCCCGAAAATCAACAACGGCGAGGGTCATCTCGGATGGTTCCTCGCCGATGGCCGGCACGGGGGAATCCACCGCGCTGACATACTCCGGGACGAGGGATTCATCCTCCATCAGGTCGAAGCCCGCCTGGAGGTCTTCCTCGGAGGGGAACTGGGCGATGTAGCTGAAGAGCTGCCCGCCATCCATGGCGTAGAAGAAGCTGTCGTACATGGAGACGAGATTCGTCGCGGCGATGTCTTCCGCGGTGATGGACTCGCCGAACAGGAACATCGACACGCCCCTGGGCGTCAGGTAATAGCCTGCGTCGGGGCCCACGTAGCCGTTGGGCACGTCGGCCATGGTGAGGGCCATGGCAGCGAGATCGACCCGATCCGGGTCGGTGGAGAACGCCAGGGGCGGGACCCCGGCATCCGGGGTTGCCTCCTGGGCGGCGAGCCCCGCCGGAATGACTCCGGTGCTTGCGAGACATACGACCAGCATGAGACCCAGGCGGTGAAGGATGGGTGCGCGCATGGGA
>DATGPC010000067.1:0-10240 GCA_035305265.1 Thermomicrobiales bacterium | reverse complement strand
CCATCCCGAAAAAGGTCGATACCTGTGATCTTCGATGGAGGAATCTCCTCCCCGGCTCGCGCGTGTGGCCGCACGATCGGCACGTTGCTCCGTACGGTCATCGTGCCGGACCAGATCCGGCAGATCAGGATGCGCTCGCCGCCAGGGAGGCGCTGGACCTTGAAGACCTCCGCCGCCAGCGGAGCGTCGTCGTCCGGCTTCCCGGCGGGGGCCAGCAGCGATAGACCCTCAAAGAGCTGCGGGATCCCTACGCCGGTCATCGCCGAGCCGAACATGACCGGCGTGACCGTCGCTCTGGCGCACTGCTCCCGAAGCGTCCCGGAGAGCTCGTCCCCGGTGAGCATTCCGTCAGCGTCGACGAAGCGTTGCAGCAGCGCGTCGTCGTGCCGGGTGAGCACATCGACGATGTCGTCGATCGCCCTCGGGGATCCGAGGTCGCGCGGGGCACTGGCGGCATCCCGCGTCCCGAGGTCCGTCACCCTGGAGAGCACGACGAGATCACGCTGGAGTTCGCGGGCGATCTCGTCGACGAGATCGGTTTCCCTCGCGCCCATGCGGTCGATCTTGTTGACGAAGATCAGGCATGGCAAGCCGAGGTTCGCGATCGCGCGGGAGAGGCGTCGCGTTTGCGACTGGACGCCCTCGACCGCCGAGACGACCAGGATGACGGCGTCGAGCACGCCAAGCGCCCGCTCCACCTCGGCGATGAAATCCGGGTGGCCGGGCGTGTCGATCAGGTTGCAAGTGAGATCGCCGACACGAAAGGAGACGACGGCGGACTGGATCGTGATGCCGCGCTGGCGCTCCAGCACGAGCGTGTCCGTCTGGGTTGTTCCGTGGTCGACGTCACCGATGGTCCGGATGACCCCGGCATCAAAGAGGATACGTTCGGTCAGGCTGGTCTTGCCGGCATCAACATGGGCAAGCACCCCGAGATTGAGCGTAGTGGGCATGCAGTGGCGTTCTCTCGACGACAACGCGAATGGCCGTGTGGGGGATGGTTGTCGTCTGCCGCATGCGGATGCTCCTCTCAGGGATCGAACTGTAGACCGCCACCATCCTAGGGACCGGGCGGCGGTATGTCAACGGGCGTCGGGATTGCCCAGGCGGGGTCCGGCCGCCAGCCGATGAGGCTGTCGTCGAAGGGAAAGCGTCCGGCTTCGATATCGGGGATGACGCTTTCTCCCTCCCGCCGGATGGCATGGGCCTCGGCGCGCGTGACCCGCCCGGCGCCAATCGCCTCCTCCAGCTCGTCCTCATCCTTCCACTGCCAGGATCGGTCCGGCGCGACCTTGATATCGAGGAAGTGATCACGCGTCTCGAATCCGTGCTCCGTTCGCCGCAGCGGCTCCTGCAGGTTCACGTACCACTCGATGAACTCCCACGACGGCGCACGCCATTTCATAAAGACTGCGTGCGCCTGCCCCAGCCGGGTCAGGATCAGCCGGTGCGAGCCACGCCAGGTACCGACGTCGAAGCGCGTTCCCGCTGGGCTGATCGCTGCCGCCGGGATGACGCGGGGCGGCGGCCTGCCGTCGATCGCCACGCGGCGCAGGTAATGGGTGCCGTCGGCAAGATAGTGCGCGATGAGGTCATCCCTGTCCGCAACGACGGTGACGGGCATGACCAGGACGGGCAGGTGTCCCAACAGGAATGTAACCTCGATGTGTTGTCCCGGTCTGCGTCTGCTCATAGTTCGATGGCCTTCGCCATCCACTCGGCAGGAATCGTCGGGATAGTCCATTCCTGTGGAGGTCGCCACTCTTCGTACTTTGCGTTGAATGGCCATTGCCACGCCTCAATATCCCGGATCACACGTTCCGCCTCCCCTCTGACGGTTGCTCCCTCATGACTGGTCAGCCTGCCAGAGACAACGGACGCCGCCATCTCATCCACGTCCTTGAGCTTCCACGAGCGGTCAGGCTGGACCACAATATCGAGCACCTGATCCGTGGTGCGGAACCCGAGTGCTGTGCGCACGAATGGTGTCTGCATATTCACGTACCACTCGACATGATTCCAGCCTGGCTCCGTCCAGTTGGTGTCGACGGCATATGCCTCGCTTGGCCTCGCAACGACAAGGCGATGCCGCTCACCGAAGCTTCTGCGAACAAGCCTCTTCGGCATCCGATGGATCTCATCCACGTCGATGATCCTCGGCAAGTCATGCTCATCCGCCGTCACCAGGCGGAGGTAGAGGGTATTGGCACGAATGTAGAACGCAAGCAGATCGGCGGAATCGGATACCACGGTCGCCGGAAAGACGCGAAATGGAAGGCCGTTGCCCTTCATCTCCGGCACGATATGATCTCCAGAGTTCCAACGCATATCGCCTCCCCGTCCCCGAAGGGCTGAAGAACACCTACTATTCCCTGACAAAAGGAGTACCAATCGTGCACGATCGCCTCCGTTTGACCCATCGCTCGATCGACCTGGTTCTCCGCGAACGGGATCAACAGGACGATCGCTGGGGCGTCCAGCGGCACTCGTGGCCGGAGTGGATGTCTATCCTCACCGAAGAAGTCGGCGAGGCTGCCCAGGCAGCAAATAACGAGTATTTCCACCCAAGCGGCGACCTGTCCCGCCTGAAGGAAGAGTTGGTCCAGGTTGCATCCGTAGCCATCGCCATGGTCGAGCATATCGAGGAGTTGGAGGCACAGGAGTAGCTCGCTCTTCCCGCGATACCCCTGACGACGGCGATGGTCCCGGAACGTTTATACTTGTCCGGTCAGGCCACGCGGACGCCGCCGTTTCGTACTGCCCACGCGTCGTGGCCCACCAATCCCGACTACCCGACTATCATCGCATCCCGGAGTATCCCCGCCATGGCTGCAACCATGCAATCGTTCAGCGCCACGCTCGATGAACTCGAGCGGCGGCTTCACGAACTCGACCACCTGATGGCCGACCCGGCCGTGGCCACCGACGCCGAAAAGCTCATGGAATACGGTCGCGAGCGTGCCGATATGGAGCCGCTCGTCAGCGCCTGGGTCGAGTTCAAGTCCATCGAGGAGCAGATCGCCGAAGCGAAGCTCATGGCGGACGACAACGATCCTGACATGGCGGAGCTGGCGAAAGAAGAGCTGCGAAGCCTTCGTTCACGCCGGGAGGAGCTGGAACTGACGATCCGCAAGCTCCTCGTGCCGAAGGACCCGAACGACGAGAAGAACGTCATCGTCGAGATCCGGGCCGGAACCGGCGGCGACGAGGCGGCCCTTTTTGCGGCCGACCTCTACCGGATGTACACCCGCTACGCCGACAAGATGAAGTGGAAGGTGGAGGTATTGTCCTCTACCCCAACCGACGGTGGCGGGTTCCGCGAGATCATCTTCGAGGTCCGTGGCCAGGGCGCCTACAGCTACCTGCGCTACGAATCCGGCGTCCACCGCGTGCAGCGCGTGCCGGCGACGGAGTCGCAGGGCCGCATTCATACGTCGACGGCATCCGTCGCGGTGCTGCCGGAAGCTGAAGAAGTCGACATCCAGATCAACGACAACGATCTCCGCATCGACGTCTTCCGTTCGACCGGTCACGGTGGCCAGAGCGTCAACACGACCGACTCCGCTGTCCGCATCACGCACCTCCCGACCGGTATCGTCGTCAGCATGCAGGACGAGAAGAGCCAGCTGAAGAACAAGACGAAGGCGATGAGTGTGCTCCGCTCGAGGCTCTACGAGCAGGAGCAGGCTCGCCTTGCCGAAGAGCGCGGCGACGCCCGCCGCTCGCAGATCGGCTCAGGTGAGCGCAGCGAGAAGATCCGGACCTACAACTACCCGCAGGACCGCATCACCGATCATCGCATCGGCAAGAGTGTCAGCAACATCCCGGGCGTCATGAACGGCGCGCTGGAGCCGCTGATCGACGACCTCCGGGCCGCCGACGAGGCCGAGCGCCTCTCGGAAGCCGGCATGGGCGCGGCGGCGTAGCCTGCCCGATGTGGATATGACGAACGGGCGGCCAAGCTGGCCGCCCGTTTTGTGTCCGGTCGGGGCTTCACCTCCGTAGCCCCGGATCATGTGTCCGGGACATGACCCGCATGGTCACATCGCTCCCCTATCGACCTGCGGTCGATGTCTCGCACACGTGGTGCGAGACTACGCCTTCGCCGCTCCGGACCATGCCTCCCCGCCCGGGAATCGGTACGTTTCCAGCGACACCGCGTGCATCTCGACCGAATAGCCTGGCTTCTCCGGCGGCATGTATCTTCCGTTCCGGATCCTGACCGGGTCGACGAAGTGCTCGTGCAAATGATCGACGTACTCCAGCACCCGGTTTTCCAACGACGCGCCGACGCAGATGTAGTCGAAGATCGAAAGGTGCTGGACATACTCGCAGAGCCCGACGCCCCCGGCGTGCGGGCAGACCGGCACGCCGAACTTCGCCGCCATCAGCAGCACGGCCAGCACCTCGTTCACGCCCCCGAGGCGGGCAGCGTCGATCTGGCAAAAGCTGATCGCGTTCGCCTGCAAGAGCTGCTTGAAGATGACGCGATTCTGGCAATGCTCCCCGGTCGCGACGCCGATCGGGGCAACTGCCTTCGCGATCGCCGCGTGCCCCAGCACATCGTCCGGGCTCGTCGGCTCCTCGATCCACCACGGATTGAACGCTCTCAGGCGCTCCATGTTCGCGATCGCCTCGGGGACATCCCAGACCTGGTTGGCGTCCATCATCAGCGTCCGGTCCGGGCCGATCGCCTCACGGATGATCGACGCCCGCCGCACGTCGTCTTCGATGTCGGCGCCAACCTTCTGCTTGAAATGCGTCCAGCCCGCGGCGACCGCCTCGCGACAGAGCGCCCGGATCTTGTCGTCGGAATAGCCGAGCCAGCCGGCGCTGGTCGTGTACGCCGGGAAGCCGTCCCGCAGCATCTCCGCCTCGCGCTCCGCCCGCGTCGACTCGTTACGGCGCAGGATCTCCAGCGCCTCGTCCGGCGTCAGGGCATCGGTGATGTAGCGGAAATCGATACAGCGAACGATCTCCTCCGGACTCATGTCGGCCAGCAACTTCCAGACCGGCTTGCCCTCGGCCTTCGCCCAGAGATCCCAGACAGCGTTGACGATGGCGGCGGTGGCCAGGTGGATCACCCCCTTCTCAGGGCCGACCCAACGCAGCTGGCTGTCGCCGGTGATCCGGCGCCAGAACGCGCCCATGTCCGCCGTGAACGACTCCAGCGTCTGCCCGACGACGAGCGGGGCAAGCGATTCGATCGCGGCGACACAGAGCTCGTTCCCGCGCCCGATCGTGAACGTCAGGCCATGCCCCTCGATGCCCGCATCGGTTTCAAGGACGACGTAGGCGGCCGAATAATCTGGCGCCTCGTTCATCGCGTCGGAACCGGAGAGATCCTGTGATGTCGGGAAGCGGATATCGCGGGCGATTGCCCCGGTGATGGTGATCGGCATCAGTTCTTCTCCCACGCGATTGTGTTACCCGCGCACCGCCGCTCTGTAGCCCGCGCCGCACACAAGGTGCGGCGGTACGGGTCGGCTTCTCCGCGGGCTGACACCCCGACGCCCGGTCAGCGGGCGGTCATGCCGCCGTCGACAACCATTGCGGCGCCGACGACGGAACCGGCCTCATCGGACGACAGATAGGCCGCCATCGCCGCGATCTCGTCCGGTGTGACGAAGCGACCGTGCGGCTGCCGGGCCTGCATCGCCGCGCGTGCGGCGGCCGGGTCCTCGTACCCGGCAGTGATCCGGTCCACCCACGGCGTATCGACCGTTCCCGGCGCGATGCAGTTGACGCGCACACCCTCCGCGATGTGGTCGATCGCCGCCGCTTTCGTCAGCGCCAGCACGCCGCCCTTGGCCGCGCTGTAGGCCGCCCGATCCGGGACGCCAACCATCGCGGCGATCGAGGAGATATTCGTGACCGACCCCCCGCCGGAAGCGCGAATGGCCGGGATCGCGAACTTCATCCCGAGGAAGGTGCCCTTCAGGCAGACGTCGATGACGCGGTCCCAGTCCGCTTCGGATGTCTCGGGCGTGGTGGCCGCGACGCCGATCCCGGCGTTGTTGACCATGACGTCGAGACCGCCCCACTCGTCAACCGCGCGACGCACCAGCGCCTCCATCTCGTCATGGCTGGTCACATCGACCTGATGGCTGATGGCCGTATCACCGAGCTCGCGTGCGACGGCTTCGGCGCTCTCCGCGTTGATGTCGGCAATGATGACCCTGGCGCCTTCCGCCACGAACCGGCTGGCGATCGCCTGGCCGATCCCGGCGCCAGCGCCGGTGACGATGGCCCGTTTCCCCTCGAGGCGCCTCATCGGGCTTCCCTGCATGTGGTTCTTCCCTCTCACGTTTTTTCCTGTGTATACGGCAGCATCGCGCCGGATCCGAAGCCTGTCAAAGCGCTCTCAGGCGCCCTGGCGACGCGCAGCCCGACCAGCCCGCTCCTCGGTCACCCGCAGCGCCTCGTCGACGGTCATCGTGCCACGCAGCGCCTCGCGAATCCCCATCCAGATCGCGTCCTCGACCGCTGGATAGTTGGGGTGCTTCGGCGTCAACAGTGCGTGCTCTCCCGCCTGCTCCAGCAGGCTCCAGCGCCGTTTCGCAAGCGATCCTTCCGGGGCTTTGTCGCGGGCGTCCTGCAGCGCATCGAGCCGTGCCGGGAGCGTCCCCAACCGGGCTTCGAGCGCCTGCGACTCCCGCGATGTCAGGAACCGCAGCAGCGCCAGCGCGGCGGATCGGTCCCGCACCGTAGCCGGGATCGCGAACGTGTGGCTTCCGGAATAGATGAAACGGCCAGCGATGCCCTCCGGGTAGAGCGCAAGGTCGTAGCGCCCGACAATGCGGCTTTGCCCAGGGTCCTCATAAGTGTAGAAACCGCCCGGCCAATCACTGGACATCGCCGACCGTCCCTCCCGGAAACAGGCCGCGACCTCGTCGTAGTGCCAGTCGGGCGTCTCGGGCGGCGCGGCGCGGTCGTAAAGGTCTTTCAGGAGACCGAGCGCCCAGCGCCCGGCATCATCGTTCAGGTGGGGCGCCGGCAAGTCGGGATCCGGGAACAGGCGCCCGCCAGCCATGGCATGCAGCTCGAAGAAGTGACCGAACAGGCCGGACTCCTTACCCGGGAAGGTGAACCCGTACCTGTCGCCCGACCGAAGCCGGGTCGCTTCCTCCAGCAACGCTTCCCAGGACGAAGGCGGACCGTCCATCAGGTCGGTCCGGTAATGCAGGAGCTTGATATCGAGGTTTCTCGGGACGCCGTACAGCACGCCGTCGATCCTCGCCAACTCGATCGTCTTCGGCGCAAACGGTTCCAGCTCAGCGGAGTCGAGGTCATCGTCGAGCGGTGTGAGCCACTGCATCTGGCTCGGCGCGTACTTGATGTGCGTGGAGATAAGGTCGTATTGCGCGGTGCCCGCCCCGAACTCGTCGGCGACCCGGTCATTGAGATCCGGGTGAGGCAACGTCGCGACGACATCAACCCGGACTCCTTCCCACGCCTCGAACTCCTCGAGTCGCGCGTACAGGGGGTCATACATTGGCCCGCCGACCAGCAATACCCGAAGTGATCCCGCCATCGTCACGGCCCTCCCGACATGCATGTGCCTCTGGCTGTTCGCCGGTATGGTGTCGGGAGATGACCAGGGTGTCAACAGGGCCATTCCAGCTCCGGAATGGCCCTGTGGTGCGGACGCTACCGGGCGCGGTTGATCGCGATGACGCGGGCCGGACCTCCGGAGGCTTCAAGGTGCTTCGGACCGCCGATGAAAACAGACGACCCGGCCGGGGCAACCTGGTCGAGGTTCGCGAGGCCTTCCACGCCATACTTCCCGGCGCCGAGGATCGTGATGTGGGTTCCGAAGTCGGTGGAGTTCCCGGGATCCTGGCTCAGCGTGTCGACGCCGATCCCCACAATATCGCGCTGCGATACGAGGAATTCGGCGGCGTCCGGATGGAAGCCGGGGTAATGCTGCACGCCGTCCGCATCCAGGTTGACGAAGGCCTCCGCGTCATCGATCTTCGCCGCCCAGCCGGAATACATGGCGACGAACGCGCCGGCGGGAATCTCCCCGTACTCAGCCTCGAACGCGAGCAGGTCATCGACGGTCAGTGCCGTGTCCGGATCTTCCGCCGCGCGAGCGGCGATGTCGACAACGACGATCGGCGCGAAAAACTGTTCAACCGGGAGATGCTCGGCCGTCTCGGCGCCTTCGTGGAAGTGCGCCGGAGCGTCCAGGTGCGTCCCGGTATGCTCCCAGAACGAGATCTTCTGGCCATAAAAGCCGTCGCTGGCAAAGGTCTTGACCGGCTCTGCCTGGAAAGGCTCGTTGCCCGGCCACACCGGCATATCCGGAGTCATGGTATGACTGAGATCGGCAAACGCGGGACGGATCCCGGGCACCGGTGACGCCTCCGCCGCCGGCGAGGAGACCGGCATCGCCTGCCGCGCCATCACGCCGGAACGGGACATCCCTGCGGTGAACGCCGCCGCGGCCGACGCCGTCACCATGGCGCGACGTGAAAGACGCGGTTCACCGGACAGTTGCCGTCGAACGATCTGCATGACCTCTGGTGAGCACATGAAGAACCTCCCGATAAACGAAACGGCGACCTACATTGTCAGGACCGGCACGCCGGCGTGCCACGTGGAATGCAGTGATAGTACCGGGATGGACGGCACATGCATAGTGGGCGGATGACGATTCACCAGACGATGCGGGAGGCGGCGCGGCGCCTGGCCGACGCCGGCATCGACACCGCGCTGCTCGACGCAGAAGTGCTGCTGCGGCACGTCCTCGACGTTGACCGCACCCGGCTCTTCCTGCGTTACCCCGAGCCGATGCCCGCCGATGCGGCTATCGAATACGACGCCATCATCGGCCGTCGGCTTGCCGGTGCGCCGGTCGCCTACCTCACCAGCACGCGCGAGTTCATGGCGCTGGAGTTCCGGACGACAGCGGACGCGTTGATCCCACGGCCGGACACGGAACCGCTGGTGGAGTGGGCTCTGGGATGGCTCGCGAACCGGCCGGATGCGCGAATCGTCGATATCGGCACCGGGACCGGCGCGATTGCAGTCTCCCTCTCGGCTCACCTGCCAACGACCTTCCGGGGCGAGGTCATTGCGACCGACATCTCCTCCGCCGCGCTCGCCCTTGCAAGCGAGAACGCCGACCGGCTCCTGACGCCGGAGCGACGCCGGCAAGTCCGGTTCATCGAAGGGTCCCTGACGGAACCGATCGACGGGCCGGTGGATCTGGTGCTGGCCAACCTCCCCTACCTCACTCCGGGACAGATCGAGGAGAACCCGGACCTCGATGCCGAGCCCCGCCTGGCTCTGGACGGCGGTGAGGATGGCCTCGACCTCGTCCGCCGGGTGGTCGCCGATCTGCCCCGCATCCTCGCCACAGAAGCCGCGGCCGGCTTCGAGATCGACCCTTCCCAGGTGGTCGCGACGGAACGCCTCTTGCACGAGATTCCCGGGATCGCGAGCACCCGGGTCATCCACGACCTTGCCGGCCGCGACCGCCATGTGGTGGCGGAATTCCGGCAGGGATAAGGCATGGCCCTGTCGCGAGAACCGATTCTCGGACATAATGGCGCAGGTATTTCGAACATCGACGGAGGAGATGGATTCATCATGAACTTCCGCAAGACGTTGCTCGGCGGCATGCTCGCCGCATCGCTTTCATTCGGGAGCGGCATCGCGCTGGCCCAGGAGGGCACGCCCATGGCTAGCCCGGACGCATCCCCGGTGGCCGAGCCCGCCGAAGGCGATATCGTGATGGGCCGCTTCCCCCTCTCCACGCCGGACGGCGCGATCGCCGCGTACGTTGAGGCCTGGGAAGGCGAAAACGGCGTGACGTTCAAGATCGAAAGCACGGTCGACAGCGGGCTTGAGCCAGGCACGCACGGCATCCATATCCATGAGGTCGGCGCCTGTGACGCCTCGGGTGACACCCCGTATGCATCGGCGGGTGGCCACTTCAACCCGACGGACACCACTCACGGCGCACCGGACGACGATGATTCCCACGCCGGTGACCTCGGCAACCTCGAGGTAAACGACGATGGCACCCTGCTCTACGTGGTCACGACCGACAAGGTGACGCTGGACCCGGCCGCCGACAACAGCCTTGCCGGGCCGAGCGGCTCCGCGCTGCTCATCCACGCCGGTGAGGATGATCTCGAGACCGACCCGTCTGGCGAAAGCGGTGACCGCGTGGCCTGCGGCATTATCTTCCGCTCGTTCGAGCCAGCGATGAATACGACGCCGCCGTCGG
>DATGPC010000066.1:0-4237 GCA_035305265.1 Thermomicrobiales bacterium | reverse complement strand
TCACCGCCCCCGCCAGCGCCCTCGTCCGCGGCGGCCGCCGCCGGAGCGTCTTCCTCTTCAGCCGAGGCTTCCTCGGCCGGAGCCTCTTCCTCACCGCCGGCGGCCGCACCACCGCCCTCGACGATAGTGAAGGTACCGACCATGCCACCTTCCTTGTGGCCCGGAACCGTGCAATAGAACTCGAAGGACTCGCCGACTGCGGCATCCTCTGGAATCGTGAACTCGGCCGTCTCGCCATTGTTCAGCAGCGGAGTGAGCTGACCGCCCCAGTCATCGACCGCCAGGTCGTGCTGGAGGAAGCCGTCGTTCTGGAGCGTGAGGGCCTGGCCCGGAGCGACTTCCAGCTCGGCAGGATCGAAGGCGAGCGTGTCCAGCGCGATGATCGTGATCGCTTCGCCGGTACCGCCAGCGGCGGCACCTTCTTCAGCCGCGCCTTCCTCTTCACCTTCAGTGGCCTCTTCCTCGGCCGGTGCCGCGGCGGCTCCCGCCTCGACGATGGTGAAGGTACCGACCATGCCGCCTTCCTTGTGGCCAGGCACGGTGCAGTAGTACTCGAAGGACTCGCCAACGGCAGCGTCCTCGGGGATGGTGAAGTCAGCCGTCTCGCCGTTGTTCAGCAGCGGGGTCAGCTCTCCGCCCCAGTCATCAACCGCAAGGTCGTGCTGGAGGAAGCCGTCGTTCTGCAGGGTCAGGGTCTGGCCTGGCGCGACTTCGAGCTCAGACGGATCGAACGCCAGCGAGTCCATCGCCTTGATGACGATGGCTTCGGTCTGGGTGCCCCCGCCGCTTTCGCCACCGGCCTGCTCCTCGCCGCCACCGGCCTCACCGCCACCGGACTGCGGCGTGGATGTGATCGGCGCCAGGGTCGGCGGCGCGCCAGCGACGTCCGGGATCTGCGTCGGCGTCAGGTCGGCGTCGGCCGGACTCTCGTTGCCACAAGCCACCAGTACGACACTCGCGGTGCTCGCAGCACCCAGTGCCAAGAAACGTCGTCGGTTCAAGCGGTTCATACCGGCTCCTGCCTTCATACCAGAACGGTCCACCCTCCTCGAAGATTCAACGCCTGTGAACCTGGCGGTGGGACCCTATTCGTGAGAGGAATTGTGTGGGGGAATGAGGCGCGACGATTTTTCGCGCACACGAAAAGGCGCGCGCTTCCCGCCACGCGTTGCGCTCATTGTACCGCGTCTGCCGGGACAGGGCACGGCGGGAACGACGTATCATGCAGTGGTTGTGGCATTGATGCATTCAACCCGGCCCGGGCGCCACGCCGGGCCTCGCTCCGGGATGTTGCCAGGTTCACGATGACGTCTCTCCTTCCTCTCCCCATCGGTCACGCGCACGATCGATCTCGGCGACATCTCGCTTTCCGCGACATTCTTCGCAGGGAACGGGCCGCGGATTTGGCGGATCCACGCCGTTGGCCCGTGATGACATGATTGTCGTCGCCAGCTGTTCCTGGCTTCGATGATGTCCAACTCACCCACGCATCTCATGAACGGCGCGGTTCGCGCCATGGAGACCCAGATATGACGACCTTCCACCCGAAGTCCGCGACGCCGCCCGAATCCCGCTTGGTCGATATCGGCGACCTGTCGCTTCGCGTGACGATGCACCCGGGGACCGGGCCTGACGTCCTGTTCGTCCACGGTATCGCGTCGAGCGGCAGCGAGTTCGATACCGTGCTCGGTCATGTGAAAGATGTGATGCGCCCGATCACCGTTGACCTGCGCGGGCATGGCGAATCCGACAAGCCTGCGAGCGGCTATCACTACAGGGACTACGCGAACGACCTCGACCGCCTGCTGGACGCGCTCGGCATCGAGCATCCGATCATCTTCGGCCACTCACTCGGCGGGATCCTGACGCTGTGGTGGGCGATTCACCACCCGAACCGGGCCCAGGCGTTGATGCTGGAGGATGTCCCGCTTCGCTCCGGCGAAGAGTTCGCACCCGCGTTCGACGGCTGGGAGCAACTCAACGCGCTGCCGTTCGAGGCTGCGAGGGCCTACTACCGGGAGGAGAATCCGAGCTGGCCCGACAGCCTCGTGGAGACCCGCGCGCGGGACATCACGACGACGCGGCGAGAGGCGATCACGGAGCTGCGGGCGGCATCGATGGCGAACGAGGGGCTGGACACGCTGGAGGGCCTGGAACGGATCACCGTGCCGGTGCTGTTCATCCATGGCGATCCGGAAACCGGCAGCATGGTGCATCCCGCCGATCTCGCTGCCCTCCCCGATCGGCTGTCCTCAGTGCGGACCGTTCGCATCCCTGGTGGTGGGCACAGCATGCACCGGAACCGGGTTGAGGAGTGGGTGGAGATCGTGAAGGGGTTTATGCGGGATCTGGTTTAGCTTCCGTACCGCCGCACCTTGTTTGCGGCGCCGGGCGGCTCACCAGCCCGGTACGTAAAACCGATCTTCATCCCATTGCGCCGGGTTGCGCTCAATGTAGGCTCGAACGCGATCAAGATCTCGCTCTGTGCGAACGATATGGTCGTAAAAGCCCGTGTGCCAAAGACGACCGTCGAAAGGCGGCCATCCATTTTCTCTGACACCACGCCCGTACGACACCGTTGTCCGCGACTTGAATGCCTGAACAACGGATGAGATCGACGTTCCGCTCACGGCCAGAGAATCGGCGACCCCGAATCCTACAATGGCGTGGAAATGATTAGGCATCACGCAGAATGCATCCCACATGACGTCGGGAAAGCGGTCCTCAAGTTGTGACCACTCATCTGCGAGCATGTCACCCGACGGGAAAGGCACGAACGAATCATCATGAACACGCCCAAATCGGCAGGCATGGTGCGCCTCAGTGATGGTTACGAAGTAGTAGCCGGGCTCAGAGTAATCGTGCCCCTTGAGCCGCATACGTCTCGTTACACCCGTACGCCGCCAGGACACATAGTTCGACATCCGCACACCTCACGGTTATGTCATATTAAAACAGTGTAATCGTAGCAGTACGGGACGAAGTGAGCCAGCCGTACCGCCGCATCTGGCGTACGACATTGGCTCTGGAGCGCAGATCCTCCGAGGATCGCCCTACTTTCACGGTCACACACTGCGCGGCGCCGCACACAAGGTGCGGCGGTACGGGGATATGGTTGCGGCCAGGCACCTTCTTCACGAAACTCGAACGCCGGCCAAACGGGCTGGCTGTACGCGACTTTCTACGAGGCTCGTCTAGTCAATCCGCGATCATCTCTTCCACGGTCACGAACTCGTACCCTTCCGCCTGGTACGCCGCAACGAGGCCTTCCAGCGACAGGTAGTCCGCTTCCTGGGTGACGTGCATCAGGATGATCGCGCCAGGTCCGCCATCTTCGGCGTCCGGACCGCATTTCTCGACGATCTCGTCCGGCGTGGTGCCCATCCAGGCAACCGTGTCGCACGTCCAGTAGAGCGTGTAGTCGTAGCCGTATTCCGCGAGCAGCCGCTGCCCCTCGGCGTCGTAGTCGCCGTACGGTGGCCGCCAGTAAGGCTTCACGGTGTAGGTGCCGCCGGTGGCCGCCTCGATCGCCTCCTCGGCGTCCAACAACTCGTCCAGGCGCTGGTCCTCGGTCAGCGGCACGCCATCGGAGGACCACCCGGTCCACGACTGATGGCTCTCGCTGTGGTTGATGACCAGGTGGCCTTCATCGACCATGCGCTTGACCAGTTCGGGATACTCACGCGCCCATTCGCCGGTGATGCCGAAACTGGCCTTGAGGTTGTGCTCAGCGAGGAATTCGAGGATCTCTTCGGTGTAGCCCGTGCCTTCGCCGGCGTCGAAGGTCAACGCGACCTCTCGCCCGTTGCCGCGCTCGAAAATGATGGATGCGCCAGTGGTGTTGACTGGTGGCTCGGGACGCGGCGTCTCTTCCGGCTCGGGGGTCGGGGTGGGTTCGGGCTCCTCGGTGGGAGGCTGGGTCGGAGCGGACGTCGGCTCAGGAGTCGGGGGGACAGTCGATCCGGTTCGCGGGGCCGTGGGGTCCGGCACGACGGCGGTCACCTGCGCCGTGGGGTCGGCGATTGCGATGTCGGCGCCGTCCCGCGCATCCTCCATCGCGATCGGACTGAGCGATGAGCCGGATAGCCCCACTGCTGTGGCAATGGCGATGAGCGCGAACAATAGGACCGGCCGGCGCAGGTATCTCATGAATTCCAGAAGATCGGCGCGACCGAAGCCGCGCCGGCTAGAGGCTATCGGGGGTTACCAGATGCCAAGCTCGTCCTTGGCCTCTTCG
>DATGPC010000065.1:0-3130 GCA_035305265.1 Thermomicrobiales bacterium | reverse complement strand
AGAGCCCCCACGTCCCGCCGCCGAGCACGCTGGAGAACCACCCTTCGACCACGGTCAGGACCGACGCGATCGCGATCGCCGCGTCCGCCGCCGTTCCTCCGGCCTCCAGCATCGCCATGCCCGCGCTGGTCGCCTCCTCGTAAGCGCTTACCACGGCCTGGACGTACCCTCCTTCGTCCGATTGGGCACGGACGACGCCCTGCGTACGGTAAGCACCGGTGAGAGAGGCCGCCGCGGCCCCACCAAGTATCTGGCGCCTGGTGCTACTGGCTCCGAGGTAGCACTTCAGGTCCAAATGGAAGCCCCCTGCCGTCTGGCGGTCCTCCCGCGCATTGATTCAAAACACCATCGAACGGGTCGAGTATAGTGGTCGCGCGAGGAACGGTAACCTTCTTACCCTACGTACGACAGGGTGACATCGGATGGATTTTCTTGCGTCGGGGTGCGAAATGGAGGCTCTCGGTATGCACCAGCGGGAAGGGCACATCCTCCTGATACCGCAAACGCCACCCAGGGAAGTTCTCCCGGACGGCATTCCTTTAGCTTAAGCGCCGCGATGCTAACGCATCCGCAATCGCGCGAGAGATCTCCGGCTCCAGGGTATCTTCGACGTCACCCAGGTTACCAGGTGCCGAAGCCGCATGCGGAGGGGTAAACGTCGATCGCTCAGCTCGACGAAGACGCCGCGCTTCGTGGCAGTAACAGCTCCGGAGGCGCTCATGGATTCGGTGCGGGACATAGGGTGATTCCTTCCGGCAATGTCACGGTACGGTTCGGCAGCATACCGGTCTCTGCCAGTTTGGCGATGGACGATCTGACCCTCGCTACCACATCATGAAGCCGTGCAGCAGCGTATCTTCAGGCTAGCATCGCCATTCTGACCGCTGCTATAGTCATTCTTGACTAATTTTGGATCTATCTCGACGAGGAGCATGATGCAGCACGAAACATCAGACACACAGACCCCTCCCCTTTGGACCGCGCTCCGCTGGCTCTCGGCCATCATCGCCGTCGGGATCGTCACCATGGCTGCCATCATCGGGCAGGGAATCTGGGGCGGCGAAGGAGCCGGTTTCATCACCGGCCACGGGCATCTCGGCAATGCGGTCTTCGCGCTGGCGGCCATCCAGTTTGTCCTCGCGGTCCTGCTCTACCAGAAGAAGCAGATCTCCGCGCTGCACATGGTGCTCACGTTCGTCCTCGTCGTGCTCCTGCTTGCGCAGGCCGGACTCGGGTACTCGGGCCGCTCCGACAAGAGCCTGATCGCCTGGCACGTCCCGAACGGTGTACTCCTCATGGGCATCGCCGCGTGGAACTCCGCCATGGCGTGGATGTCGCCGCGCTCGCCCCATACGCCAGCGAAATAGAATAACCTCAGCCCACTCAGACGAGCCGGGCCCCAGCCCCTCCCCGAAATTACCGGTTAGCCATACTGTCTCAAACGTCCTGCCTTCGTACACTGGTTTCAGAAGGCAGGACGTTTATTGCACAGCTCAATGGAGAGACACCATGGCAGCACATCCAACCAACACCATCTCACTCGACCGCATCGTCCAACGTGCAAAAGAAATCGCGACGTTCAACACGCGCACGTATTCCGAAGTCGCGCACGACCCGGCCGCGCTGCCGGAAGCGGCCATCGTCGTGGCCACCGTCGCCGTCGCCGCCGGCCTTGGCGGCGTCATCGACGGCGCGAACGGGCTGCTCGGCGGCATCATCCTGTCGCTCCTCGGCTGGGTCGTCACCGCGGCCATCGTTTACTTCGTCGGTACCCGTATCACCGGAACCCCGACAACGACCGGCAGCGTCGAGAGCATCCTCCGTACGCTTGGTTACGCGAGCGGCCCGGGCATCTTCATGATCCTTGGCTTCCTCTGGGGTATCGGCTGGATCTTCGTCGGGCTCGTGAACCTCTGGACCCTGGTGACGACGATCCTGGCCATCCGTGCCTCCCTAAACCTGAGCCTCGGTCGCTCGGCGCTCACCGGCATCCTGGCCCTCGTCGCCGCCAGCATCATCCGCGGCATGCTGGCATGGATCTTCGGCATCAACCTCTTCATCCCCTTCTAGGGAAACCACCCAGGGCACGGGTCCCGGCCCGTGCCGCCACACCTCATCTCCTCCCGAAACGTCGGGCATCGCTGCAGCGATGCCCGACGTTTTCTGTGCAGGTACTCACCAATGTCGGAACGCCGTCGCGATAGACTACGCGAAAGGACTTCGCCAACGATTGCATTCGGAGCCGCCCATGTCAGAGATTCGATCCACCTCGGACGTCGATATCCGACTCCTTTCGCCCGAAGAGTCTGCCCGGCTCGACATCGCCAGCTATGCGTTCGAAGCCAGCCCCGCGCCCCCCACGCAGGACCGTGAGCAGTACGTCCCGTTCCTGCGAGGAAGTCGCTTGCCACACGCGTTCGACGCAACCGGAACACCCGTCGCCCGCCTCGCCATCTATCCGCAACGCATGAACGTCCGAGGCAAGATCCTCGCGTCGGGCGGGGTCGGTAGCGTGGCGTCCCTTCCAGCTGGCCGACGCAGCGGTATGGTTCGCGCGTTGATGCGCCACTCCTTCGAGCTCATGCGCGAAGACGGGCAAGCCGTCTCCGCGCTCTATCCCTTCCGCCCGTCCTTCTACCAGCGACTCGGGTACGCAGGATGGATCCGGCCGCAATGGGCTGTCATCGATCCGGCGCATCTGGAGCCGGTGCTCAAGGCCGGCGTCTCCGGCACGACGGAGTGGGGCCGCATCGCGGACAAATGGGACGAGTGGTGCGCCTTTCTCGCCAGGGTCCAGCGCGAGACGCACGGATTCACGATCTCCGACAAGCCTCGTGGCGACCTGCCACAATTCCGCAACGATCACTGGGTGGTGCTCGTTCATGAGGGCGACGAGGTCACCGGCGGCATGACCTACCAGATCACGAGCTACGGCGGCAAGATGATCGTCCCGGCCTTCTATCCCCTGACGGTGAACGCCCGGTATACCCTGCTGGAGTGGATCGCCCGGCATGCCGACCAGACCACCGAGGCCCATATCCAGGTGTTGCCGGGTTCCTGGCCCGAATTGTGGCTCCACGACGTCGAGGCGCCCACCACGTCTCGGGACGACGCGTCCTGGGCGGCGCCG
>DATGPC010000064.1:0-15458 GCA_035305265.1 Thermomicrobiales bacterium | reverse complement strand
GCGTATCTCTCGTCGCGCCGCTATCGTCGGGGCCGCGGCCATTGCATCCGCCGGCTCTATCCCTCTTCAGGCCCAGACTCCCGCAGCCACGCCCGCGGCGTCGCCCATAACGCGTGGCGGGACGTACCTGGCGGACGCACGGGACCGGCTGCGAGACCTGCTCTCGAGCCTTCCAGACGATTCCATGCAGGGAGAGCTCTTGTTCGACTGGGTGGACTGGGCCGCCCAGTTCGCCGCACTGGGCATCGCCGATCCGTATGCTGAGGACGACCTTTTTTCCCTGACACGCCCGGCGATGACGTTCGATCCGCTCGTCGATTACACCTTACAAGCCGCGCGCGGTGAGGAACCGGGTCCGGACATCGTCGAACTTGTGGGGTTCCGGCCGTTGGATGTCCATCAGGTGCTGGCCGTGGGCGATCTGCCAGACTCCCTGCGCTTCTATCGTGGGGGCATCGACATATGGGGGTTGCAGGCGACCTGGGAGGCAAACGGTTACCAGCGCAAGACCATTGAGCACGGAGAGTACTGGACACTCGGCGAAGATGGCGAGGTGGACATGCAGAATCCCGTGCAGCGCGCGCTCCTATACGTCGTGAACAATGTCGCGATCCTGGACGAGACCACTGTTGTGTACGCCTCGACCCTCGACAGCCTGGCGCCCGTTATGGCGTTGGCACGCGGGGAAGGACAGGCGGCGGTGGACGATGCCGATCTCGCACAGCTGATCGACGTGATGCCCTCGGACGCCGTCAACGCCTTCGCCCTCCCGGGTGAGCGGTTCCGGTCTGACAGGATCCAGAGTCAAGCCCCGGGAGTGACTGTGGAGGAGTATTTCGCGGAATCGGATGCTGCTGTCGGGCCGATGCCGGAAACACGGATGGCGCTCTTTGGCGTGACTGCGGGGTTGAGGGCGACGTCGTCACCGGAAGGGCAGAGTACACCGGTGCCGCCAGGAAATCCCGACGCGCACGCATTCCTGTTCTTCCTCACCGAATCTGCGGAGGACGCCAGGAGCGCGGCGGAGGTCGCGTACTGGCGTCTGGAGCATTTGGTCTCCCCGGCGACGGGCCTTGCATATGCTGACCACTTCATCCCTGCCAACGCGATCGAAGACGCCGTCGCGGGCGACGTCATGATTATTCGATATACCGGCCCAACGGCTCGGGACGCGGAGTGGCGGGCCATGGTCCTCAGGGATGGGGATTTGTGGCCATTCGCCTGGATCGGCGAGCCCCAGTATGACGGGGAGGCTGCGCACCGCAGCCTCCCCGGATTCGATCACTTCATATAAACGGCCGGATTACCGAAGCTCGTCGATCGCCTCGTCGATCGCGCGGAGCAGCCGGTTGTGGCTGTCCAACAGCTCCTGGATACGGTCAGCCTTGCTGCTGAGCGCAGCCAGCACGTCGACGTCACGCGGGGATGCCTTCACGTCGTCAAGCGCGCGTTTGAGGTCGGTGAAGTCGCTCGATTGGCCGCGCGCGCCGGCGAGGACGACCTTGGCGAGGTTCTTGTCGCCGTCCGTCTTGTCGGTGACCCCGATCTGCCAGACGAGCTCACGAAGCTCATCGATGAGGGTTACTGCGCGTTTGCGGGCCTCGGAATCCGGTGCCGGCTGTGTTGTTACCACCTCCGGCGAGGGTGCGGGCATGGATTCGGTGGACGTATTGGCGGCGTCGTCCGTGCCCGGTTCGGTGCATCCAGCGGCAGACTCCGTCGTTGGCGGTTGGTACGAGCCGTAGGCCGCTGCCCAGGAGGCGAATCGATCTTCGTCGGATTCCTCTTCCGGCGTTGCGGGCCGTCCCCAGGAGGATGCGCTGTAGGTGGAGCTCGATTCCTCGGTCGTCGATGTATCGCCTGGCGTGCTCTTCTCGCCATCGAGTCCGGCTTCGAAGCGGTCAGCGGGGGTCGACGTGGTGGCTGTCTCGCCGGACGGCGCGCCCCAGGTCGCGTAAGGATCCGGTTGGGACGTTTCCTGTTCTGGTTTGGCCGCCGGCGTTGCCGTTTGCGTGCTCCCGGTCGCGGCCGGTGTCTCCTGCGTCGGCGTCGGGGAGGACGGGGCAGGTGTTTCGGGCAGGCGAGTGCCGCAGGATGTGCAGAATTTGGCGCCCGGGCGAACGGCCGCGCCACAGTTTGGACATTTCTCCATCGTCCCAGAACCTCCAGGCGTGCTGTTGTCGGTCAGTATCCAGAACAGTATGCCTGATGCCGCCGCGTCAGGCGGCGAGTTCCCACACGATGCTGACGAGCGCGCCTGCGGCCACGAGCAGCGCCGAGTTGACGCGGAAGCGGATCAGCAGGATGAACGCGACAACGAACAACAACGCCGTCAGGACGTTCACAACGGCATCCCGCGCGAGGACCACGGCGACTGCTGCCATCAGGCCGATCGCCGCGACATTGACGCCATCGAGGAGGGACCGGACCCACGGCAGTGCCATCAACCGGTTCATCAGCGAGTGCGCGACCGCGACGAAGATGAAGGCGGGCAGGAAGATGCCGAGCGTCGCCACCACCGCGCCAGTGAAGCCGCCAACGACGTAACCGACGAAGGTCGCGGTCGTGAAGACCGGACCCGGCGTGAATTGGCCGACGGCCACCGCGTCGAGCAGCTGCGTTTCGGTAAGCCAGCCGAGGCGCTCGACGAAATCGTTGTGGATAAAGGCGACGAGGACATAGCCGGAGCCGTAGAGCACGCTGCCGATCTTGAGGAAGGTGAGGAAGAGGCGGAGGCCAGTGTAGGGGATGGACGGGTCGGCTGCCGCCTGGGCCATGAACGCGCCCGGGGTCAGGATCGGCGCGATAAACGACGACGTTGAAGGACGCTTGCCAGACGCGGCAAGCCGGGTTCCGAGAAAGACGACGATCGCGCCGCCGAACAGCAGCAGGATCTCGTTTATGCCGAACAAGTAGAGCGCAAAGACGATCGCCCCGACGATGGCGAGCGGAACGGTCCTGAACGCGGTGCGGCCAAGGTTCCAGATGGCTTGCACCACGACGGCGAGGACGACGGGTTTGATGCCTCGCAGCACCCATGCTCCCTGTGTCGTTGTCCCGTACTCCATATAGAGCCATGCGAAGATCAGGGTGATCAATGCGGCCGGGAGGATAAAGGCGGCCCCGGCGGCGACGAGTCCCCGGTTGCCGGCGCGCTCCTTGCCGATGTGCATCACCATCTCGGTGGAGTTCGGCCCGGGAATGAGGTTCGTGATGCCGATGAGATCGAGGAAGCGCTGATCGCTCAGCCACCTGCGCTTCTCGACGACGTCCTGCCGGAGCATGGCGATGTGCGCGGCCGGGCCGCCGAACGCGGTGCAGCCGAGCTTGAACGCGAGCAGTGTGACGGTGCGGAGAGAGGACCCGGACTCTGGCATCGGCGTGGTCGTCCTGTTGGCGAAGGGCGAAATCCTTCCGGCAGTATGCACCGTGCGTCAGGATCGCACCCGTCATTTGACAGAACGTTCATGTTCGGGTGAGTTGGAACATTCGCGGCGTTCCCTGCGACAATGGGACGAGCTAAGACGTCTCCGGATTCCATCGTGACGAGACCGGGGTATTTCCCGGGCAGGAAGAGCACACATCAATGGCGAATGTACTTGTCGGGCATCGGGTGATCCTCTCGCGGGAGATCAGCGTAGGCGAGGCGGCCTCCTTCGAGATCGAGGCGGGGCAGCTGGTCCAGCTCATCGACATGGCCGGCGGCCAGGTGGCCGGGCTGGTCGCCTGGGGCGGCGAGAGCCTCTCCGAGCGCCTGTCGACAGCGACGACGATGACCAGCAACTCATCGATCGTGGTGAAGCAGGGTGACAAGCTGTTCGGCACCGAAGCCACCCCGATCTTCGAGATGGTTGAGGATTCTGTTGGGCGTCACGACCTGCTGACGGGGCCGATCCCGGCGCCGGAGCCGGCCTCCGCGGCGGCGACGGTGGTGCCGACCACCCGGGAGCCGCTGAAGGCGGCCGCGCGGGAGATCGGCATGGAAGATGCCGACATCAGCGACCCGATCAACTTCTTCAAGCACGTGATCATCAAGTCGAAGGGCGAGCTGGAGGTCAAGGAGTCGTTCTCGGAGCGCGGCGATACGGTCGTCCTACGGGCGCTGACGCCGGCCAGGGTCGTGGTGGTGAATGCCTACCACGAGCGGCGTCCGGGCGTGACGGCGGGCAAGCAGGCGATTGAGAAGGGCGGCCGGTTCCTCGTCCGCGTGTATCGCTAGCCAGGGATTCCGTAGAGCCGGCCCTTGTGGCCGGCTCCTTTCGCTGGGGTGAGCCGGCCACAAGGGCCGGCTCTACGCGACGAGGCGCCTCCTAGAACAGGATCAGCAGCAGTGCCGCGTTGATCGCGAGAGTGACAATCGCGACGATGATCGCGGTCACGAGGTCCGGCTTGCTGAGGATCTTCGCACGCTTGCTGTCCACCGGCTCCATGGCCTGCTCCATCTACGCGCACGGAGCGCGCATTCTTTCGATGCGGTATCCCGAACAACGTTCGGGATACCGCATTTCTCCCGACACCCTCTCTACCGCCGATACGGTACCTTATTCATGTTAACGGACGTCACGGCCTCGCCGGGGCGCCGCATTCCTGTTTCATACCACCACATGCAAGGAGCTTCCTCCCAATGACCGACACATCGACCTCCAGGCCGACCCATCACCTGCTCATCATGGCCTATGGCGGCCCGGACAAGATGGAAGACGTTCGCCCGTACCTGCTCGACGTGCGGCATCATCGGCCGACATCGGAAGAGATCTTCCGCGAGGTCGAGGACCGCTACGAGCAGATTGGCGGTCGCTCGCCGATCCTCGAGCTGACCCAGGCGCAGGCCGACGGCATCGAGAAGGCGCTGAACGAGACGGCTGGCGAGGGCGAGCGCTGGAAGGTCTGGCTCGGCATGCGCCACTGGCACCCGTACATCGCCGAGACCATGGGCGAGATGAAGGAAGCCGGCGTGGAGCGAGCCGTCACGATGGTGATGGCGCCGCACTACTCCGCGATGTCGATCGGCGCGTACAACAAGGCGGTCGAGGCCGCGCGGGACGGGATCGAAACGACCTCGATCGACCGTTGGAACCTGCTGCCCGGATACCTCGATGCCCTCGAGGAGCGCGTCAACGAGGCGCTGCAGAAGTTCCCGGAGGACGTGCGTGGCTCGGTGCCGATCATCTACACGGCGCATAGCCTCCCGGAGAAGATCCGCGAGAACAACGACCCGTACGAGAGCGACCTCAACGCCACGTTCGAGGCGATGAAGGAGCGGTTCCCGAACAACCCGGGCTACTGGGCGTACCAGAGCGAGGCGATGACCAAGGATCCGTGGCTCGGGCCGGACGGCAGCGTGGTCATCGACCAGCTGGCGAAGGAAGGCCAGAAGCACGTCCTTATCTGCCCGGTCGGCTTCGTTTGCGAGCACGTCGAGATCCTCTTCGACATCGACGTCGAGTTCAAGGAGCAGGCTGAGGGCCTGGGAATGCAGCTCGAGCGCATCACGATGGTCAACGATCACCCGAAGATGATGGCCGGGCTGGCTGGCCTCGTCCGTGATCGGGCAATCGAGGCGGGATGGGTGACTGCGTGACGCGAACTGTCGCGGTCGTCGGCGGCGGCGTCAGCGGGCTCGCCGCCGCCCATCGGTTGGTGACGTCCGGTGAAGACCTCAAGGTCTACGTGCTGGAGGCGTCCGACCGTGTCGGCGGCGTCCTCCGCACCGAGATCGACGGCGAATGGATCATCGAGGGCGGACCGGAGTCGTTCCTCTCCATGAAGCCGCGCGGTATCGGGCTGGCGCGAGAGCTTGGCCTGGAGGACCGCTTCCAGTGGACGAACGAGGCGACGAAGGGCTCGTACCTCCTGCGTAACGGCGAGCTGCACCGGATGCCCGAGGGGTTGACCGGTCTGATCCCGACGCAGCTCGGCCCGATGGCGAAGACGAAGCTCGTGTCGCCGCTGGGCAAGCTGCGGATGGCACTCGACTTCGTCCTCCCGGCGAGGAAGGGCGACGAGGACGAGACGCTGGAGTCGTTCATCGTCCGTCGTCTCGGACGCGATGTCTACGCCCACCTGATCGAGCCGCTGATGGCCGGGATCTATTCCGGCAGCGGCGCCGAGCTGAGCCTCGCGGCGACCTTTCCCCAGCTTCGTGCGGCGGAGAAGGAGCACGGCGGGCTGATCAAGGGTGTCCTGGCCCAGCGCAAGGCGGCGAAGGCGCGGCCCATCGGGCACCAGTCGAAGCAGGGGTTCCTAAGCTTCAAGACCGGTATCCACGAGCTGACGGATGCACTGAGCGACGCGATCGAGTCGCGTGGCGGCATCATCCAGCGCCGCCGGCGCGTGACCCGGGTCGAGCGGCAGGACGATGGCCGGTTTGTCGTGACGCAGGATGCGGACGGGCTGGAGATGGCGCAGGTCTTCGATTGCGTCATCCTGGCGGCGCCGGCGCATATCCAGGCGCGGCTGCTGCAGGATCTCGACGCGGATGCCGCCGCGGCAATGGCGGCGATCCCGGTTGTCTCGACCGCGCTGATCCTGCTCGGCTACCGCGAAACCGGGCGAGCGAAGGCGCCACGCAACCACGGCTACCTCGTGCCGCGCGCCGAGCGCCGGAAGGTGAAGGCGCTGACGTGGATGTCGTCCAAGTGGGCGGGCCGCGCGCCGGAGGGCCACTTCCTCGTGCGCGGGTTCGTCGGACGATCCGGCGAGCAGGAGATCCTGCAGCGATCGGATGACGAGCTTGTCGACGTGCTTCGCGAGGAGTTGCGCGAGATCAGCGGGATCGAGGGTGAGCCCGTGCTGGCGCGCGTGTTCCGCTGCGAGAACGCGAGCCCGCAGTACACGCTCGGCCATCTCGATCGTGTGGCGCGCATCGAGTCGGGCGTCGGGCGCGTCCCGGGGCTGGCGGTTGCTGGCAACATGTTGCGCGGCGTCGGCATCCCGGATGTCATCGCCGCCGGTGAGGCCGCGGCCGATCGCATCTTGCGATAACATTCGAGAGCACCTCCAATGCACGGGGCGTCTGGCGATTCGCCGGGCGCCCCGTTTCCATTCTGCGATGTCTGTATCGGCACATTTCGTGCGACATCAGCCGGGATGTTTCGGGTTCGTACATCGTAGCGTTGCCGCCGTCCGTCATCACCAGAGGGATGCGCGGTATGCGAGGAGAGTGCGCGAGATGAACCATCGTCAGGGTGCCATGGGCACCAGTCTGAACCGTTTGAGTCGCCGTCAGCTTGTCCAGGCTGCGGGAGCGGGCGTCCTGCTGCAGGGAGGCTTCCGTGCCGGTGCGGCGCAGGAGGCGTCGCCGGAGCCACTCGGGTCGCCTGTTCCGGAAGGTCGGCGGCTTCGTACGTATCCGTCGCATGGCACCGTGACGGCGTCGCCGGGAACGGAGATCTCGTTCCGGGGCGTCACGGCAGCGATCCTGGGGAACGTCCGCGTGTCCGCCTCGGAGAGCGGGGGGCATTCCGGCGTGATCATGCCGCACGGGGATGGTCGTGGCGCGAGCTATGTCCCTGACCGGCCGTTCGCACCGGGCGAAGAGGTAACGGTCACCGCGGATATCCCGCTGACCGATGACGGTGATGGCGCGCTTGTCTTCACGGTGTCGGTGCCCCTGTTGCCCGCAACACCTCCGGCCGAGCGCGAGGAGAACGCGCCGCTCGTCGATCCGCATATCTTCCGCAGCCGGCCGGATATCCGGCCACCGGTCATCAATATCGTGACCGACACGGGCGGTACCGCGCCGGGCTACGTCTTTCTTTCGCCACGCATGGAGAACGGCCATAGCGGCTCCCTGATCATCGACAACACCGGCGAGCCGGTCTGGTTCCACAAGCCCGAGCCGGACCTGAGCGAGTCGATGGACTTCCGGGTCAGCGAGTATCGCGGCCAGCCGGTACTGACCTGGTGGGAGGGCGCGAAGCCAACCGGGTATGGCGTCGGCCATTACCTGATCGCCAATGCCGCGTATGAGGTCATCCATACGATCCAGGTCCCGAACGGTTTCCAGGGCGGCGACCATCATGAATTCCGGATTACCTCGCGTGACACCGCGCTGTTCGGGATCTACGCGCCCGTCGAATGGGACCTCACGGCCCAGGGCGGTGCGGCGAATGACGGTGTACTGGACCAGGTCGTCCTCGAGGTGGAGATCGAAACGGGCCGTGTCCTTTTCGAGTGGCACGCGTTGGACCACATCGACATCGACGAGTCCTACCAGGCGATCCCCGAGGATCCCGCCCGGCTCTACGACTACGTACACATGAATTCGATCAGCGAGGATCCCGATGGGAACTACCTCCTTTCCCTGCGTCACGCGCACTCTCTCGTCCTGGTCGACCGCGAGACGAGCGAGGTGATCTGGCGCCTGAACGGGAAGCGGAGCGATTTCGAGATGGGCGAGGGGGCCGAGTTCGCCAAGCAGCACGACGCCCAGTCGCATGGCGACGGACTCGTCACCCTGTTCGATAACGGCACCGCCAACGCGGAATCCGGCATCGTCTCGCGCGGGTTGGGCCTGCAGCTCGACTATGACGCCATGACGGCGACGGTCGCCATGGAATATCCGCACCCGACCGGAGGGACCTCCCACAACCAGGCGAATATGCAGCTCTTGCCAAACGGCAACGTGTTCCTTGGTTGGGGGCCACTCGTCGACATGTCAGAAGCCACGGCGGACGGCGAAGTGATCTGGCACGCACAGCTGCCCGAGGGCGGCCAGTCGTACCGGGCATATCGGCACGAGTGGACCGGCATACCGGCTTCGTTGCCCGATGTCGTTGTCGAGACGGACGACACGGTCGCGCCGACGGTCTGCGTCAGCTGGAACGGCGCGACCGGCGTTGCCGAGTGGCGGGTGTTGACCGGGTCCGGCGAGAACGATCTGGAACCCGTAACGACGGCGGAGAAGACCGGTTTCGAAACCGCGATCGAAGTGGACGGCGTTCAGGCATGGGTCGCCGTTGAGGCCCTGGACGCTGAGGGGAACATCCTCGCGGTGTCACGGCCGGTCCAGGTGACGTAGCGCCCAACCATCGGGCTGATGAGCGACGGCTGCCCCTGGTCGTGTGTCTGGGGCAGTCGTCGTTTCCTGTCACAAAAGAGGGCTAAAGGGCCCGACTGGCATCGCGGTCGATGTCTTGCGCGCATGATGCGAGACTACGCATGTCGTGCCGACAGGACGCAACCGGCAAATGTGGCTTGAGACACCTATTCGCGAGGGGCCATGGACGATCGAAAACGACGGATGGAGATACGGGATGAACGGGCGCGTGACTTCCGCACGCGCCGGCGCGATCCCGGTGATCTCGTGACATGGGCCGTGGTGCTGGGCGCGTTCATCGGCGTGATGCTGTTCTTCAGCGCGGCTTATGACGGAAGCTCCCGACTCGGCCTGGCGGTGGTGATCCTGCTTGTGGCGTGGGCGCTCGTCATCTGGGGTCGGGCCGGGGTCAATATCGTCGCCATCCTGTGGGGCCGCAGCCTGACCAGCTCGTTCGACACCTCGAAGACACTCCTCGTCCTCCTTGCGACCGCGTTGCTCGCGATCGTGGCGGCGTCATTCCCGCTCATGGACCTCCTGTCCCTGTTCGAATTCGGCTGGTACGGCGTGGTCACGGGCTGCGTCGGTCTCGTCTACCTCGTCATGATGCTCTTCACGCTCTCACGAGGATCCTCCTGACACTGGAAATACCTGCCGATGTCAAGCTCGCTTGACATCGGTGTCGTCGCTCGTTAGGCTGGAACCCGATGGACGCCAAAGTTCGCACGCAGGTGCGTGCCATGCGGTTGGCCGCCGGACTGTCCCAGGCCGAGCTTGCCCAGAACCTGGGGGTCTCGCGACAAACCGTCAACGCGATCGAAACCGGGAAATACACGCCTTCGTTGCCGCTGGCATTGCTGATCGCCCGGTTCTTCCGAGCGTCCGTTGAGGAGGTTTTCCAGCTCGATGAAGACGATCGAACGCACACCAGGTTGGCGTAACGGGACCGTCGTATTCGGTATCGTCATCGGCCTCGTGATCTTCGGTGCTGCCGCCTACGCGGGCCAGCCGGGGCTTGGCGCGGCGATGCTGGCGATCATGCTGGGCTACGTCGCGCTCCTGTGGCGCGGGCAACGGGTCGATGTGATCCAGGTCCTGCGCGGCGAGCCCGCCGACGAGCGCTACGAGCAGATGCTGCAGAAAGCCGTGTACTTCGCGGCGAATGTGCTGGCCGTAGTGGTGATTGTCATGTTCGTGTACGAGATCGCGACCAATGGCAATCCCGGCCCGTATTCCCTCATGGGCTTCGTCTTCGGTGTCAGCATGATCGGCTCGCTGATCTGGCAACGGATGACATCCTAGGTCCCTCGCGGGCCGGGGCGCCCGGCCAACCCCCATACAGGAGAAAGACTCATGACGCTGTCCCGACGACGATTCGCCGGAACGATGGGCGCTGCCGCCCTTGGAATCACGCCTGTCCTTCGCGCCCTCGCGCAGGACGCCCTCGATAGCATCCCTGCGGGGCCGCTCCGCGATCAGGTCGAGTGGATCCTGGGGCTGTTGAACGACCCCGATGCTGATGTGACGGAAGACGAGGTTGCCGGGCACTTCAACGAGGATTTCCTCGCCGAGGTCCCCGCAACCCAGGTGGTGCAGATCGTCGAGAGCCTCCGGGCCGAGCTCCGCGGCGTCGAGGTGACCGGGGTGGAGGTCGCGCCTGACGTGCAGCAGGCGCAAGTCGATGTCCTCGGGAACACCGGCCTAGCTCTTCGTATCTACGTTGTGGTGGAGCCGGGTTCCGGCCTGATCAGCGGCCTCCTGTTCCAGCCGGGCGAGGCGCAGGATGGGGACGCGACGGCGGTTGCCGCCTCCCCGGTGGCGTCGCCGATCGCCGCAGCGACTCCCCCGCCATCCACCGACGAGATCCTGGCCGATTACCAGGCCGCCGTGGATGAGCTGATGTCGGCCGGTCGCGCCGTGACGGACGCCTTGATCTCCGGGGATGAGGAAACGTTCAGGGGCATGCTCAGCGAGACTGTCGCCGACGCCCTGGGCGATACCACCGCGCAGGAGATGATGGCGGAGCTGACCACCAATATCGTCTCGTTCTCGCTTGCCGAGGCAGGCGCGTACCATGTGGGTCACTTCTCGGGCGACGAGATTTCCGGGTTCTTCCATCAGGGTTCCCCGGCGGCCTTCCGCCTGGTGCCTGACGAAGCGCAGACAGGCGATGTCCCGAGCGGTCGCTGGACCGGCGACATCATGTTCGGCTCCACCACGTTGGGGATCGAGGTGACCTTCACCGGCACAGCAGCGGATCTGGCCGCGACGATCTCCATCCCGGAGCAGGGCCTGGACGATCACCCGCTGACGGATGTCCGGTTCGAGGCAGAGCGTCCCATCGGGGAATTGGTGGATGAGCGCGCGCTGCCGCTCGGTCCATCGATGGGATCGTCCAGCTACGGTGCCGTCTACGAGTGGGGCGACATGCTCCTTGTCATCAATTCCGGATTCAATGCGGACATGCTGGTTTCTGGCCTCACACCGGTCATGCAGGTGCCCTTGCCACCGGATCCGGCTGCCGAAGTTGATGTCGCGACGACGTTCCGGCTCCCGTTCGACGGTGCCTGGATGGTGATCTGGGGCGGGGAATCCGAATTCCTCAACTACCACTCGCCGGTCCCGCAGCAGCGGTACGCGCATGACATCGTGATCTGGCGGGATGGCGCGACCTATTCCGGAGGCGGCACGCGGAACGAGGACTATCACTGCTACGGCCAGCCGCAATACGCGCCCGCGGATGGCACGATCGTGACCGTTGTCGATGAGTATCCGGACGCCACGCCGGGAGTCATGCTCGAAGCGGGTTCGGATGTGCATCCTGCGGGGAACCACATCGTGATCGAGGTGGCTGACGGAGAGTACGTCGTGATGGCGCACTTCATCCCCGGGTCGATTGCCGTCTCGGAAGGCGATACGGTTTCGGCGGGTGACCTCGTGGGCTTGACCGGCAATTCGGGGAACTCCTCGGAGCCGCACGTCCATATCCACTTGCAATCCGGTGCGGACATGATGGACCCGGATACGATCGGGCTACCGATGGAGTTCACGGATGTTCTGGTGAACGGTGAGCCGGTCGACCAGACGCGTGTCGAGCAGGGAGCGATCATCGAACCTGCCTGACGATCCGTCGGCACACAATGAACCCGATGCGATATCGTGGAAGTACTGTCCAACGGAACGCCGCCTGGAAAGGACCTCCATATGTCGCATCGGGTCTTCCTTCTCCGTCTCCTGATCAGCGCGATCGTCTTCCTCACGTCGTTTGCCGCCGCTCCGTTGTCCGCGCAGGACACGCCGGCGTTCGACGTTGGCTTGGAGCTGGTCGCCGATGGATTCTCCGAGCCGTTGGCGGTGGTCGATGCGGGTGACGGGTCCGGCCGCCTCTTTGTCGTGGAGAAGGGTGGCACGATCCGGATTATCCAGGATGGTGCGGTCGTCGAGACCCCATTCCTCGACATCACCGACCGTGTCGGATCGGGTGGCTACGAGCAGGGCCTCCTCGGCCTGGCCTTCGCGCCGGACTCCGCGGAATCCGGCCTGTTCTACGTGAACTACACATACCTCGATGGCAACACGATGGTCTCGCGCTTTTCCGTGACGGACGATCCGAACGTTGCCGACCCGGCCAGCGAAGAGCTGATCCTGCGGCAGGAGCAGCCGTACCCGAACCACAACGGCGGTCATCTCGCCTTCGGGCCGGACAATTACCTCTATATCGGTCTCGGTGACGGTGGCTCGGGCGGTGATCCGCAGGGCAACGCCCAGCGGCTCGACACATGGCTCGGGAAGATGCTACGGATCGAGGTTGCCCCGGAGTTCGTTCCCGAGGGGCAGACCTATGCCGTGCCGGACGACAACCCGTTCGTTGACGAGGAGGGCGCGCTGCCGGAGATCTGGGCATACGGGCTCCGGAATCCGTGGCGATTCAGCTTCGACCGCGAGACCGGCGATCTCTGGATCGCGGACGTCGGGCAGGACGCGATCGAGGAGATCAATCGCGTGGACGGAACGGAGGCCGGTGTCAACTATGGATGGGTGCCGACTGAAGGCACATCCTGCTACGTTCCGGGGTGCGATCCGTCGCTCTACACATTGCCGGTCATGGAATACACGCATGACGTCGGCGGGTGCTCGGTAACCGGGGGCTACGTCTATCGCGGGGAGGAGATGCCGGACTTACAGGGCGTGTACATCTTCGCCGACTTCTGCTCCGGGTTGATGTGGGGAGGCTTCCCGGACGGCGAAGGCGGCTGGACCATGTCCGACCCGATCGAGACGGAGCTGGGGATCGCCGGTTTTGGCGAGGACGACGCCGGAAACCTCTACCTCGCGGATTTGTATAGCGGCGGGGTGTATCGCCTGGCGCCGCCACTGTAGTTTGGGTGACACAGCAAAGCGCCCCGTGGATGTTCGATTGGCTGGGATCGAACCGGGGCGCTCTGCCGTAGGGGGAAGAAAGGAAGGCTATCGGGTTGCCAGGAAGAGGTTGTTGCTTGGCAGTCGATGGCGCACCACATCGCCAAAGACCATCGCTTCTCGTTCCTCCTGTCACACCAACATACCGCGTGTCTCCCGGGCGGTTCCCGGGGGCGTTATTACGGTCGCGCCGGTGACGAATCACCGAATACGTCCTTCAGTCATGTGTTTTCGCATAACTGATGCCACGCAGGGTCAAAGGATTCTCTTTAGTGCATTTTCAACGACCTTTGACATGGGGCGGCAGCGCAGGTGCGTCGTCCCGTTGCGCCTCCTGCCTCTCTGTCGCATCCACGTGCGAGAGGGTTCGCGTGCGTCGATACGGTGTTTGGCAGGTCCCTTCTACATATGAGAACGTTCGGGAACGAAAAAGGTTTCGCTCTTGATGAAAAAAGGCTCCGGGAGGTTTTCCCGGAGCCCTTTTCGCCTGTGTCGAGGTCATACGGAACGCTAGATCTGGTCGAGCGCCTGCTCCAGATCCTTGATGATGTCGCCGGACGTCTCCAGGCCAATCGAGAGGCGCAGGAAGTCGGGCGTGACCCCGGTGCTGAGGAGCTCTTCTTCGGTTAGCTGGGAGTGCGTCGTGGTCGCCGGGTGGATGATCAGCGACTTGGCATCGCCGATATTCGCCAGGTGAGACAGGAGCTTCACACCCTCGACGACTTTCCGCCCGGCCTCTGCGCCGCCCTTGACGCCGAAGCCGATGATGGCGCCGAAGTTGCCGTCCTTCCAGTACTTCTTCGCGATCTCGTGGTCGGAATGGCTCTCGAGGCCCGGATAGGAGACCCATTCCACCTTCGGGTGGTTGGCGAGGAATGCGACGACCTTCGCTGCATTCTGGCTATGGCGCTCCATGCGGAGCGGCAGCGTCTCGACGCCCTGCAGGATCTGCCAGGCGTTGAATGGGCTGAGCGCCGGGCCGATGTCGCGCAGGCCCTGCGTCCGGACCTTGATAGCGAAGGCGAGGTTGCCGAATGCCTCGCTGAAGCTCAGGCCGTGGTAACTCGGGTCCGGATCGACGAAGTCCTCCTTGAAGCGGGGCGCTGTCGACCAGTCGAAGTTGCCGGAGTCGACGATGATGCCGCCGAGGGAGGTGCCATGTCCGCCGATGAACTTGGTCAGTGAGTGCACGATGATGTCCGCGCCATGATCGATCGGGCGAATTAGCGCCGGTGAGGGGATCGTGTTGTCGAGGATGAGCGGGACGCCCGCCTCGTGGGCGACGTCCGCGACGGCGCGGATATCGAGCGTCTTCAGGTCCGGGTTGCCGACTGTCTCGGAATAGACCGCCCTGGTCTTGTCAGTGATCGCGGCCTTGATGGCTTCCGGCGTTCCGTCGACGAACTTCACGGTGATGCCGAACCGCGGCAGCGTGTAGTGGAACAGGTTGTAGGTGCCGCCGTAGAGGCTGGTGGTCGAGACGATCTCGTCACCGGCCTTGGCGAGCGTCCAGATCGCGAGGCTGGTCGCCGACTGGCCGGACGACACGGCGACGGCGGCGGCCCCGCCTTCGAGCTCGGCGATGCGCTTCTCGAGAACATCGGTGGTCGGGTTCATCAACCGCGTGTAGATGTTGCCGAAAGCGCGCAGCCCGAAGAGGTCGGCGGCGTGCGAGGTGTCGTTGAACTGGTACGAGGTGGTCTGGTAGATCGGCACGGCGCGAGAGCCGGTTACCGGATCCGGCTCCTGGCCGGCGTGAAGCGCGGCGGTCTCGAATCCGAACTGGTTGGTGTTGTCGCTCATTGGTCGTATCTCCCGTGGAGTTTTGTGTCGTTACCCCGGACGACCTGTCCGGAGATCCCCGATTAGAGGCCCTTCGTACCTCCGCAGCTTGTCTGCGGCGCCGGACACAAGGTCCGGCGGTACGGATTTCCACCCGAGGCGGTACACATCAAGCCGTCCCGGGCCCGGCGACGATGTCGCAAGCGGATCGTCATTG
>DATGPC010000063.1:0-14950 GCA_035305265.1 Thermomicrobiales bacterium | reverse complement strand
GGACGGTCGGCGGACGATCCGGACGGACGGTACCGGGGATGACACCTCGGCAGCAATCGGCGTGTTCGGCACGGAGCTGGTGGACGAGGTCCTGACGCTCGAGGAAGTTCCGTCGGAGATGCGCGTGCCCGGGGTCGAGGTTACGGGATGGATCAGCACGCCGCGCGTCAGCCGTTCGCACCGCCAGAGCCTGTACTTCTTCGTGAACGGGCGACTGGTCCAGCACCGGGCGTTAGTGTATGCGCTCGAAAACGCCTACCACAGCCTGCTCATGGTCGGGCGGCATCCGCTTGGGATGGTTCGCATCGAGGTTGACCCATCGCAGGTCGACGTCAATGTCCATCCCACCAAGGCCGAGGTGAAGTTCGCAGACGAGAGGGCGATTGCCCGTGCCGTCCAGCGCGCGGCCCATCATGCGCTGACGCGACAGGATGACAGCGTCTTGCCTGAGATCAGCTTCGAGCCCGCTCCCCGGGCAACGATGGAGCCAAGCCAAATCTCGTTCCGCAGCGGCTACGAGCCGATCCCTATCCCCGATAGCCAGCAGCTCGACAGCCGTTCGACGCGTGAGCGTGAGGAATCCGGACCACCGCACGAAGAAGCGGCCTCGCATCCGTCGGGCATCCCTGTACTACGTGTTCTCGGGCAAATCTCCGCAACCTACATCATCGCGGAAGGGCCGCAGGGGATGTTCCTGATCGACCAGCACGCGGCGCACGAACGAGTGATGTACGAGAAGATCCTCGGCCAGATGCAGGCTAACGCGGTGGATCAACAGCCGATGCTGGACCCACTGGTCATCGAATTACCGCCGGACGAGCTGGCGGCATTCGAGAAGTCGGTCGATGAGCTGAACCAGATCGGATATTCCGTCGAGCGGTTCGGCGAGACGTCGATCATCGTTCGCGCGATCCCGGCGCTCGTCAGGGGCGTGGACATCTCCGAGCGCATGCACCAGATCCTGCAGGAATTGGCGAACGGCGGCTCGGGAGAGTCGTGGCTGGACGCGGTCGCGATCAGCGCGTCGTGCCATACGGCGATTCGCGCCGGGCAGCCTCTCTCGCTCCCGGAAATGCGGGAGCTGGTTGCGCAGCTGGAACGGTGCGAGCATCCGAGGGCGTGCGGCCACGGTCGACCGACGATGTTGCATATGTCCCAGATGGAGCTGGAGCGCCAGTTCTCGCGGCGTTAGCGGTATTTCCCCAGCCAGCCATTGAGGCGAACGGCCAGGACGTCACGCACGTTCTGGAGCGTATCCGTGAGCGGGTTGACCTTGCTTTGGTCTCCGTAGTGCCAGGTGACAGGGATCACCGCGATCTGGTGACCATGCTGGCGCGCGATGAAGAGGAGCTCGACGTCGAAGGCCGTGACCTTGGGGATCCGGACGACACCCGCATCCCGGTAGAGTAGGGTTCGAGGCAGGACGTCGTCCATCGCTTCCCGGCTGAAGAACTTGAACCCGCATTGCGTGTCGTGGATACCCGGCAGCAACAGCGCCCGAACCAGCGCATTGAAGATGCGACCCATGACGTGCCGGTACCACGGCTCGTCGACGCGTTGCGCGCCAATGCCTTCGCGCGAACCGATCGCGACGCCGGCGCCCTCGTGGATCGCCTTGCGGGCTTCCAGCCATGCATCGAGGGGCGTCGCCAGGTCGATATCCATGAAGCCGGCAATATCACCGCTCGCGCGCTCCAGGCCCGCCAGGACTGCGGAGGCTTTCCCACGGTGTGGCTCGTCGAGGACTGTGACGCATGCGTGGTTTTCGGCAAACGCCCGGGCTGCCGAGAGCGTATCGTCATTGCTGCCGTCGTCGACGACGATGAGCTCGAACTGGTTTTCGACGGCCTCGAAGTACGAATGGATACGTTCGAGCGACAGACCAATCCGGGCGGATTCGTTGTAGACGGGAACGACGATGCTGACGACCTCCGTCGTTGACCGCTGTTTCGGGTTGTGTTCGAGCGCCTGTTCCAATCGACGGGTACTTTCGCTGCGCACGGATATGGCTGCCGGTAGATCGCCGGGACGTGAGAATTGAGTCTAGCACGATGTTCTCCCCAGTTCACCGCGTTTTTCCCCGTGTCCGGCGTTCCCCGGAGGGATGCGTTCAGACAGGCTACAATCGTACGTACATATGCTGGTCGTGTGCTGATCGAAAGGGCAACCATGGCGATCCAGGCCTATCTGTACAACTCCTGCAGTTCCTGCCGGAAGACGGATGAAATCCTGAAGGAGAGCGATGTCGACTACGAGCGGCGGGAATTCTTCAAGGACCGCTTTACGAAAGAGGAGCTCCGTACCCTGCTCGAGCAGAACAACCTGACCGTTCAGGACGTGATCTCGACGCGAAGCACCCCGTACAAGCAGCATGCCCTGGCGAACAGGGACCTTACTGATGATGAGATCCTGGACCTGATGATCGAGGATCCGAGACTCCTTCGCCGTCCCATCGTCATCTCGGGCGACACCGTCATCATCGGGCACAACGAGAAACAGCTCCGGGAACTGGTCGCGAACCAGTAACCGATCGCAGGGAAGGACTCCGCGTACATGTCACTCGATTTCGGAACCCACGCGTCGGCGGCTGGTGGCGTCGACAAGGCGCTTCAGCGCGCGGTCGATGTCGGGGCAACGTCTGCCCAGATTTTCTCCAAGAATGAGCGCCAGTGGCGTGCGAAACCGCTGGACCCGGCTGTCGTCGAGCGATTCCATGAGGAGCGTGAACGCACCGGCATCCGGCAAATGGTGGTCCACGATTCGTACCTGATCAACCTTGCATCGCCGAAGGACGATCTCCTCGAAAAGTCCATGGCGGCATTCCAGGACGAGCTCGAGCGGTGCGACGAGCTGGCGATTCAGTATTTGGTGACGCACCCCGGCGCACACACCGGGAGCGGGGTTGAAGAGGGCATCCGTCGTTTCGCCGAGTCGCTGAACCGGGTGCACGATACGCTGCCTGACATCAAGGCGATTACGTGCCTTGAAACAACGGCGGGTCAGGGGACGACACTCGGGCGGACGTTCGAGGAGTTGGCGGCAATCATCGATCAGATCGAGGCGAAGGAGCGAGTCGGCGTCTGCTTCGACACATGTCACGCATTCGCTGCCGGGTACGACATCCGAACGGTCGACGATGTGAATGCGGTGATGGAGGAGTTCGACCGAATCGTTGGTCTGGACCGGTTGCTCGTCCTGCACCTCAACGATTCGAAGAATCCGCTCGGCTCCTTCAAGGACCGGCACGACCACATCGGCGATGGGAATATCGGCGTCGAGGGTTTCCGTGGCATCGTGAATCACCCGCGACTCGCCGGCCTTCCGGCAATTCTGGAGACGGAGAAGGATCCTGAAGGCGAGTACGACCGGAGGAACCTCGAATTGCTGCGAAGCCTCGTGGAGACGCCGGTCGAGGCGGTGTAGCGCGAAGCGGCGGTGGCCGTGATCGAGTCCGTCGGAGAGAGTCGAGAACAAGGGCCGGTCCTCTGTCTGGACCGGCCCTTGCCCTGTCAACGGGCGCTATTCCTTGATCGATTCTTCGGTGCGGAACTGGACTTTCTGGCTGGCGAGCCGATTGATGACCATGAGTTTCGGCTCTGTCATGTCCTCGATCGCCCAGCGGAGTCCCTCACGGCCGAGCCCTGAGTCCTTCATGCCGCCATACGGCATGTGGTCGATGCGGTAGGCAGGTACGTCGTTGATGATGACGCCGCCGGCCTCGACCTCCTCGAAGGCCGCCAACGAGTGCTCGAGTTTGTTGGTGAAGATCCCAGCCTGGAGTCCGAAGTCGGAATCGTTGATCTGGTTGATGCCTGCAGCAAAGCTCTCCACCGGCGCCACGGCGATGACCGGCGCGAACGCTTCCTCGGCGCAGATGCGGCTGGTCAGCGGAGCATTCTCGATGACGGTTGGCTGGAGGAGCGTGCCGCTGCGCTCGCCGCCGGTGAGGATCGTCGCGCCGTCCTTCGCGGCTTCCTGGATCCACTGCTCGGCCCGCGTCGCTTGCTTCTCGTCGATCATCGGGCCCACTTCGGTGTCCTTGCTGAGTGGATCACCAACTTTGAGGGAGGCGACGGCCTCGACGAGTTTGTCGCGGACTTCCTCGTAGCGGTCCTTATGGATCAGTACGCGCTGGACGGAGATACATGCCTGCCCGGCGTAGGCGAATCCTCCGGTGCGGATGCGTGACACCGCGAAGTCCACATCGGCGTCGTCGTCGATGTAAACGCCGGCGTTTCCTCCGAGCTCGAGGGTGACTTTCTTCTTGCCGGCGCGCTCCTTCATGCTCCAGCCGACAACCGGCGAGCCGGTGAAGGAGAGCATCTTGAATCGGTCATCCTCGACCATGGCATCACCGGTCTCCCGATCCATCGGAAGAATACTGATGGCACCGGCGGGCATGCCGAGCTCGTGGAGCTCCCGGGCGACGAGCAACATCGTGAGCGGTGTAGACGATGCCGGCTTCAGCACGATCGGATTGCCGGAAGCGATTGCGGGAGCGACCTTGTGGAGTGCGAGGTTGAGCGGGAAGTTGAACGGCGTGATCCCCGCGATCGGGCCGATCGGCACGCGGCGCATGATGCCGGTACGACCGGTAGAAGATTCCATCAGATCCAGCGGAATCACTTCGCCGCCAACGCGGTTCGCTTCCTCGGCCGCGTACTCGATGGTGAAGATACCGCGATTGAACTCGGTGGTCGCGTCGGTAAGCGGTTTGCCCGCTTCACGCGCAAGCGTCTCGATGACGACATCGCGCTTTGCCTCGAGGCGGGTGGCGAGCTGCCGCAGCCAGCGGGCGCGCTGCCAGGTCGGGTTGGCGCGAAGCTCGGGAACAACGGCCTGCGCGGCACGGATGGCTGCGTCGAGATCGTCTCGGGTGGCGAGGAACGTGTTGCCGACCTCGCTGTCGTCGTACGGGTTCGTGACCTTCAGCGTCGACGCGGTCTCTTTCCATTCGCCGGCAAGATAGATGGGGAATGTCTCTGTCACGGTTCGTCCTTTCCTGATGGTGGCATTTGCGTGCATTGTCGCAGAAGGTGTGAAACCCTTCGATACGTCCTTGGTCCCCTCGGTTAACCGCACGACCCGGCAAGGAGAAGTCCCTGCCGGGTCGTGAACACGGTTCGAGGTTGTTGCGCTACGACTACGTAAGGTCGGGCAGACCTTGCGCCCGACGATACGGGTCATGGTAGTTCGGCGCGTTCGTCTGGTGGTGGCCCGGCAGGCCGGCTTCCCACCATGTTTCGGACTGGGCACCGAAATGCGCCAGCTCCGTCTTGGTGTAAATGAGACCCTCGCGCTCGAGCGTGGCCAGCTCGTACTCCTGGCTCATCGTGATGGCGTCAACCGGGCACACCTGGGCGCAGAGCCCGCAGAAGAGGCACCGGCCCGACTTCAGGATGAACTCGCCCAGCTCGCGGTCGCCTTCCTCGGACGGAACGACGTGCATCTCGAGGCAGCTGGTTGGGCAGATGCGGGCGCAGAGGCCACAGGCGACGCAGAGCGCCTCACCCGTCTCCGGATCAGCGCGCAGGGCCGGGAGGCCGCGGAACCGCGACATCATCGGGCGCTTCTCTTCCGGATACTCGGTCGTCAGCTTCGGGGCGAAGAGCCGCTTCAGCGTGACGGAAAAACCCTTGACTTCGTCGAGCATGAAATGACGTCCCTTTCTGTTTTCTAGTCAGCCGACGAGGCAACCGGCACGGTCAACATGGTTGGCTGCAGCGGCCGGGGTGTGTCTCCCTTGGCGGTAAGGATCGTCGCGCCTTGCTCGGACAGCGATGCCACCGGGGTCGAGAGTCCGCCGCGCTCGAGCCGAGCATAGGTGACACCGGCGTACCCCGGGTTCACGCGGGAAATCTCGCCCATGATGCGGCTCGCGTGGACGTTTTTCATCGCGTAGCCGATGCGGTTGGCAATGGCGCTGATCATCTCGGTCACCGTCTTCGCCTCGCCCATGGCCGGAACGGCGGCGCGGACGCGCTGAACGGTGCGGTCGAAGTTCGTGAACGTGCCGTCCTTCTCCAGGTTGAGCGCCAATGGCAGGACGATGTGCGCGATCGATGCCAGCGGCGAGTCGTATGCGTCGACGACGATCAGGAGCTCCAGCTTCTGCAGGGCCTCGTACAGGGCCGCGTTCGCGACGATATGCCGCGTCGAATGACCACCCTCGACCCACATCGCCTTGATGCGACCGGAGGTGATGGCATCAACGAGGTCGTCGAATTCCACGCCCGGCGTGTCCGGGAGCGACTGGACCGGGGCGAAACCGGTCGAGCCGGGCGTCTGCGCGGTCCAGCGGCCGAGCCAGAGCGACTCGAGCGCTTCCCGGGCCGACGCATCGTTGACCGGAAGACCGCCCGGAAGGGTATCAGGCGTGCAGCCCATGTCGGTAGTGCCCTGATAGTTCGCCGCGCCCCGGAAGGATGCGATACCGCCACCGACGCGGCCGATGTTGCCGGTCATGATCGCGATATTCGTCAGCGTTGCCGCGATATCCTCGGCGTCGCTGTAGTTCTGCTGATCCTTGTTCATGATGCGGAAGGGCAGCATGTGGTTCGGGGCGGTGTCGTGGGCCACGGTGTGGAAGATCGCGCCTGGCTGCGACCCGTCGACGCTGCCTTCATCGGACAGCTCGTGCTTGCCCGTGGTGAAGAGGATGGCCGCTTCGGTCATCTGCTCGACCGGGACGCCGGACTGGGCAGCGATCTGGTCCAGGTTCACGTTCGCCGTGGCGTCACCTTCGACCGCGAGCCCAAGCCGCTGGATCTCGGACGCGATGCCCTGGAGGACGAGCGAGGTGGTATCCGGGTTCGGCTTGATCCAGAGATTGGCGCGATCGCAGAGCGGGTAGTGCTCGGTGGTGATGACGACGGTCTTCGTCTCCCGATAGATGCGGGAGTGGTTGATCCAGTACGACGCGATGGGCGCGTGCTCGTAAATCGACGGGCCGACGACGAGGAGATTCTTCGCTGCGGAGAAGAGCTCCTGCATGTTGTTGGTGTGCGACACGTCGTAGCCGAGCGCCTTACGCGTCACGCGCTCGACCGCGGCCTGGTTCGGGCTGAGCAGGCGGTTGACGTTGTTCGATCCCATGACCGCGCGAGCGAACTGCTGGAGGACGTACGCTTCCTCGTTCGTGTTCTCGCCGGAGGCAAGGGCCCCGAACGCGTCACCCTGGTAGTGGGCGAGTCCCTCGGCCACCAGGTCGATCGCCTCATCCCACGAAACTTCGTAGGAGCGGCCGTGCTCGTCGCGCGATCGCGGGTAGAAGAGGCGGTCCGGCGACTGGATCTGCTCGTGGCCCCAGCGGCCGCGATCGCAGGTGTAACCGTGGTTGACGCCGCGCTCCCAGAGGTGGGTCGTGCGGCGAACGACACCCTTGTTGGACTCGATGTTGATCGTGCAGCCAACGTCGCAGAAGCCGCAGATCGTCTCGGTGGTATCCAGCTCCCACGGGTGATGGCCGAAGTGGCGATCGGTGAGGGCACCGACCGGGCAAACCGCGATGCACATACCGCAGTTGACGCAGGTGCCTTCCTGGATCATGTCCTCGCCGAAGGCGGGCGTGATCGTGGCTTCGAGCGAGCGGTTGGCGGCTTCGATGGCGGTGACGCCGATGATCTCGTCGCACACGCGGGTGCAGCGATTGCACATGATGCAGCGGTCCCACTTGTAGTCGATGGTCGCGCTGAAGTGTTCGTACGGCTGCGCCAGCTTCGGGCGGCGATACGGGTTCGAGTTGATGTTGTGCAGGTACGTGCTGTCCTGCAAATAGCATTCGCCGGACTTGTCACAGGTCGGGCAGTCCAGCGCGTGGTCGATCAGGTACATCTGGAGGATGTACTGGCGGGATTCGAGGACAACGTCCGAGTGGGTGAGGACCTCGATGCCTTCCGAGAACTGGGCGGAGCAGGACTCCACGAGTCCGCCGCGGCGGCCGAGGGTCTCGACCGTGCAGATGCGGCAGGAGCCCCAGGCGCGCATGAGCGGCTGGAAGCAGAAGTTCGGAACGTCGATCCCGGAGAGGCGGGCGGCATCCAAAATACTGGTGCCGGCCGGCACCGTGACCTCCTGGCCGTTGATCGTACCGGTGACCATCTTGATTTGCTGCGTCGTTGCCACCATAGGTGAGGAAAGCCTCCGTTGGCGTATCGCGGGAACCCGGTCGGCGGCTCGAAGGTCGAACCAGCCAAAAGGATGGAAAGACGCGGCATGGTGGCCTGGTCATTCATCCGTCGTCATAGGCAATGGGCACACGCCGAAACGAGGCCCAAAACGCCCGCTTTCATGGTCTGAATGGTACCACAGCACCATCTTGCCTCCGGCGCCGTGGGGCCTGGAGCACAATCGTGTTTGGGCTCGATTCGGGGGCGTCCGGCCGGACGCGGGGCTTTTGCTTTATCTTTGGTCCCACAGAGAACGGGACGGCCGATATGACGTCGGTGGCCCCGGATCGATGCCACGCAATCGACGGAGGATATATCGCCTTGTCTGCAACGACCGCCGAGGCGCCGGCGTCGACCTTGAGGACCGTGATCGGTCTCGAGGTCCATGCGCAGGTGCTGACGAAGAGCAAGATGTATTGCGGCTGTTCGGCCGAGTACGCCAACGCCGAACCCAACACCCATGTCTGCCCGGTATGCCTCGGGCTGCCCGGGGCGTTGCCGGTGATGAACGAGGCGGCGATCGAGACGGTTATCCGCACCGGCCTTGCCTTGAATTGTGAGATTCCGGAGTTCTGCAAGCTCGACCGCAAGAACTACATGTACCCGGACCTTCCCAAGGGCTACCAGATCTCGCAATACGACCTGCCCTTGTGCATCAACGGCAGCATCGAGATCGTGGTCGATGGCCAGAGCCGCCAGGCGGGGATCACTCGCGTCCATATTGAGGAAGATACCGGCCGGTTGGTTCACGATGTCGCGGCCGATCAGGGGCTGAGTCTTGTCGACCTCAACCGGTCTGGCGTGCCGCTGATGGAGATCGTCGGCGAGCCGGACCTGACGACGCCGGAAGAGGCGAGGGAGTATCTCGTCGCCCTGCGCCGGATTCTCCGTAGTATCGGGGCGTCGACCGCCAATATGGAAGATGGCGCGTTCCGCTGCGATGCGAACATCTCCGTTCGTGCCGAGGACGGGAGCTTCGTCGGTCCCAAGGTCGAGATCAAGAACATGAATTCGTTCCGGGCGGTCGAACGGGCGCTCCGGTTCGAGGAGCAGCGTCAGCGAGCGGCGGTTGCGAACGGCGAGGAGCTCGTGCAGGAGACCCGGGGCTGGGTGGATGCGCAAGGGATCACTGTCTCGCAGCGCACCAAGGAGCAGGCGCACGACTACCGGTACTTCCCGGAACCGGACCTGCCGCCGCTGCACATCACTGCGGAGCGCGTGGAAGCGATTCGCCAGACGATCGGCGAGCTTCCCGTCGAGCGTGAGCGTCGGTTCGTCAATGAGCTCGGGCTGGCGCCAGCTGACGCAGCGACGCTGACCGCTGAACGAGCGATCGCCGACACCTATGAAGCCGTGATCGCGGGGAAGGATGACCAGGCGTACGCGCGAGCGGCAGCCAACTGGATCGTCAATGACATCCTCGGTATGGCCCGCGCCCAGGGACTGCGCGCTGACGAGCTTCCGCTGAGCGCGGACCAGATCCGCGACCTTGTTGACTCGGTCCAGGCGAAGAAGATGACCGCCCGGGTCGCCAAGGACGTCCTCACCCAGCTGGAGGAAGGCGAACTTCCCAGCAAGGCGGCCGAGCGGCTCAACCTGTTGTCGATGGACGACTCCGATGCCGTCCGCGAGGCAGCACAGGCAGCTATCGACGCCAACCCGGCGGTGGTTGCGGATTACAAGGGCGGCAAGAAGGCCGCGATCGGTCGTCTCATTGGTGAGACGATGAAACGAACAGGTGGACGCGCTACGCCCGATGCCGTGCGAGGCGCGCTGCTGTCGATCCTCGACGAGAAGTGATCTCGTAAACGGATTCAGCAGTGCCCGGCTTTTCCAACTGGTGGCCGGTGAACGTGGGGAAAAGGAAATGGCATCAGGCGTTAAGGCGACGGCATTGAATGGCGCGGTGGATGCGACGTCATCAACCGAATCCACACTGTGGGATGTCGCCGTCGAACAGTTCAATCATGCGGCCGACATCCTCGGGCTCGAGAACGGGATCCGGAAGGTCCTCGGTAATTGCCAGCGGGAGTTCACGGTGAACTTTCCGGTGGAGATGGATGATGGATCGGTCGAGGTGTTCACCGGCCACCGTGTCCAGCACAACCGGAATCCCGGCCCGACCAAGGGTGGTATTCGCTATCACCAGGATGTGACGCTCGAGGAGGTCAAAGCCCTCGCGATGTTCATGACCTGGAAGTGCGCGGTGGTCGGTATCCCGTACGGCGGTGCCAAGGGCGGCGTGAGGGTCAATCCGAAGCAGCTCTCCTCCAAAGAGGTCCAGCGGCTCACCCGCCGCTATACGACCGAGATCATGCCGATCATCGGGCCTGACACGGACATCCCGGCGCCAGACGTCAACACGAACCCACAGACAATGGCGTGGCTCATGGATACCTACTCCATGAACGTGGGCCACTCGGTGCCAGGCGTCACGACGGGCAAGCCGATCGTCCTCGGTGGATCCGAGGGCCGAAACGAGGCGACCGGTCGCGGATGCGTCTTCGCGGTGAGCGAGGCTGCCAGGGATGCCGATATCGACCTGGATACGGCGAAGATTGTCGTCCAGGGATACGGTAATGTTGGGTCGACGGCCGCGCACCTGTTCAGGGAAGAAGGCTCGACGGTGGTCGCGGTCAGCGACTCGACTTCCGCCATTTATGCGCCGAACGGCCTGGACCTGCATGCGGTCGATGCGTATAAGGCCGAGAACGGGACCCTCGCCGGATATCCGGATGCCGACCCGCTGACGCAGCAGGAGTTGCTGGAGCTGCCGTGTGACGTCCTCGTGCCGTCGGCGCTGGAGAACCAGATCACCGTCAACAATGCGGATCGTATCCGCGCCCGGCTCATCGCCGAAGGCGCGAACGGCCCGACGACGCCCGAGGCCGACAAGATCCTGGCTGACCGGGGCATCCCGGTCCTCCCGGACATTTACGCGAACGCTGGCGGTGTGACCGTGTCCTACTTCGAGTGGGTCCAGGCGATGCAGGCGTTCCCGTGGTCGGAGCAGCAGGTCAACGAGCGCCTGCGTCTCGTGATGTCCCGCGCCTATTCAGCGATCCGGGAAGCGTCGCAAAAGCACAACGTCGATCTTCGGACCGGTGCAATGCTGCGAGCAGTCGAGCGGGTGGCTGAATTCACCAGCATCCGGGGTGTCTACCCGTAACACGGACCGGAACCCAAACCAACACAGATGTCAGGAAAGAGGGGCGCCCATGCGCCCCTTTTGCCATGCCACAGAATCGCAACATCTTGACGACATTTCGCATCAGGTTCCGCACGGATCGCGAAAACCTGCCCTGCAGAATCATGACGACAGAGTTTCTGGTCGATGTGATTCATTCAGGAGGCGAGATGGTTGCCGTAGCGACGAAGACAGATTACGCGATCGAGGCGAGGGGCGTTTCGAAGCGATTTGGGGAAGGTGAGTCGGCGGTCAATGCACTCCGGGGTGTGACCGTTGGATTCGAGCGAGGCGCGTTCACGGCGATCATGGGTGCGTCCGGATCCGGGAAGTCCACCCTCATGCAGTGCGCGGCAGGTTTGGACGCCGTTACGGACGGGGACGTGGTGTTCGATGGCATGTCACTCACGGGCCTGTCTGACACCGACGTCACCAAACTTCGCCGGGACCACATGGGGTTCGTGTTCCAGTCGTTCAACCTCCTGCCGGCATTCACCGCCCGACAGAATATCGAGCTACCACTCCGGATCGCCGGAAAACGGCTAGACAAGGAGTGGTTCGGGTTGCTGGTCAGGACCCTGGGAATCGAGGATCGACTCGATCATCGCCCGTCTGAAATGTCTGGGGGCCAGCAGCAGCGCGTCGCGATCGCGCGGGCGTTGATCAACCGGCCGAGCGTCGTCTTCTGTGATGAGCCGACCGGTGCCCTGGATACCCGTTCGGGACACCAGGTCCTCGAGTTCCTGCGCTACAGCGTCGACGAGCTGGACTCCACTATCGTGATGGTGACGCACGATCCAGTGGCCGCAAGCTACGCCGATCGCGTCATCTACCTGGCGGATGGCCGGATTGCTGGTGAGGACGAGTCGCCGACCACGGACAGCGTGCTTGCGCGTATTCGCACGCTGGGAGGGCAATAATGGTCGGTAGTGTCCTGACGCAGATGCGAGCGACTTGGAAGCGTACGCTCGCGATCCTCATCGCCGTCGTCATCGGCGTGGCGTTTGTCACCTTGTCCTTTCTCGCCGGCGATCTCCTGAACGCGCAGCTTGCAGGTGAGGTCGGGAACCAGGTGCGTGGCGCAGACATCATCGTGACCAGCGATGATGGGTTGACACCTGAGGACGCCGACCTCGTCCGGTCCATGCCTTCCGTGGCCGGCGCCGAGCCGATGATCGTCTCGGGCGGCGAATTCCAACATGGCGCGCGAAGGTCATATCTCTCACTGGGCCGGATGCCGGAGCAGCAGGCGTTGCGCGATGGTATGCAGCTGCGTGAAGGGAGATTGCCTGAAGCAACGGGAGAGATTGCGATCTCCGATTCGGTCCGGGATATGAGTGCGGTCCGCGTCGGCGACGTCATATCGTGGAAGGAATATGGTCAGGAGTCAGAAGACGGCTTCGAGTTCACAGTCGTGGGCGTGTTCGAAGGCGGACCGGGCATCGCGCTCAATACCTATGACGGCGTTGTCTTGCCACAGGACTTCGAGGTCGCGACGAACGGCAGCATCACGCCGGCGGTCCTTGTAACGCTCGACTCCGGGAGTGACGCTCGAGAGGTTCGCGCGAACCTGGCCGATGCACTCGGCGACACGTATGTGGTGGAGACATTCCACGAGTTCGTCGATCGCGCGGTCGAGTACTACACGGGCGGGGCTCTCACGGTTCAGGTTGTCATCGGCATGTTCGCGCTTATCGCGATGTTCGCCGCCGGGATCGTGATCAGCAACACCTTCCAGATCACGATCGCCCAGCGCATCCGTGAGTTGGCGATCATGCGCTGCATCGGCGCGACCGGTCCGCACGTCCGGCGCATGGTCCTTGTCGAAGCGGGCATTCTGGGAGTCCTGGCCTCGGTTATCGGCACCGTCGCTGGATTCGCCCTGGCCATCCTGGTGGATTCTGTCTTCATCGGGGGCGATGATCGTGGGTCGGCGGTGCGCGTGGATGTCGCAGCCATTATTCTGCCAATCATCGTCGGTTCGCTCGTGACCATCGGCGCAGCGTTGAAACCGGCCACCATGGCGACCCGCGTCCACCCGTTGCAGGCGATTCGAACGCTTGACGCGCCCGTAGAGGATGAACGCGCCAGCCGGCTGCGGAAGTTCGGTTCGATCGGGTTGCTGCTTCTTGGTGGCGGACTCCTAGCCGCGGGAGTCGTGATCTCGCGCGGGGCTAGCCCCGACTTGAGCCTGCCGCTCCTGATCGGCGTCCTCGGCGGCATGATCTCGTTCCTGGGGCTGCTGGTCGGGGCACGTCTGGTCGTCCCCGCAGCAATTTCGCTCGTCGGACGCGTTGCTCGTGCCGTCTCGGGTATCCCCGGCGAGATCGCGACGGTGAACCTGCAGCGAAACCCTGGTCGGACCTCGTCCACATCAGCGGCACTGTTGATGGGTGTCACGCTCGTCACGATGTGCCTTGTTGGGGTAGCGACGGTCAAGAGCACGTTTGTGGAGTACTTCGACGAACGGTCGGCAATCGATCTCGACCTGAGGCTGCGGCCAGAGGAGGGTGACGGAGAATCGGCGGCGTCGCTTGGCGATCGCGTCGCAGATGTGGGCGGCGTGGATTCGGTTGCACCGATCACTGCTGCGTCGGTTACGGCCTTTTCACCCGACGGCTCTCTGCTGGACATTCCTGTGGTCGGTGTTGATCCGTCCGATGCCAGGTCGGTAAGCAGGGCTGAAGGGCTATCCAGACTTTCGGACGACGTCCTGATCATTGGAGAGTTCGAGTCGATGGTCCACGGCGTCGAGGATGGATGGCGTATCACCCTGCAGGGCGACGCCGGTGAACGGGAGGTAACCGTCATGGTGGCGAATGTCCTGGGTGATCAAGGCGTCGTTTCGGAGTCGACCTTGCGCCAGGTGATTGGCGACGATGCGCAAGGAGGTATCTGGATTCGGTTGGAAGACGGTGTGGCCGTCGGGGATGTAACCGAGCGCATCGAGGCGGCTGTTCCTGCAGACGTGGCATTCGATATTGGAGGCAGCGCCCATGACCGCGAGCAAAGCCTCCGTACGATGGACCAGATACTTCTCGTCGCGGTCGGGCTATTGGGTGCAGCCGTCCTGATCGCCGTCGTCGGCGTCGGGAACACGTTGACGCTTTCGGTGCTGGAGCGCTCCCGAGAGTCCGGCATGCTGCGGGCGATGGGCATGACGGCCAGGCAGATGCGGACGTCGCTGGCGGTTGAAGGTGTCTTGCTGGCGGTGGCGGGTGCCCTCGTTGGTGCGGTCGCAGGGATCATCTACGGATGGGCCGGCGCGATCACGCTCTTCGGAAACACCTTTCCGGTGGAGCCTGCGCTCCCGATCGGTCAGCTCATGATGGTTGGTGTAACTGCGCTCGCGGCGGGATTGCTGGCATCGGTGGTCCCTGCGCGGAACGCGCTACGCGTGTCGCCGGTCGAGGCCCTGGCGAGCGCAGAGTAGGAGGTCGGGCCAGGCGAAGGGGTGGAGACCCCTACGTGGAACCAGCCCGCGAGGAGCGGCACCTCGGGCAACCAGATGCGAATGCTGCAGGGGATAACGAGCCGATGCCGTAGGAGAAACAGAGCGAATAGGATAGGCATGCAAGGCAAACGGGCCGGACAA
>DATGPC010000062.1:0-26198 GCA_035305265.1 Thermomicrobiales bacterium | reverse complement strand
CCACTAACTCCTGGTGGCGTGCTTGCCAAGCCCGGCCGGGCCGCGACGCGAGCGGACGAACAAGGTGATGGCGATGAGCGTGACGATGTAGGGCAGCGCGACGAGCAGGTCGGACGAGACCGGGAAGCCTGGCGTTGTCTGGCCCTGGATCTGGACCGCTTCGGCCGCGCCGAAGAGGAGCGTCGCGCCCAGCGCGCCGAGCGGCGACCATCCGCCGAGGATCACCGCCGCGAGCGCGATGAAGCCGCGTCCGGCAGTCATGTCGAGCGTGAAGTACGACAGGTTGCCGATCGACAGGAAGGCCCCGCCGAATCCCGCGAGGACGCCGCTCATGACGACGGCGGCGTAGCGGTAGAGGGTGACGTTGATGCCAACGGACTCGGCCGCCTGCGGGTGCTCGCCGGCCGCCTGGAGATGCAGGCCCTGCTTCGTGCGGAAGAGGAAGATGTGGACGACCGGCACGAGCAGGAAGGCGACCGGGACGAGGATGTTGATGCCGCCGGTGATGTTCGGCAGGGTATCGACGCGGTCACTGCCACCGGCCTTGCCCCAGATGCTTTGGACGAGGAAGGCGGAGAGACCGCCGGCGATCAGGTTTATGGCCGTGCCGACGACGATCTGGTCACCCCGGAAGGTGATCGACCAGATAGCGTGGATGAGGGCACCGACCGCGGCGGCGATGATGCCGATGACGAGCCCACCCCAGGCATTGCCGGTCCAGTACGACCCGGCGACGGCGAAGAACGCCCCGGTCAGCATCAGCCCTTCGAGACCGATGTTCATGACGCCGGACCGCTCCGACAGCAAGCCACCGAGCGCGGTAAAGAGCAGCGGCGTGGTCATGCGCAGCACAGCGGTGAGCAGTGCGATCGTGAAGAAATCACCCATCCTGGACCCCCGTTTCCGGTGCAGTGGTGGCCGCGCGGCGGGATGCGGCGCGGCGGCTGAGCCGGCTCCGGATCGCCGGCAATCGGTTGACCACCTCCAGCGCGGCGATGGCAAGGATGATCAGGCCCTGGATGAGCTGGACGATCTCCTTCGAGACATCGGCGGACTGCATCGCGGGAGCGCCGGCGCTGAGAGCGCCGAAGAGCAATCCGGAGAGGATGATGCCGAGCGGATGGTTGCGGCCGACGAGTCCGACGGCGATGGCGGTGAAGCCGTAGCCGGGCGGCGTCGTGTAGTGGCGTCCATGGAGTCCCATGGATTCGCCGGCTCCGGCGAGGCCGGCCAGGATGCCGGAAATGATCATCGCGATGGTGATGGTCGTGCCCCAGTTGATACCACCGTAGGCCGACGCGCCGGGCGAGAGGCCGACGGTTCGGACTTTGTAGCCAAACCGGGTGTTGAAGAGCACGAACCAGAGAATGAACGCGGAAGCGACGGCGATGATGATGCCGATGTGCAGCCGGGTGCCCTCGAGGATGCGCGGCAGGCGGGCGTCGTCGACGACGCGATTGGTGGCGACCATGGTCGGGTCGACCGGCAGGACATCGGACCGGCGAAGCGTCAGGTACGTGATGAGGCGGATCGCGAGGTAGTTGAGCATGATGGTCGTGATGACCTCATGCGCGCCGGTCTTCGCCTTCAGGAAGCCCGGGAGGAACCCCCAGATGCCGCCGCCGATGGCCGCGGCGAGCAGGCCGAGCGGGACGTACAGATAGCCCGGCAATCCGAGGTCCCAGGCGCCGACGACGGCGGCCGCGAAGCCGCCCACGATGAGCTGGCCCTCGATACCGATATTGAACATGCCGGCGCGGGACGCGATGGCGAATCCGAGGCCGCCCAGGATGAGCGGGGAGGAGTAGATGAGGGTTTCGGCGATCGCGCGCCGGCCGACGAAGGCGCTCTCCCAAAGGGCCTTGTAGGCCTCGATGGAGTCGCTGCCGGAAAGCTCCATGACGAGCGCACCGGCGAGCAGGGCGACGATGACGGCGCCGACCGACGCGAGCGGCCCGTAGAGGGCGCCGATGGTGAGGCGTGATTGTTTATGCATCGTCGGTGGACCGTCCTCCCATGAGCAGGCCGAGCTCGGAGCGGGATACCTGCCCGCTCAGGAATTCGCCAGTGATCTGGCCCTGATACAGCACGACGATGCGGTCGCTGAGGTCCAGGATCTCGTCGAGGTCGTAAGAGAGCAACAGGACCGCCTTGCCGGCGTCGCGGACGCGGACGAGCTCGCTGTGGACGAACTCGATCGCGCCGACATCCAGGCCGCGGGTAGGCTGGATGGCAAGCAGGACGTCTGGATCGCGATACAGTTCGCGGGCGATGATCAGCTTTTGCTGGTTGCCGCCGGAAAGGGCCCGCGCGGGCGTTTTCGGCGATGGCGCGCGAACGTCGTGGCTCTCCATCAGCTGGCGAGTGATGGACTGCGTCTTCCGGCTGTCAATCACTCCGGCGCGGACGAACGGTTCTCGCTCGGTGTTCCCCAGCAGGACGTTCTCCCACAGGGGGAAGTCCAAAACGAGGCCGCGATGATGCCGGTCTTCCGGGATATAGGAGACACCGGCGTCGCGGAAGCCATTGGGATCGGCGTTGGAGACGTCCTTGCCGGCGACGGTCAGGGAGCCAGACTCGACCTTCCGCAGGCCGGAGAGGATCTCGACCAGCTCGGACTGGCCGTTGCCTTCGACGCCGCAGACCCCGAGGATCTCCCCGCGACGCAGCTCCAGGCTCTCGATATCGATGACCTGGCGGCCGCGGTCGTTGTTCGCCTTGATGTTCCGCGCCGAGAGGATCGCCGCGCCCGGCGTGGCGGCCGTTCGGGTGACGGTGAGCGAGACATCGCGTCCGACCATGAGGTCGGCGAGCTCCTGGGCGGTCGTGTCCTTCGTCTCACGGATCCCGACTGTCTTGCCCCGGCGAATGACGGTAACCCGGTCACTGATGGCGGCGACCTCGCGCAGCTTGTGCGTGATGAAGATGATGGTGCCGCCGTCGTTACGCAGGCGCTCGAGGATGCCATAGAGGTCCTCGATCTCCTGCGGAGTCAGGAGAGCAGTCGGCTCGTCGAGGATCAGGATGCGGCTGCCCTGGTAGAGCGCCCGAAGGATCTCGACGCGCTGCTGGATGCCGACGGAGAGATTCTCGACGCGTTCATGCGGGTCGATCTCCAGGCCGTAGGCGCTGGCGAGCTCGGCGACGCGGCGTTCTGCCTCGTCGCGGTCGAGCATGGTCACATCGCCTTCGTTGCCGAGGATGATGTTCTCCGTCACGGTAAATCGGGGGATCAGCATGAAGTGCTGGTGCACCATGCCGAGCCCGGCGTGGACGGCTTCCCGGGGGCCGCTGAAACTGGCAGGCTTGCCGTTGACGCGAACCTGGCCCTCATCCGGCGAATGGAGACCGAAGAGGATGTTCATCAGGGTCGACTTGCCGGCGCCGTTTTCGCCAAGCAGGGCATGGATTTCGCCCTGGCGTACCTGGAGGGTAATGCCGTCGTTGGCAACGACGCCCGGGAATCGTTTGACGATATCGAGCATCTCGACGGCCCAGGGCCTGGTCGGTAGGGAGGATGTGGGGTTGGACATGGATGCACACGCCGGGGCGCGGGCCAAAACCCGCGCCCCGCTGTCAGGGAAGAATTAAGACGCCGGAGACGCTGCTGGCGACGCCGCCGGTGCGGCTCCGAGGCTGTCCGGGGAGACGGGCTCGAAGGCCTCGAGGGTGTCGTCATCGACCGGCGGGACGATCGTGCCGTCCGCGATCGCGGCGGAGTAGGCGTCGATCATGGCGCGGACGTCGTCCGGCACGTTCTCGTTCAGCGCGCCGATACCCATGCCGTCGTCGGCAATGCCGAGATCGTGGGCGCCCGCCTCGAAGGTGTCGTTGAGGACCGCCTCGACGGAGTCGTAAACGGCGGTGTCGATGCCCTTGATCACGGCGCCGAGCTGGATCTCCGCGCCAAGCTCCGACTGGTCCTGGTCGGCGGCGATGACGTAGAAGCCTTCGCCCTTCTCGGCCGCGGCGTCGAAGGCACCGATGCCGGTGCGGCCGGCGGCGGCGTGGACGATGTCCGCGCCGTTGTTGAACTGCGCGAGGGAGAGCTCCTTGCCGAGGTTCGGATCCTCGAAGTCATCGGCGTAGGCGATGGCGATCTGGATGTCCGGGTTGACGGACGTCGCGCCGGCGACGTATCCGACCTCGTAGCGCATGACCGGCGGAATGCGGATGCCGCCGACGAAGCCGATCTGGCCCGTCTGGCTCATGGCCGCCGCCAGGACGCCGGCGAGGAATGCGCCTTCCTGCTCGCGGAAGATGTAGGAGACGATGTTGTCGCCCTCGACCTCCGTGTCGATGATGGCGAACTTGTGATCCGGGTACTGGGACGCAACCTCGGTGAGGGCGTCGGCAAGAAGGAACCCGACGGCGATCGTCAGGTCGCCGGTTTCTGCGGCGTCCGTGAGGTTGCGGACATAGTCGGCGGCTGTCTGGCTTTCGAGAATGTTGAACTCGATACCGAGCTCCTCAGCCGCGCGATCTCCGCCTTCCTTGGCGAGGTCGTTGAAGCTCTCGTCGCCGATACCGGCAGTATCTGTCACCATGGTGGTGACAATCGAATCCTGGGCCTGGACGCCCAGCGTTGACAGCGCAGGCGCGGCGACAACTGCCCCACCTGTGGCCAGCACGAAGCGTCGGCGATCAACTCGGCTGGAAAGCAGCGAACGATGAGCCATGTCCCGTCTTCTCCTCGATTCTCCGCCGGGCAGCGTCGCGCCGGCTTGTAGGTGGAAATTCTCTCTCCCGGGATCGGGATGCTGGCATAGTATCAGTTATTACGTGTTGTTGACGAGGAAGACGCTTCTCCCTACGGAAGGAACATACGTTTTATGGGTTCATTCGATATCCGTGCCGGGCTCCGCAATGACGCGGTTCCGGAAACGGAGGACCGGCCGAACGGGCAGGTAGACTCGGCCGAATTCAGCCGGTCGTTGTGGCACAACGCGATCCTCGTGAGCGCGGCACACGCGCGGCGACTCTTCCACGATGGGGCGATCGACGAAGGCGCATTCGCGGCGATCAACCGCGCGCTCGACGCGGTCTACGCCGTGCCGTCGACCGAGCATTTCCGCGCAAATCGCGCGGTCCGCGAGATCGATGAGCGGGTCGAGACCCTCTTGCCGCGCGAGATCGCCGGGGCGGCCAGCCTTGGGGCGAGCCGCGTGGAGACGCTTGCGACGGCACTGCGGATGCGATGGCGCGAGTCGACGCTGGAGGTGTTCGATGGGGCTGCAGCCTTCCGGTCCGCGCTCCTCGACCTGGCGCAGGTCCATGCGGTGACGATCATGGCTGCGGTGTGGGACCGTCGCCCGGCGGCCCCGACGACGCTCGCGCACTTCCTGGGTGGCGTCATCGGGCCGCTCGCGTTGACAAGTGACAGGTTGAAGCACGCATTGGAGTGGCTCGATCGCTCGCCGTATGGCGCGGGCATCCTGGCCGGAGAGGTGATGGGCATCGACCGCGAGGAGATCGCGGATGATCTTGGCTTTGCCGGCACGGTCGGGAATACGCTCGATGCGCTTTCGTCGGTCGAGGAGATAGTGAGCCTGGCCGAGGCGGTTGGCGCGAACCTGGCCGCCAGCCGCCGGCTCATGAGCGAGCTGCTGACGTGGATCCGCACCGAGCCGACGAGCTTCTTCCTCGACGAGCGGTGGGAGTCGATCCCGGAGCCGTCGATGCCGGCGCACCGGACGAGCGAGCGACTCGAATCGCTGGTGCTGACGTTGCAGGCGGCGGAAGGCGAGGTCCGGGCAACGGTCGACCTCCTGCGTTCCCTGCCGTACGGACCGATCGGGGCGGCGTGGGATACGGTCGCGACGTTGATGGACCGGATGCTGGCGTCCGGGCGGGCGTCGATGCAGGAATCGGCGGCCGCGATCAACGACGCGCTGATCGTGAACCGGGCTTTCCTGGCGAACCGGGCCGGTCGCGCGTTCACGACGGCGTCGGACCTCGCGCCGTTCCTGATGCAGGAAGAAGGGTTGGCGCCGACGCCGGCGCGGCAGATCGCTTCGCTGGTGATCTCGCGGCTGCGCGAGGAGAACCTCGAGGCCAGCGCGGTGACGCCGGACATGATCGATTCGGCGGCGTTGATGGTGATCGGACAGGAGCTGAAGGTCGAGATGGAGACGCTGGGGCGATATATCGCGCCACGGCGGTTCATCGAGCGACGGGACGTACTCGGCTCTCCGGCGCCGGAGCGAACTCGCCAGTGGCTTGCGACTGAACGCGAGCGGCTCGACGCGGATCGGTCATGGGCGGCGGCACGCCGTCAGCGCTGGGATGCCGCCACCTCCAGCCTGCTGGGAGCAATCCGGTCGGGCGAGGACGAGGAATAAGCCTCATTGGCTGCAGGGGCGGGCATCAGAGTCCGCCCCTGCAGCCATCCTCAACACGTCACCAAGACCTAATCCAGCGCGGCAGCTTCGTCCTCCAACGTATCGACGTTTTCGACCTCGTCGGGATCCTCGGCGGCGTCCTCGTCCGATGGCTCGTCGATCGGGGCGAAGCCAAGCGTGAGCGATTGCTCGACGATGCCCCGCCGGATGAGGCGCTCGGCGTCACGGAGCTTCTCGCGCAAGGGGTGCTCGGGCATGACGTCCGTCATCATGTCACGGACCTGGCGCATGAGGTCGATGGTTTTGTTGAAGGTGATGACAAGATCACCCTCGGACAGCTCGATCTCCTCGCCGATCTGCGCCATCGTCCAGCCCCGGCACCAGTGCAGCGCCGGACCGTAGAAGCTCGGGTTGTGGCCCTCGCTGATGAAGAGCTTGAGGTCGCGCTCCTCGCCAAGGATCTCGTGCTCGAGGTCCTCGAGACGCCGGCGCATGGTGATCAGCCGCTGTGGCAGCGTGAAACCGTTGGTGTAGCGGAATTCCCGATCGAAGCTGAACCACGAGAAGACCTCCGCGATCTCCTCCGGCGCCAGGGCATCCAGCAGGCCCTGATCGATCATCTCGCAGATGATCAATCCATCGTTGTCGAAGATGTCGGCCAGCATGTCGGCCTTTTCGGTCGGGTAGCCACGCAGCAGGTAACCGAAGCGATGGAGCACATCGCGGATACCGCGAATGATGGCGCGGATTCGTACATCCTCGGCGTCGATCTCGCGCTCGAGGATCTCCGTCAGGGTGTTCTTTTCCTTTTCGAGCGCGTCGCGCTTCCGCAGAGACTTCTGGTGCTGCTTCCGCAACTTTCCGTCATGGAAAGGGTGTGCGGCTTTCTGCTCGCGAAGGGAGCTTATCTGCTCGCGGATGCCGGCGAGCTGTTCTTCCAGCTCGGCAATGTGCTCTTCCGCCTGCTGGCGGACCACCTCACGATGAGCGGCGGCGATGGCGTCGAGGTCCGGCAGATCCAGCGCCGCCATCGCCTCGATGACCTGCTCGATGGCCTCGTTCGGCTCGTTGTTCAGCTCGGCAACGACCTCGTCCATCGGGTCGACCAGCTCGTCCGGAAGGTCCACGCGAACATCGTCGTCGACCTGGTCGATCTGGCGGTACTCGTCGAGGACGTGGATCTTGCGGTCATTCAGCGCCAGGAAATGTCCGATACCGCCGGATGCGCCGCGACCGAGGAAGACGGCCCAGCCGATGTTGCGCACATGCACCACCAAACCCGGGCGGGTGGAGCGAAGGAGCTTGCGGAGCGCGAGGCGTCCGGGCTCGGTCCACGGCGTCGACGTCTCGGCTTCAGTCCGAAGAGACGCGATGGAGACGAGGATGTCCTTCTCCTGCCGCTCCAGGGCCTGGAGCGAGCGGTTGAAGCTCTGGTACTCCTCGAAGAGCTCGTCCTGCCGGGCGATCTCCTCGGTTTGGCCGACGGTCAGGCCGACCAGCTCTGCCTCGATCTCGACGATGTCGTGCTCGATGATGCGGATGCGCTGGCTCGTCTGGTACTGGGCCAGGCTCCGCTGGAGCATCTGGCGGACACGTTCGCCGCGCGGCGGGTCCCAGAGATTCAGCACCGTGTTGTAGCGGATCGCGAACGCTGACTGCACCGGGTGCAGCTCGCCAGTCGCGACCTCCATCGCTTCCCGGAAGGAGATGATCGGCGAGTAGGGGATCACGACGTGGCCGTAGGCGTCCATGCCGCGACGCCCGGCACGACCGGCCATCTGCTGGAACTCGTTCGGGATGAGGATGCGACGACGGCGGCCGTCCCACTTGGTCATGCGGCCGATAACGACGGTTCGCGCGGGCATGTTGACGCCGAGTGCGAGGGTGTCGGTCGCGAAGACGACCTGCATGAGGCCGCGGGTGAAGAGGACCTCCACGAGCTGCTTCAGGATCGGGAGCAGTCCGGCGTGATGAAAGCCGATGCCCTTCCGGGCGAGGTTCATGATCGTCTGGACCTGCTCCAACTCCTGGTCCTCGGGGCGCATCGAGGCCAGATAGGTATCGAGGACGCCCTCGATCATCGCCGAACGGTCGGGCGTGGTGAGGCCGGGAGACATCATCGCGAGACGCTCGGCGAAGACCTGGCAGTCGTTCCGGCTGAAGAGGAAGTAGATCGCCGGGAGCAGGTCTCGCTCTTTCAGCACCTCGACGATCTCGTGCGGCTGCGGCTCGTCACTCATCTCCCGCTGGCGTCCACCGGGGCCTCGTCGTCTCCGGGCCTCGCCGCCGACATTGCCGAAGTCGGCCACTTTCTTGCCGCGATGATCGATGACCTTGGTCAGCTCGTTCTCGTGGAAGTAGTAGAGCGCGAGCGGGACCGGCCGGTCATTGTGGACGATGAGCCGGATCGGGCGATGGGTGCGTCCGATCCAGCCGGCGATCTCCGCGGCATTGGTGACCGTTGCGGAGAGGCAGATCAGCTGGATGTGATCCGGGCAGAGGATGATCGATTCTTCCCAGGTCGTGCCGCGCTCTGGATCGGCGAGGTAATGGATCTCGTCGAAGATCACGGTCTCGACGTCGTCCAGCTCCCACGGGCTCTGGAGGAGCATGTTCCGCAGGATCTCGGTGGTCATGACGATGATGCGGGCGTCACGGTTCTCGCTGACGTCACCGGTCAGGAGGCCGACATCGTTGCCGTAGATCGTGCGGAGGTCGCGGAACTTCTGGTTCGACAGGGCCTTGATGGGCGCGGTGTAGATGACGCGGCTGGCGCGGCGGAAGGCATCGTAGATGCCAAACTCGGCGACGACCGTCTTCCCGGAGCCGGTCGGGGCAGCGACCATGACCGAATCTCCGCGCAGCAACGTGCCGATCGCCTCCCGCTGGAAGGTATCGAGCGGGAAGGGGTAGAGCGCGCTGAACTGGTTGATCGCGTTGCGGATGTCCTCGGCTGAGTCCTCCACACTCGCCGGCTCCGTCACTAGCCCGGGGGCGATGCTGGAAGGATTCGTTTGCTCGGACACTCTGGGCTCCCGTCGTCAGGGACAGGCACAATACCTCGGTCCCCTTTGGTATGACGCATGACACGTTCCGGGCCGGAACATCAGGACGTCCTTGTCGGACAATCTGGCCCGTTTCAGCGTACAGTATAGGCTTGACACGCTGACTCTGAGGCGAGCGGCGGAAGGAGCCACACAAGCATGCGGATCGGGATCAATGCGGCGCTGATGAACCGTCGTGGCGGATATCGCCAGACCGGGATCAGCCGCTATATCAGCGAGCTTGCCGGCGGGCTCGAGCAGGTGATGTCACCGGAGGACCGGCTGGTGCTGCTTGGGCAGGGGGCTCGCGTGCTGCACGATTCGGCGATGGCTCGGATCGGCTGGGAGCAGACCGGCCTCCCCGTCATGGCGGCTGCCCGTCGGATCGATGTGTTGCACGGTCCGTTGAGCGTGGTGCCGATGGCGTCGCGTATTCCTTCCGTGATCACCGTCCACGATCTCGCATTCCTCAAGTTCCCCGAGCAGGTGCCCGCATCACGCCGGAACTGGCTGATCGCCGGGACCCGGATGGGCGCGCGCAAGGCGGCGCGGGTGATCACGATCTCGGAGAACACGAAGGACGATCTCCTGCACTGGCTGAAGCTGCCGGAGGAGAAGGTGACGGTGATCCCGCTCGCGATCTCTCCCCGTATCCACAGGGTGAGCGGCACGTCATTGGACGTGTTCCGGATGAAGATCGACGTCGACCGACCGTACATCCTCGCCGTCGGGACGCTCGAACCGCGCAAGAACCTCGAGACGTTGCTGCGCGCGTTCGCGAAGATCAAGGATGCCGTGCCGCATCAGCTGGTGCTGGTCGGGCCGGAGGGCTGGCTCACCGCCGGCCTGAAGTCCACGCTCGACGAGCTGGCGCTCGGGGATCGCGTCCGGCTCACGGGGTTTGTCTCGGACGAAGAACTGGGCGGCTGGTACTCGGCGGCGGATCTCTTTGCGTTTCCGTCGTGGTACGAGGGGTTCGGGCTGCCATCGATCGAGGCGATGCACTGCGGTGTGCCGATCCTGACATCGAACACATCGTCATTCCCGGAAGTTGTCGGGGACGCCGGCGTCATGATCCCGCCCGACGATGTCGATCTCTGGGCGGAGACGATGCAGGACCTGCTGGGCGACGAGGGGCGGCGCAGGGAGCTTCGCCAGCGCGGCTACGTGCGGGCGCGGGATTTCTCGTGGATCAAGACCGCCCTTGCAACGTACGACGTCTATCGCGAGGTTGCGCGGTGACGGACGGCAGGATTGTCCGCGAAGTCGGCGAATTCGGCCTGATCGACCTCCTGCAGGGGGCGCTTCCGGATCATCTTCGTTCCTCGGGGACGGTTCCATTCGGCATCGGCGACGATGCGGCAGCATGGAAGCCGTCGCCCGGTACCACGTCGGTGATTACTACCGACACGCTCGTCGAAGGAAACCATTTCCGGCTCGACTGGAGCGACTGGAGGAGCGTCGGATTCAAGATGCTCGCCGTGAACGTGTCGGACATCGCCGGGATGGGCGCGACGCCGGTGCTGGCGACGATTTCCCTCGCGCTGACCGGGGATGAGCTGGTCGATGATCTGGTGGAGATGTATCGCGGGATGGCGGATGTCGCGTCACCGCACGGCATCGTCATCGCCGGCGGCGATATCGTCCGCACCGAAGGGCCGGTTGTGCTCGGCGTGACGGTGATCGGCGAGGGGCGCCGGTTACTCCAGCGGGATGGCGCCCGGCCGGGTGACCGGATCGTCGTCAGCGGGACGCTCGGGGCGTCCGCTGCCGGATTGGCGTTGCTGGGTGATCATGCCCTGCGCCAGAAGGCCACGACGGCGGACCTGCTGGTTGCCGCGCAGCTGCGGCCGAACTCGCGTGTTGCGCTCGGCAAGGTGCTCGCCGCGCACGGGGCGACCGCGGCGATGGACCTGAGCGACGGGTTGCTGGGTGACTTGCCGAAAATCCTCGCGGCGAGCGATGTCGCGGCCCGGGTCGATGTGCGCGCGGTGCCCGTGTCACCCGCGGTGCGCGCCTTGTTCCCGGAGCGCTGGCTGGATATGGCCTTGCGTGGGGGTGAGGATTACGAGCTGTTGGCGACGGTACCGGCAGGGGCGCTGCCGGCGATCATCGAAGCTGCCCGGGATGTTGGCGCAACGCTGACCGACATTGGAGAGATCCTGCCTCTCACGAGCGACCGTCCGGCACTGGTGATGATCGATACGGACGGGTCGGAGCAGGCGGTCGATGTCGGGGCCTTTGACCACTTCGCCTAGGATGCATGCTGCCACGTCTCCCTGTGTCACAATCGGCGATTGGAAACGTGGCGCAGGTTGGCAGCGCCTGGTCTATCTGGAGAGATACATGGAAACCTCGTTGCAGCAGAATTTGTCCGTCCTGGAAGCGATCCGGTCACGTCGCAGCATCGGCAAGTGCACCGATGAGGTGCCCGATGTGGCGTTGATTCGCCAGATGCTCGAAGCGGCGACATGGGCGCCGAATCACAAGCAGACCGAGCCCTGGCGGTTCGTCGTGCTGTCTGGCGACGCCCGCATGGGGCTTGGCGAGGCGATGGGTCGGGCTGCCGTGCGGACATCCGCCGATCCGGAGAAGGCGATGGCCGCGTTCAACAGTGCGGCAAAGAAGCCGCTCCGGGCGCCGTATGTGATCGCCGTGTATGCAGTGCCCAACCCGATCGTTCCCGAGGTGGAAGAGATCGCGGCGACGGCGGCGGCCGTGCAGAACATGTTGCTGGCGGCGCATTCGCTCGGCCTGGCGGCGATGTGGCGGACGGGCGACCTCGTGTTCTCGCAGGAGGTCCGCGAGTTCCTGAAGATGCCCGACGAGGGCATCATGCTCGGTACGGTGTACGTCGGCTGCCCGAATATGGAGCCGCCGGTGCGGCAACGACGATCGATCGAGGACGTGACGACCTGGGTCGGTGAGCTCCCGGGACAGTCACAGGGATGATCGGCGAGGGCGTGTACGACGTCGGCTCGCCGGAGGAGATGCAGCGGCTGGGCGAGATGATCGCGGCCGGGCTCGGTGTCGGCGATGTCCTGATGCTGCATGGCGATCTTGGCGCGGGCAAGACGACGCTGACGCAGGGGATCGCCGCCGGGTTGGGCGTGCGAGAGCCGGTGCAGAGCCCGACGTTTACCCTGGTTCGGGAGCATCGAGGACGCGAGCTGACGTTGTATCACCTCGACCTCTATCGTCTGGTCGACCCGGACGAGCTAGAGAGCCTCGGGTACGAGGTATATCTGGATCCGCCCGACGGCGTGAGCGTAATCGAGTGGCCGGAGCGTGCCGGAGACTGGTTGCCGGAATCGTTCACGGTCGTGCGGATCGATCACCTGGGCGGTGATCGTCGCAGGGTGACGATCGAGAGAATCGGGGCCTGACAGCGACGTGCCGCCGGACTTAAGTCCGGCGGCACGTCTTTTTGCTATGACAGAGAGGAGAGGGTTAGCCTTCGACCTCGGCAAGCGCGTCGAGCACCGGCTGCTTTTCCTCATCAAGCTGCGCGGCCACTTCCGCGAAGACCTCGGCCGCCGGTCGGTTGTTGACCAGCACTTCCTCCCAACCGCGACCGATGATCTGGTCACCGTTCGGGATGAAGACGCGCGCGCTGTCCTGCGGCTGGGTCAGCGGCAGCTGTTCGATCGCGACCTGGTTCTCAGGATTCTCCTGAAGGAACGCCTGGTAGCTCTCGCTCTCGACCGCGGAGGTGCGGACCGGCATGTATCCCGTCGTTTGTGACCAGTACGCGGCGTTCTCCGTGTTCGTCACGAAGGTGATGTAGTCCATCGCCGCCTGGAGCTCTTCTTCCGTGGCGCTGGAGATAACCGCGAGACCGGCGCCGCCAGTCGGGCAGCCGAACTGCAGCTCCTCCGGCAGCTTCGCGACACCGAACTCCATCTGCGCGCCATCCCTGATGGTGCCCAGCGAGCCGGTGGACGCGATCATCGCTGCCAGGCCGCCTGTATTGAACTCGGTGTTCGGGTCGCTCACCGCAATGGCGCTGTGCTCCTGTACGAGGGAGCGCATGAACTCACCCGCCTCGACCGCGCCGCCCTCATCGATCAGGATGTTGAACTCCGGATCGGAGTAGTTGCCGCCGAACGCCCAAACGGGTCCGTGCATCGTCCACGCACCGTAGGAAGCGGCACTGCCGAAGCCGAATGAGGCGGGGACTGTGCCGGTATCGACGAGCGCCTGGGCGTTGTCCCGGAAGTCCGACCATGTCGCGAAGATGGACTCGTCGAGCCCCGCCGCCTCGAGCGCCTCCCGATTGAAGTAGAAGAGCGGAGTGGAGCGGGCGAACGGGACGGCGTACTGACCGCCGTTGCGCTCGTACTCGATATAGAGCGACTCTACGTAGTCCTCCGGGGTATCGACCAGGCCCGTGAGGTCATGGATCGCGCCGCGAAGGTAGAAGGTGAACCACCAGACGTCAGACAGCACAGCCAGGTGCGGGACGTCGCCCGACGGCAAGCCGGTCAGGATGGCGTTGGCGGTCTCTTCATAGTCGGCGTACAGGGATGACGTGATCGTGACGCCGTTGCTTTGGGCGTTGTAATCCTCGATCAGCTTCGCCTGCGCCTCGCCATTGACGCCGGAGCCGAAATTCGTCCAGAGGATGAGCTCGATATCCGAGCCCTGGGCGGAAATAAGCGCCGGAGAACTGAACGTTGCGCTGGCGGCACCGAGTGTGGCCGCGCCGGCGGTTCCCTTGAGCAGCGAGCGACGATTGATCCTTGCCATTTCCCGGACTCCTTTTGGTCGCCAATACGACCGTCGTGCGTGGACGTCAACGTGACGCCCCGTTTGCCGTGGAACGGAAGACCCGCAACCATGCGCGCCGCATGGTCATATGTTGTGCGTATGGAACTAAAGATAACAAAAAAGGAGGGATAGCCGATAGGCCATCCCTCCCTCTTTTTCGAGTGATCGGGTTGCTTTAGCCCTCGATTGCGGCGAGAGCCTCGAGGACGGGCTCCTTCTCGCGCTCGAGCTCAGCCGCGACCTCGGCGAAGGAATCCGCCGCCGGGACGTTGTTGACCAGGATCTGCTCCCAGCCACGGCCGATGATGACGTCGCCATTCGGGACCCACGGGCGGATGGGATCCTGCATCTGCGTCTTCGGCAGCTGCTCGATGGCGGTGCGGTTGTTCGGGTTCTCCTCGAGGAACGCCTGGTACTCCTCGCTCTCGCGAGCGGAGTTGCGCGCCGGCATGTAGCCCGTGGTCATGGCCCACCACGCGGCGTTTTCGGTGTTGGTGGCGAAGGTGATGTAGTCCATCGCCGCCTCGATCTCCTCTTCAGTGGAGTCTGCGAGGACCGAGAGGCCGGAGCCGCCGGTCGGGCAGCCGAAGCCGACCGGGCCTTCGGGGATCATGGCGGTGCCGAAGTCCATCTGGGCACCGGCCGTGATGCCGGCGAGGGAACCGGTGGACTGGATGATCGCGCCAAGGGATCCGGTGTTGAAGTCGGCGGACACATCGTTGACCGCGGCAGCGCCGTAGTCCTGGACGAACTCGCGCATGAACTCGCCGCACTCGACCGCGCCACCCTCGTCGATCAGGACGTTGAATTCCTCATCGGAGTAGTTGCCGCCGAAGCCCCAGATCGGGCCGTGCATGAACCACGCGCCGTAGCTCGCGGCGCTGCCGAAGCCGAAGGACGCGGCGAGGTCTCCAGCCTCGACCAGTGCCGGCGCGTTCTCGCGGAAGGACTCCCATGTCGCGAAGATGGACTCGTCGAGCCCGGCCGCCTCGAGCGCCGTGCGGTTGAAGTAGAAGAGCGGGGTCGAGCGCGCAAACGGGATCGCCCACTGACCGCCGTTGCGCTGGTACTCCGCGTACAGCTGCTCGACGTAGTCCTCCGGCGTGTCGACGTAGGGGGTGAGGTCAACGAGGGCGTTGCGCATGTAAAGCATCGGCCACCAGACCTCGGAGAAGATCGCGAGGTTGGGGACGTCACCGCTCGGCAGGCCGGTCAGAACGGCGTTCCCGAGCTCCTCGTAGCTGGCGTAGATCGAGGCGGTGACCTTCACGCCATTGCCCTGGGCGTTGTAGTCCTCGATGAGCTTGGCCTGCGCCTCGCCGTTGACGCCGGAGCCGAACGCGGTCCAGAGAATGATCTCGGTATCGCTGCCCTGCGCGGAGATCAGCGCGGGAGCGGAGTAGGTGGCGCTGGCGGCGCCGAGAGCGACAGCGCCCTTAACGAGCGAGCGACGATTGATCATTGCCATTGTCTTGATATACCTCCAGGTACCTTGCCGATGGGCACGCGCTTCCTCGAAGACCACTCACTTCTCAGGTGGCTCGTCGCCCGACAGATCGTTTTATTTCGACCCCTACAGCATAGCAGGACGCCGGTCGTTTGCCAGTCGTCCTGCCATACCAATGCGCACCGGTTGCGCGAATTAGCCTTCAACCGCTGCGATGGCTTCGAGAACCGGACCCTTTTCTTCCTCGAGCGTCGCGGCGACCTCTGCGAAGGCGTCGGCGGCCGGGACGTTGTTCACGAGGACCTGCTCCCATCCGCGACCGATGATCTGGTCGCCGTTCGGGATGAAGACGCGCGCACTGTCCTGCGGCTGGGTCAGCGGCAGCTGCTCCAGCGCGACCTGGTTGCGCGGATTCTCCTCGAGGAAGGCCTGGTACTCGTCGCTCTCGACCGCGGATGTCCGGACCGGCATGTAGCCCGTCGTCTGCGCCCAGTAGGCGGCGTTTTCGGTGTTGGTGCAGAAGGTAATGAAGTCGGCCGCGGCGGCAATCTCCTCTTCGGAGAAGTCGGCCAGCACGGCGAGTCCGGAACCACCGGTCGGGCAGCCGAAGCCTTCCGGACCCTCTGGCAGCTTGGCGGTGCCGAAGTCCATCTGAGCGCCCTCGGTGATGCTTCCGAGCGAGCCGGTGGATTGGATGATGGCGCCGAGCGCGCCGGTGTTGAAGTCCGCGGAGACGTCGTTGACCGCGGCGGCGCCGTAGTTCTGGACGAACTCGCGCATGAACTCGCCGGTGTTCACGGCGCCTTCCTCGTCGATGAGGATGTTGAAATCCTCGTCGGAGTAACGGCCGCCGAACGCCCAGACCGGACCATGCATGAACCACGCGCCGTAACCCGTAGCGCTGCCAAAGCCGAAGGCTGCGTCGACGCCACCAGCCTCGACGAGGGTTGGGCCGTTCTCGCGGAAGGTCTCCCAGTTCTCGAAGATGGACTCGTCGAGCCCCGCCGCCTCGAGCGCTTCCCGGTTGAAGTAGAAGAGCGGGGTGGAACGGGCGAACGGGATGGCGTATTGACCGCCGTTGCGCTGGTATTCGACGAAGAGGGACTCGACGTAGTCCTCCGGCGTATCGACATGGTCGGTGAGGTCGGCCAACGCTCCCCGGAGGTAGAACGTGAACCACCAGACGTCTGAAAGGACGGCAAGGTGCGGAATATCGCCCGACGGCAGGCCGGTGAGGACGGCGTTGGCGAGCTCCTCGTAGTTCGCGTAGATGGAGGAGGTCACGGTGACGCCATTGCCCTGGGCGTTGTAGTCCTCGATGAGCTTGGCCTGCGCCTCGCCGTTCGGGCCGGAGCCGAAGGAGGTCCAGAGGATCAGCTCGGTGTCACCGCCCTGGGCGGAGATCAGGCTGGGGGCGAAGAATGTAGAGCTGGCAGCACCGAGGGCGGCGGCGCCAGCGGTGCCCTTCAGGAACGACCGACGGTTGATGTTCGTAGCCATATGATGACTCCCCTATATCGTCGACTCGACGAGCTCCTGCGAGCACCATCCTGGTGCCCCTGTTGGCTCCTGTGTTGTTGGTGGCCGCCGGTCGTTCTTCTCCGGCGGCCCGGCAATTGTAGGCCGTCCCAGACGTCATAACGGCCGATCGGTATTAACGTCTCGTCAATTAACCCTTGGTCGCACCCGCGGTCAGTCCGTCGATGATGAACCGCTGCATGAAGACGTAGATGATCAGCATCGGCGCGACCACGAAGGTTGTACCGGCCATGATGACGCCCCACTGGTTGGCGCCCTCGGCATCCATCAGGAAGCGAAGACCGACCGTGATCGGACGCATGTTCAGCGTGTTGGTGATGATGAGCGGCCAGAGGTACTCGTTCCATTTGCTGACGACCGAGATCAGGGCAAAGGTCACGACGATCGGCTTCGCCATCGGAAGCATCACGCCCACCATGGTCCGGATGTGGCCGGCACCATCGACCTTGGCGGCATCGAGGACGTCCTTCGGGAGTCCCATGAAGCCCTGGCGCATCAGGAAGGTGCCGAATGCGGTGGCGGCGCCGGGGAGGAAGACACCCTGATACGTGTTGACCCAGTTGTCGCTGAGGTTGAACCAGTCCTGGACGTGGATCGCCATGAACCGGAAGTTCGGGATGATGACGACCTGCGACGGCACCATCAGCGACGCCAGTACGACCATGAACAGGATGTTCTTGCCCGGGAACCGGAGAAAGGCGAATGCGTACGCGCAGAGCACGCCGCAGAAGATCTCCAGCCCGGCCCCGGCAATGGTGATGATGAACGAGTTGATGTAGAACCGGCCGAACGGGACGGTCGTCCACGCTTCCTTGTAGTTCTCCCAGAGGAAGGTGGAAGGCAGCCACTGGTTCGGGTTGTAGATGTCGTTGAGCGACTTCAGGGAGCCGGAGAGCATCCAGAAGATCGGCACGCCGATGATGAGCGCCACGAACGCCATGGCGATGTATCCGAGTGATCTCGGTGACAAGAGTTGCTGCTTACCCACCGTAGTGAACCTGCCTTCGCTCCCAGAGCGTCTGTGCCATCGTCACGATCAGCATAAGGATGAACAGGATGACTGCCGCAGCGGCTGCCCGTTCATGGTTCTGCGCCTGGAATGCTTGTTCGTAAACATAATACACCAGGGTCGTCGTTGCGCCAGCCGGGCCGCCGCCGGTCATGATGTCCTGGATGTCGAACGCCTGGAACGTTGAAAGGACCGACGTCACCATCAGGAAGAACGAGATTGGCGACAACATCGGGAGCGTGACCGAGCGGAAGCGCCACCACGCGCTGGCTCCGTCCAGCTTCGCGGCCTCGTACAGGTCCTTCGGGATACCCTGGAGACCGGCCAGGAAAACGACGGCGGCGAAGCCGAGGTTCTTCCAGACGTAGACGATGATGATGGCCGGCAATGCCCAGGACGAGCTGTCCAGCCAGTTTGGCGACGGGATCCCGAAGATATCGAGGATGGTCTGGAGAAGTCCGTAGCGCGGGTTGAAGATGTAGGCCCAGACAAGGCCGATAGCGGCGCCGGAGATCAGGTACGGCGCGAACACCAAGGCGCGGACGGCTGTCCGACCCTTCAGCTTCTCGTTGAGGAGCAACGCGACGGCAAGGCCCAACCCGAGCGTGCCCGCGACACAGGCGACGATGAAGATCGCCGTGTTGCTGGCCACTTGCCTGAAGTCCCGGTTCGAGAACAACCACTCGTAGTTGTCGAGCCCGGAGAACGTTGACGTGCCCAGGAACTGGTTCGTCGAGTACAGGCTCAACCTGAAGTTCTCGATCAGGGGCCAATAGGTAAACAGGATCAGGAAGAAGAAATTCGGCGCGATGAACAACAGGAACAAGAACCATTCCTTGCCGGCCAATCCGCCAAATCTGGCCTTTGGTACTGCGTATACCTGATCCCCTGATGTGGTGCGGGGCATTGCCGGCGAGGGCGACGTACTCTCGTGCGCCATGGATTTCCTCTGTGATGAAAGGCACACGGATGCGGCCAGAAGCGTCCGACCGTACTCGTATACCTATTCCTACAAAACGTTCAGCCATTTGCGCCCGTGGTCAGCCATGTAGGGCGCAAAGTTCTCGCGAAGTGTACGCTACCGTCGAGGCGCTTCATTGTCGCAATTGTTAAGATTGTAACGGCTCGGTAAAGACAAGGCCAACATGGAAAACGATAGCCATACTCAACCAGCAGAGGGCACGGATGTGATGCTCGCGCTCGACACGTCCACAGAGTGGGCGGGGATCGGGCTTGCGGTCGGCGCCGATGTCCGGACTCGTGTTTGGCAGGCTGGCAGGACGCAAACGACCAGCGTGCTCCCCGCGATCGACGACATGTGCCGCGAGGCGGGTATCGCGCCCTCCGAACTCGACGCTGTTGCCGTCGCGACCGGGCCGGGGACGTTCACCGGGCTTCGGGTCGGGATGAGCATCGCGAAAGGCATCGTGCTGGCAGGTGGCGTGCCGATCATCGGTATCCCGACGCTGGAGATCACGGCCGCCGCGGTGGCGGATGAAGAGGATCTCGTCGCGGTCCTTCCGGCGGGCCGGGGGAGGGTTGTTTGGCAACGATTCGGGCCGAGCCGGGACGCGTCGCCACGAAACACAACGCTGGACCAGTTGATCGAGGCGCTCCAGGGAATGCCGGAGGTTCTCGTAGCCGGGGAGCTTGCCGAGGCGCAGCAGGAGCGTGTTGAGGCCGCACATGCCCGGGTTCGGTGGGAGCCCCGCGATCCAGCCGTCCTCGTGCGGCTTGCGCGGGAGCGCCTGTCCCGGGGGGACGTCGACGATCCGGTGACGCTGGAGCCAACCTACCTGCATGGGGTGACGGTCGCGGCTGGCCCGATCGAGGACAGGTTGAACCAGAAAAGCCGATAGGCACAAGGAAATGAAGCGCTAACGGGGAGGTCCAGCATGGATCTCCCCGTTTGTCGTCCGGCGGCATCGGCGAACCGACTATTGACCCCGTGGTTCATGGGTGATATGGTTCATTACATGAGTAATGAACCACCTAGGCGGAGCGAGCCGTGTTTGACGACAGTACTCCGATCTACCGGCAGATAGCCGAACAGATCAAGCAAGAGATCTTGAGCGGAGCGCTCCTGGAGGACGAGCAGGTCATGTCGACCAACCAATACGCCGCGTACTACCGCATCAACCCGGCGACGGCGCAGAAGGGATTCCAGCAGTTGGTAGACGAAGGGATCCTCTACAAGAAGCGCGGGATCGGCATGTTCGTCAGCCCGGGAGCGCGCGAGGCCCTCCGTGCAAATCACCGGGAGCGCTTCTTCGAGGATGTGGTCGACCCGATGGTTGCGGAGGCGCAGGCCATTGGCATCCCGATCGACGAGGTAATTCGCCATATCGAGCAGGTAGCGACGAAGGGGAACGCATAAACATGCGTATCGAGACGAGGCAACTGACACAGCAGTTCGGGGAGACGACCGCACTGGATTCCCTGGACCTGACGCTCGAGGGCAACAAGATCATCGGGTTGCTTGGCCGGAACGGTTCGGGCAAGACCACGCTTCTTTCGATCTTGGCCGGGTTCCGGAAGCCGACCGCCGGCGAGGTGCTGGTCAACGGTGAACCCGTCTTCGAGAACGCGCACGTCGTTCGCGATATCGCGCTGATCCGCGAGGGCGGGGATACGGTCGAGGAGTCGGAGAAGGTCAGCGAGGCCCTGCGGTTCGCTGAATACCTCCGTCCGAATTGGGACAAGGAACTCGCTGGCCAGATTCTCGAACGATTCGAGGTGCCGGTGAAGTCGAAGCTCGACCAGCTCTCGCGAGGGAAGCGCTCGGCGGTCGGCATCGCGCTCGGGCTTGCCGCCAGGGCGCCGCTGACGATGTTCGACGAAACCTACCTCGGCCTGGATGCGCCGTCACGATACGTCTTCTACGACCTGGTGTTGCAGGACTTCATGGAGCATCCGCGGATGTTCATCCTCTCGACCCACCTGATCGAGGAGGTGAGCCGCATCTTCGAGGAGGTTGCGATCATCGATCACGGCAAGCTCCTCATCCACGACGAGAGCGATGCGTTGCTCGCCAGGGGCGTTGCGATCACCGGGCCACAGGACGCCGTTGACGCGTTCATCACGGGACGGACGGTGATCGGCGAACGCCAGCTTGGCCGGACCAAGTCGGCGATGCTGTACGGCATGTTGCAGAACGGCGAGCGTGACGAGGCGGCACGGGCCGGACTGGATCTCGAGCCGCTCGACCTGCAAGACCTCTTCGTCTACCTCACAGAGCCGAAGGGGGGCAACTGATGCAGGCGGTCCGGAGCCAGGAGCGAACCTGGCGCTTCCCGGGGATGGTGCTCAAGGGCCAGCTCGAGTTCGCGATGATTATCTGGGCGCTGGCGGCGGTTTTCACGAACGTCACCGTGGCGGTCGTGGCGAACTTTACGAGCATCCGGATCAGCGCGTGGGAAATCGCGGCCGGTGTTGCGCCATGGTTCGTTGCCTTCATGAGCGGTTGGGTGACGTTCGTGCTCGTCCCGATGTTCATCGCGAACGGGCGTACGCGCCGGGACGCCTTCATCGAGTGGGCGATCGTCGCCGCGATCTACCCGATTGTCGCGGCCATCCTGACCTCGATTGGGTACGTCATCGAGCACGTGGTGTACGAATTCGCCGGCTGGAACGGGCAGATCGACGACAACCACTGGTTTGGCTCCCGTACCGACGTCGGCATGATCCTCCTGGAGTTCTCGTTCATGTTCCTGGTGTGGACGATGGTCGGCGGCTTCGTTGGCGCCGCGCTGTACCGCTCCCCGGACCTGGGGTGGTTCTCCATCCTGCCGGGCACGATCCTGATCCTGCTATCAGGATCCCTGGATCGAAGCGAGTTTTGGCTCTTCGGGTTCGTCCGGCGCGCGGTCCCGGAGTTCAACGTGACGTCTTTAGGCGTTGCCATTCCACTGGCATTGGTCGGGGCGGCGGTTGCCTTCGCTCTTGCCTGGTGGGTCGTCCGCGACATGCCACTTCGGAACAGGTAGCCCTGAGAAAGCACCGCTAATCCGGCTTTTGGAAGTGAGGTTCGAGATGCAGTCAACGGTATCCGGGACAGCGCCGGCGAGGACGTGGCGATTTCCCCGCATCCAGCTCGAGGACCAGATCGTCCTCGCGGCGATCGCTTGGGTCCTCACCGTCGTGGCAACGTTTGCCATTGTCCTGGTCGTTGACCGGTTCTTCGATGTCTCGATCAGCGCCTGGGAGATCGCCGTCTCCGTCGCGCATTGGTATGTCGGCATCATTTGCGGCTGGCTGATGTACGTGCATGTGCCCTTGTTCGTCGCCAACGGGAAGACACGAAGGGACGCGACGATCGAAACGGGAATCACGATCGGGGTTGTCGCGGTATGGGTCTCCTTCCTGATGTCGGTCGGCTATCTCATCGAGGAGCTGGTGTACGAGTGGAGGGATTGGCCGGGCTCGATCGATAGCGATCACCTGTTCAGCTCGCGGACCGATTTCGGGCTGATCCTGCTCGAGAATCTGCTCGCATTCCTGGTCTGGGCTGCTGTTGGATCGTTCGTCGGTATCTCGCTTTATCGCTCACAGAACGCCGGCTGGCTCTCGCTTCTTCCCGGAGCGCTGGTCCTTGGACTCACGGGGTCGTTCGACCGGACCGATGGCGGGTTCTTCGGCATCGTGACCCGGTTCATCCCGATCGCCGACATCGCGTCGCCCGTGAACGCCACGCTGATCTCGCTGGTCGGGGCAGCCCTTGCCGGGGGAGCCGCCTGGCTCGTCGCCAGGGACATGTCGCTCCGAAACAAATAGTTCTTACGGGACCCAATCGAAACCGACAGGTGTATACGGGCTGGCGACCTCTGCGTGGAGCCAGACCCCGGGCCTCATGCACCCAATAAAACGGAGGAGTGCCACTATGATCACGGCACACGGACTCACCAAACGGTATGGCACCACCCTGGCCGTGGACAACCTGAGTTTCGAGGTACGACCTGGCGTCATCACCGGCTTCCTTGGCCCGAACGGCTCGGGAAAGTCCACGACGATGCGAATGATCCTCGGCCTTGACAACCCCACCAGCGGAAGCGTCACCGTCAACGGGGTCGCCTACCGGGACCTGCCGGCGCCAATCCATGAGGTTGGGGCGCTGCTCGATGCGAAGGCGGTCGACGGTTCCCGAACCGCCCGGCAGCATCTTACGTGGATCGCGATGGCAAGCGACATCGACCCGCGTCGCGTCGACGAGGTTCTCGGCATGGTGGGGCTGGAAGCGGTCGCCGGGAAGAAAATCGGCAGCTTCTCCCTCGGCATGTCCCAGCGGTTGGGCATCGCCACGGCAATGTTGGGCGACCCGGGCGTCCTGCTCTTCGACGAGCCGGTGAACGGACTCGATCCGGACGGGATCCTCTGGTTCCGGTCCCTGTTGCAGAAGCTGGCAAGGGAGGGCCGGACGGTCTTTGTCTCCAGCCACTTGATGAGCGAGATGCAGGCGACCGCCGACCACATCATCGTGATCGGGAAGGGCAGGCTCGTCGCCGATGCGCCGATGGAGGAGCTGATGGCCCGCACCACCGGAAACGCCCTCCGCGTCCGGTCGCCGAAGATCGCGCAGTTCGCACCCATTCTCGAGGCGGCGGGATCGACCGTCACGCCGGACGGCGACGACACCTTGATCGTGCGGGGAATGACGGCCGCGGACGTCGGCAATCTCGCGCACCGGTTCCAGGTTCCGCTGCACGAGCTTTCGCCACAGCGAGGCAGTCTCGAGGCCGCGTTCATGGACCTGACGCGAGACAGCGTCGAGTACGGCACGAACGGGCACGGCGGGCCGGAGGAAACGGTCGCCGCTGTGATCGACGAACTCTCCAACCAGGAGGAGGCTACCTATGTCTAGCATCTCGTTCAACGACCACGTGGCCAGCCAGCCGGCGGTGCGCCGGTCGACTCCATTCCGGGCAACGTTGATGTCGGAGTGGGCGAAATTGGTGGGGGTACGCTCGACCTGGGTCCTGCTGCTCCTTGCTGCGGTGCTCTCGGTTGGCATGACATCGTTGCTCACCTGGGCAACCGGGTGGTCATGGAACGAATGGACAGAGGCGGACAAGGCCGTCTTCGATCCGCTGATGACGTCGTTTGCCGGCCTGTTGTTCGGCGGCATACTCGGGATCGTGATCGCCGTCCGGATGGTTGCGAGCGAGTACGCCTCGGGCATGATTCGGCTCACGTTGCAGGTGACCCCGAACCGGACGCAGGTCCTACTCGCCAAGATGTCGGCGGTCGGAATGTTCCTGATCGTGCCGCTGGTGCTGATCACCTTCGCGACGATCCAGTCGGGACAGTTGATCCTTGGCTCCTACGGCGTGCCGACCGTCGCCGTGTTCGAAGGGGAGACGTTCCGGACGGTTCTCCTCACGGGCCTTTCCGGGGTGCTGTTCCCGGTGATGGCGGTGCCGGTGACGTTCATCTTCCGGTCGAGCGCGGCGTCGATCACCACACTCCTGGCGATGATGGTCATGCCCGCCCTGTTCGGCGGCATGTTTCCCCGGAGCGTTCAGGAGAATGTCCTTGCGTGGCTCCCCGGACCGGCGATCGATGCGTGGACGATCGGGCACCTCGATCCGGGCTACCCGATGTACCTGGATCGCCCTCTCGCTGTTGTGGCGACGGTCGGCTGGGTGATTGGGCTGACGGTGGTGTCTGCGAGACTGCTGAACCGCAGGGACGTGTAATCCGGTGCCATGATAGAAGAAGCGTGCGGCTGGTGCCGGCGGATTCGGCCGTCGTTCGCTGACCGGGTACTGGAGTCGTGATTCGATATCCCGAAAGGATGCGTGACCCGGGTCTCGGCTCTGGTCACGCTTTCCACGCTCGGGGATACTGGGAGGGGTAATCGAAACCATGGGCCATGCCCACGATGAAAGGTCCTCCGTTGAATAGCGCACCCGCCGATACATACGTTCATGATTTCGCACCGGGCATCCAGTCGGTCGATGATCTCGCGGCGATCCTCGAGTCGCACAAGTACATCGCCGACCGCAGCCTCGCGACGACCCTCTTCCTCACGTTGAAGATGGGTAAGCCGCTCCTGCTCGAAGGGGAGGCCGGCGTCGGCAAGACCGAGATCGCCAAGGTGCTGTCGTCGGCGCTGAATGCGCCGTTGATCCGCCTGCAGTGCTATGAGGGGCTCGACGCCAGCTCAGCGATCTACGAGTGGGACTACCCGCGGCAGATGCTCTACCTCCGGACGCTGGAGGCGACATCGGAGATCGACCAGGCGACGGTGCGGCGGGACATCTTCAGCGACGAATTCCTGCTGAAGCGGCCGCTGCTGCAGGCGATCGACGCCGCGCACGATGCCTCGCCGGTCCTGCTGATCGACGAGTTGGATCGGGCTGACCAGGAGTTGGAGGCGTTCCTGCTCGAGATCCTGTCCGACTTCCAGGTGACGGTGCCGGAGCTGGGAACGATCCGCGCGGAGCACCGGCCGATCGTGATCCTGACGTCGAACCGGACGCGTGAGATCCATGATGCGCTCAAGCGGCGCTGCCTCTACTTCTGGGTTGATTTCCCCTCCTACGAGAAGGAGCTGAAGATCCTGAAGGCGAAGGTGCCGGAGGTGCCAGAGCAACTGTCGTCGCAGATCGTCTCCTTCACGCAGGGCCTTCGCGAGATTGACCTGTTCAAGTCGCCGGGGATGGCGGAGACGCTGGACTGGGCGCAGGCGTTGCGGGCGCTCGGCACGCACGAGCTGAACGACCGGGTGGTCGAGGATACGCTCGGCGTGATCCTGAAATACCAGGAAGATGTGGACCGGGTTGCCGGCGAGGTTGCCGGGAAGCTGGTCGATCGGGCGGTCAATGCGGCAGCCGAATAACCAGGAACCGGATCTCCACGCGCCGATTATCGGGCGCAACCTGATGACGTTCGGCCGCCGGCTTCGAAAAGCCGGGCTGAAGGTCGGCACGGGCCATATCATCGAGTTGCTGGACGCGATGCAGACGGTCGGCTTCGGGCGGAAGGACGACGTCCACGCCGCGGCCCGGGCGGTGCTGGTCAATCGGCCGGACCAGATGCCGGCGTTCGAC